>NZ_CM001514.1:1835413-2167909 GCF_000263715.2 Pseudomonas synxantha BG33R
CCGGTGTGGTGGACGCTGAAGCGACCATCACCCAGGACAACCGTGTTGTGCTGTACGTGTGGTACGACAACGAGTTTGGCTACAGCTGCCAGGTGGTTCGCGTGATGGAAGACATGGCTGGGGTCAACCCGCCTGCGTTCCCGCGCTAAGCCTTTGGGCTGAATGAGAAAGCCCCGACTGGTTCGGGGCTTTTTCATGCCTGTGGGTTTTGTGTTGCTGGGTAGGGCCTCTTCGGGAGCAAGCCCCCTCCCACATTTGAATGTATTTGCAGATCAGAATGTGGGAGGGGCGGTGCGACGATTCGACTTGCTCCCGATAGCGATGGCTCAGTCGACACATTAAACAGATAAGAGTTGTCGCATAATGCTCATCCTGAAATCGGCGCTAATTTGCGTCCTGTAGTATGGCAACACTGGCCTACGACGCGACCAAGGGTTAATGTTCGCGGCGCTCGGCCTTCTATAGACTGTGCCCCGGTTCACACACTTGAGCCAAATTGTCCTTCATGACCGCTGGCCGCGGCATGATTTAGCCAGGCGTCCAACCGTACGCCTGGCCTGTTCTGAGGAGTACGCATGGCTGTCTACAACTATGACGTGGTGGTACTGGGTTCCGGCCCGGCTGGAGAAGGTGCGGCGATGAACGCTGCCAAAGCAGGGCGCAAGGTGGCGATGGTCGATAGCCGTCGTCAGGTCGGCGGTAACTGCACCCACCTGGGTACCATCCCGTCCAAGGCGTTGCGTCACTCCGTGCGCCAGATCATGCAGTTCAACACCAACCCGATGTTCCGGGCTATTGGCGAGCCGCGCTGGTTCTCGTTCCCGGACGTGTTGAAAAGCGCCGAAAAAGTCATCTCCAAGCAAGTCGCTTCGCGTACCGGCTACTACGCCCGTAACCGCGTCGACCTGTTCTTCGGCACCGGCAGCTTCGCCGACGAGCAAACCGTCGAAGTGGTCTGCGCCAATGGCGTGGTCGAGAAACTGGTGGCCAAGCACATCATCATTGCCACCGGCTCGCGCCCGTATCGCCCGGCGGACATCGATTTCCACCACCCGCGTATCTACGATAGCGACACCATCCTCAGCCTGGGCCACACCCCGCGCAAACTGATCATCTATGGCGCCGGCGTTATCGGCTGCGAATACGCCTCGATCTTCAGCGGCCTGGGTGTACTGGTGGAGCTGGTGGACAACCGTGACCAGTTACTGAGCTTCCTCGACTCGGAAATTTCCCAGGCGTTGAGCTACCACTTCAGCAACAACAACATCACCGTGCGCCACAACGAAGAGTACGAGCGAGTCGAAGGCCTGGACAACGGTGTGATCCTGCACCTCAAGTCCGGCAAGAAGATCAAGGCCGACGCCTTGCTGTGGTGCAATGGCCGTACCGGCAACACCGACAAGCTGGGTATGGAAAATATCGGGGTCAAGGTCAACAGCCGTGGCCAGATCGAGGTGGACGAGAACTACCGCACCTGCGTAACCAATATCTACGGTGCCGGTGACGTGATCGGCTGGCCAAGCCTGGCCAGTGCCGCCCATGACCAGGGCCGTTCGGCTGCTGGCAGCATTGTCGACAACGGCAGCTGGCGCTACGTGAATGATGTGCCGACCGGGATCTACACGATTCCCGAGATCAGCTCTATCGGCAAGAACGAGCACGAACTGACCAAGGCCAAGGTGCCTTACGAAGTGGGCAAGGCGTTCTTCAAGAGCATGGCGCGTGCGCAGATCGCCGGTGAGCCGCAAGGCATGCTGAAAATCCTGTTCCACCGCGAGACCCTGGAAGTACTCGGCGTGCATTGCTTTGGCTACCAGGCGTCGGAGATCGTGCACATTGGCCAGGCGATCATGAACCAGCCGGGTGAGCAAAATACCCTCAAGTATTTCGTCAACACCACCTTCAACTACCCGACCATGGCCGAAGCCTATCGGGTAGCCGCCTACGACGGCCTCAACCGGCTTTTTTGAGCGGCTCCGGCCGGTGGCCTGAGCCGGCCGGGGAGACCGATTTCAGTAATTCCCGAGAGTGGCAGTGGCCAAACCGGGAAAGTCTGTAATCAGGCTATCTACGCCGAAGTCGGCGAGCCTGCGCATCAGCGCAGGTTCGTTGACCGTCCACACGGATACGTGCAAACCCTGGCGCTGGGCTTTTTCCAGCCGCTCAGGGGTGCATAACGTCCAGTTCAATGCCAGGTATTCACAGCCATAGTTCTGCGCGACCTTCAACGGGTCGAGCCAGGCGTATTCGGCGACCAGGCCGCGTGACAGGTCCGGGGTGAGTTCCACGGCGGCCTTGAGCACTTCCCGCGAGCTTGACGTCACCGTGACCTTGTCCATCAAGCCAAAGCGCACGGCCATTTCGCGAATCGCCAGCACGGTGGTGGCGGCACGGGTACGCGAGGCGCTTTTGACTTCCAGTTGCCAGTGATCGAAGTCGCACTTTTCGAACAGCTCCTCCAGGCGTGGGATCGGGCACGGGCTGACCCAACCCGGGCCGCCTTTGCGCGCGTCCATCTTCACCAGATCAGCCGCCGAGTACTCGACGACCTTGCCGCGCCGGTCGGCGGTGCGCTTGAGGGTCGGGTCATGGATGACCATCAGCTCGCCGTCCATGGATAGGTGCAGGTCCAGCTCGCAACGGCGTACGCCGTGCTTGAGGCATTCCTGAAAACTGGTCAGGGTATTTTCCGGTGCTTCGCCTTTGGCACCGCGATGGCCGTAGATCAGGGTCACAGTTGCTCCTTTGCGCCAGGATCGCTGGCGGAATGAATAGGTATTCAGAGGTCGTCGCTTTGCTCTCGCGCCAGACGGCGTTCCTGCGCCTGCTTTTGCAGGATGTAGCGCGCCAGCAGTTGGCGTTGGGCATCGGTCATGGATTCGAATTCCGTGCCCACATCAAAGCTGTCGCCCTTGGGATCGCAATGGGTCACCCGCGCGCGCAGCAACAGGCCGAGCGCCTGGGGCATCAGCACCAGCTTGACCGCCAGGTGAGTATCGGGTGTCAGCGGGGTAGGGTGCTGGAAGTCGATGCCGCCCTCGGAAAGAATCACCGGTTGCGGCGCGCCCACTTCAGCCAGAAGGCCGCGGGCCATGACCTGGCTGAGCAGGTCCAGGCGCTTGTTTTGCACTTTGAGGAAGGCCGCCAGGCTGCGGTCTTTCTCGCTGATCTGACGCAGCAGGTGCTGGGCTTCGAATTCGCTCAGGTGCAGTTCGCTGAGCAGATTGAATAGCGGCGAATCATCCAGCAACACTTCCTTGCTCGCCGCTTCGGGGCCAGACAATGTGCTGATTTGAAGTGCGATCATGTCGTCGATACGGTAGTATTCGCGGCGCTCTTCTTCATCTAATGTCGACATGGCGAACCCCAGGTAACGGTAATGGTCTGAGTGTAAAGCTGCTTACCAGACCCCGCCACCGGGACGTCTTCTTTTCCTCCGAACAAGCCCCGACATGTTCAGACCTCTCTTCGTATTTATCGGCACGCGTTATACCCGTGCAAAGCGTCGCAATCATTTTGTGTCGTTCATTTCCTTGACCTCGATGATCGGTCTCGCCCTGGGCGTGGTCGTGATGATCGTGGTGCTGTCGGTGATGAACGGCTTCGATCATGAGATGCGTACCCGCGTGCTGGGCATGGTGCCCCACGCGACCATCGAGGGCGATGCGCCCATCAACGACTGGCAAAGCCTGGCCGCCAAGGTCAAGCAGAACCCCAAGGTGGTGGCGGTCGCGCCGTTTACCCAGATGCAGGGGTTGCTGACCAACGACGGCAAGGTGCAGAAGATCCTGCTCAATGCCATCGACCCGGCCCAGGAACGCCACGTCTCGATCATCGACAAGTTCATGCAGCAAGGTAAGCTCGACGACCTGGCCCCCGGCAGTTTCGGCATCGTTATCGGTGACAAGGCGGCGGCCAAGCTCGGTGTGGGGGTTGGCGACAAGCTGACCTTCGTCGCTCCGGAAGTCACCGTGACCCCGGCCGGCATGTTCCCGCGCATGAAGCGCTTTACCGTGGTCGGCACCTTCCACGTCGGCGCCGGCGAGATCGACGGTTACATCGGCCTGACCAACCTTACCGACCTGGCCCGCCTGCATCGCTGGCAGCCGGACCAGGTGCAGGGCCTGCGGCTGAAGTTCAACGACCTGTTCGACGCCCCGCGCGGCGCCTGGGAAATCGCCCAGCACTTGGGTGAATCCGAGTATTACGCCCGCGACTGGACCCGTACCCACGGCAACCTCTACCAGGCCATCCGCATGGAGAAGGCCATGATCGGCCTGCTGTTGCTGCTGATCGTCGCCGTGGCTGCGTTCAACATCATTTCCACGCTGGTGATGGTAGTGAACGACAAGAAGGGCGATATCGCCATCCTGCGTACCCTGGGCGCCACGCCGGGGCAGATCATGGCGATCTTCATGGTGCAGGGCACCGTGATTGGCGTGGTCGGCACCCTGATCGGTACTGCGGTGGGCATTCTGGCCGCTCTGAACGTCAGCGCCGCCATCGCCCTGCTTGAAAAAGTGATCGGCCACAAGTTTCTCAACGCTGACGTCTACTTCATCGACTACTTGCCGTCCCAGGTGCAAACCCAGGACGTGCTGATGGTGGGCGGCGCCGCGTTGGTCCTGAGCTTCCTTGCCACCCTGTATCCAGCCTGGCGCGCGGCACGTACCCAGCCAGCACAGGCATTACGTTATGAGTGAATCGGGCATGAGTGAAAAAGCAATCCTGAGCTGCCGCAACCTGGGCAAATCCTACGAGGAAGGCCCGGAATCGGTGGTTGTGCTGTCGAACCTGCAACTGGAACTGCATCCGGGTGAACGCGTGGCGATCGTCGGCAGTTCCGGCTCCGGCAAAAGCACCTTGCTGAACCTGTTGGGCGGCCTCGATACGCCGTCCCAGGGCAGCGTATGGCTGGCCGGCGAAGAACTGTCGGCGTTGAATGAAAAGGCCCGTGGCCAACTGCGTAACCGCTCGCTGGGCTTTGTGTACCAGTTCCACCACCTGCTGCCGGAATTCACCGCCCTGGAAAACGTGTGCATGCCGCTGTTGATCGGCAAGACCGCGATCCCGGAGGCGCGCCAACGTGCCACCGCCTTGCTGGAGCGCGTCGGCCTCGGCCATCGCCTGGAGCACAAGCCGGCCGAACTGTCCGGCGGTGAGCGCCAGCGTGTGGCGATTGCCCGCGCCCTGGTGAACAACCCTGGCCTGGTGATGCTCGACGAGCCGACCGGCAACCTCGACTCCCACACCGCCCAGGGCATCAAGGACTTGATGCTGGAACTGAGCACCCAGATGCGCACCGCGTTCCTGGTGGTGACCCATGACATGAGCATGGCCCGGCAGATGGACCGCGTGTTGCACCTGCAGGAAGGTCACCTGGTCGCCATCTGACCTGTTTCAAGCCTGGCGCCTGGCGTCGGGCTTTTTCATTTTTTCAGGCGGTGTACGCGAATGTTCAGACCGTTATCCATTTTCATCGGCACGCGCTATACCCGCGCCAAGCGCCGTAACCGTTTTGTCTCGTTTATCTCGATGACCTCGATGATCGGCCTCGCCCTGGGCGTATTGGCCATGATCGTGGTGCTGTCGGTAATGAACGGCTTCCAGCGCGAAATGAGCTCGCGCATCCTCGGCATGGTGCCCCACGCCACCATCGTCGGCGTAAAGCCGATTGATGACTGGCAACCGGTGGCGGCCGCGGCGATGAAGAATCCGCAAGTTACAGCTGCGGTACCGTTCACCCAGATGGACGGCATGTTCTCCTACAAGGGCGCCATGCAGCCGATCGAGATCAGCGGCGTCGACCCGGCCCAGGAAGGCAAGGTGTCGATCGTGACCCAGCACATCGTGCGCGGCAAACTGGACGACCTCAAACCCGGCGAGTTTGGCGTGGTGGTCGGCGATATCACCGCGCGGCGCTTTCGCCTGAACGTGGGCGACAAGCTGACCCTGATCGTCCCGGAACTGAGCAGCGCGCCGGGCGGCATCACCCCGCGTATGCAGCGGTTGAACGTGGTGGGCATCTTCAAGGTCGGCGCCGAGCTGGATGGCTCCATGGCCCTGATCCACATGGCCGACGCGGCAGAAATCCAGCATTGGCAGCCCAACCAGGTGCAAAGCGTGCGCCTGGCGGTGAAGGACTTGTACGCAGCGCCCAAAGTCTCGGCGGATATCGCTGCCAGCCTCGGCGCGGCTTACAAGCCGGATGACTGGACCCACACCCAGGGCAGCCTGTTCAGCGCGATGAAGATGGAAAAGACCATGATCGGTCTGTTGTTGCTGATGATCGTCGCAGTCGCTGCGTTCAACATCATCGCCACGTTGATCATGGTGGTGAACGACAAGGGCGCGGACATCGCGATCCTGCGCACCATCGGCGCCACGCCTCGGCAGATCATGGCTATCTTCATGGTGCAGGGCACGGTGATCGGCGTGGTCGGCACCTTGATCGGCGGCGTACTGGGGGTGATTGCGGCGCTGAACGTCAGTGAACTGGTAGGTTGGCTGGAGCGGGTGAGCGGGCAGCATATCTTCAGTTCGGATGTGTATTTTGTCAGCAACCTGCCTTCGGAGCTGCAAGGTGGGGATGTGTTGCTGATCTGCTCGGCGGGGTTTGTGTTGAGCTTTTTGGCGACGATTTACCCGGCGTATCGGGCGGCGAAGATTGAGCCGGCCCATGCCTTGAGATATTCGTAAGGCCTTAGACCGCTATCGGGGGCAAGCCCCCCACGCTGGACCGCGTTTATACAGGAACAATGAGGTCAAAATGTGGGAGGGGGCTTGCCCCCGATGGGGCCGGCCCAGCTTGCATCAATCTCCCTTGGGCAACTCAATCACAAACCTTGTCCAGCCCGCCTGCGACTCACAATAAATCCTCCCCCCATGCGCCCGCACAATCGACTGGGTAATCGCCAACCCCAGCCCCGCATGTTCACTGCTGCCTGGCTGCCTTGACGGGTCGGCTCGGTAGAACCGGTCAAACAGCCGCGGCAACAGCTGCGCAGGAATACCTTCCCCGGTGTTCTCAACTGTCAGTGTCACGCCACTCTCTATCCGCACCCGCACTTCACCGCTCGGTGGGGTAAACCGCAGCGCGTTATCGAGCAAGTTCGACAGGGCCCGGCGCAACATGCCGCGATCGCCCAGCGTATGGGCGCTGCCTTCGCGTACCAGCGTGACCTGTGCGTCCTCCGCCAGCAGGGTAAAAAACTCCAACAGTGCGTCGACCTCATCGCCCAGATCCAGGGCTTCACGGTTGGGCATCAGCAACCCGTGGTCGGCCTTGGCCAGGTACAGCATGTCGTTGACCAGTTGCGCCATCCATTGCAACTCTTCGAGGTTGCTGTGCAGCGCCTCGCGGTAATCCTCCAGTGGGCGTGGCTGGGTGAGAATCACCTGGGTCTGGGTCAGCAGGTTCGACAGCGGCGTGCGCAGCTCGTGGGCGATATCGGCGGAGAACGCCGACAGGCGCTGGAAGGCGTCGTCCAGTCGCCCCAACATGGCGTTGAAGGCTTGGGCCAGTTCCTCCAGCTCCACCGGCATTTGCGCCTCGGGCAGGCGTTGCGTCAGCGAGTGGGCGGATACGCTGGCGGCCACCTCGCCCATGCGCCGCAACGGCCGCAACCCGCTGCGCGCAGCCCAGGCGCCGAGCAGGGCGGTAGCCAGGGCCGAGAGGCCGACGGTCAGCCAGATCAAGCGTTGCATATGCTCCAGGAAGTGCTGGTGGTGGGTGATGTCCAGTATCAGGCTCAGCTGTGGCGAACCGGGTTGGCCGGGCGTCAATGGCGCGTTGTACACACGGTAGTCGGTGCCGGCGTTTTGCAGGCTGTGCAGGCCGGGTGCTGCGGGCACGCTGAGGTACGGTGCACCGTCCACCCAGCGCTGGTCGGCCGCCGTGATGCGCACGGTGAAGTCGGGCTGGTGATCAAGTTCTGCGCGCAATTGCGGGCCGCGCAGGGCAAAGGCTTCACGTGAGTCGACACCCTGCAAGGCGCTGCGCAGGGCCACCAGCTTGCTGTCGAGCAGTTGCTGGTCCAGCTCGACGAAGTGCGCTTCGCTGGCGCGGTTGAACAGTACGCCGGCGATCAACGAGACCACCGCCGTGCAGGCGGCAAACAGCAGCGCCAGGCGGCTGGTCAGCGACAGGCGCTTGATCACGTGAAGCGCTCCTCCAGCACGTAACCCATGCCGCGCACGGTGTGGATCAGTTTGTTGGGGAAGTTATCGTCGACTTTCAGGCGCAGGCGGCGTATCGCCACTTCGATGATGTTGGTGTCGCTGTCGAAATTCATGTCCCACACCTGGGACGCGATCAGCGTCTTGGGCAGTACTTCGCCCTGGCGACGCAGCAGCATTTCCAGCAGGGCAAACTCCTTGGCGGTGAGGTCGATGCGCTGGCCGTCGCGCTCGACGCGGCGACGGATCAGGTCCAAGCGCAGGTCGGCTAGTTGCAGGGTGGTTTCCTGCGGTGTGCTGCTGCCACGGCGTAACAAAGTGCGCACCCGGGCCAGCAGTTCGGAAAAGGCGAAGGGCTTGACCAGGTAGTCGTCGGCGCCCAGTTCCAGGCCATGTACGCGGTCTTCCACGGCATCGCGAGCGGTGAGGAACAGCACCGGCATGTCCAGGCCGGCGCTGCGCACCGCCTGCAGGATCTGCCAGCCGTCGCGGCCCGGAAGCATCACATCGAGGATCAACAAGTCATAATCCCCGCTCAGCGCCAGGTGCTGGCCGGTCGTGCCGTCGGCCACCAGTTCGGTGGTAAAGCCAGCCTCGGCCAGGCCTTGACGCAAATAGTGGCCGGTTTTGGGTTGGTCTTCGACGATCAGCAGTTTCATATCGGGCTCTTGGCAAGGGGTAAGCGCGGGCCTTTATACCGTGGGCGCAAGGGTATGGGCGCAAGCTGACAAAGTTGTAATCTAGCAGTCAGCTGGCTGGCAGCGAGGCTATCTTAAAGTGCGGCCCAAGCTGGTCACCTATTTTTGGAGCGTGAGAAATGGCGTTGCGTACATCCCTGTTAACGGCGGGCTGCTTATTGGCGCTGAGCTTCAATGCGCTGGCGGATGCGGCTCATGGTTACGCGTTCGGCCAGCCGGCTCCGGCAGCCAAGGCCACGCGTACCGTGGAAGTCACCCTGCAGGACATTGCCTTCGAGCCCAAGAGCCTGGACGTAAAAGCCGGTGAAACCGTGCGGTTTGTACTGGTCAACAAAGGCCGCTTGCTCCACGAATTCAACCTGGGCGACGCGGCAATGCATGCCGCTCACCAGAAAGAGATGCTGCAGATGCAAGCCAGCGGCATGCTCACCGCCACCGGCATGGGCAAGATGGACCACAGCGCCATGGGCCACGGCGATATGGGCGGCATGAAGCATGACGATCCCAACAGTGTGTTGGTGGAGCCGGGCAAGACGGCCGAACTGACCTGGACCTTCACCAAGGCCACTGGCCTGGAGTTCGCTTGCAACCTTCCCGGCCATTATCAGGCGGGCATGGTCGGCAAACTGACCGTTGAGTGAGGCGTTTGTTAAGGGCGGGGGCAAAGGCTGGTAGACTGGCGCGGTTTATTTAGCCAGGTTTCCGCCATGCATCCCGCAGCCGAACATTCGCCGCTGGGCAAGTCCAGTGAATACATCTCTACCTATACGCCTTCGTTGCTGTTCCCGATTCCGCGCGCCGCCAAATGGGCCGAACTGGGCCTGAGCGCCGACACCCTGCCGTACAAGGGCGTGGATTTCTGGAACTGCTTCGAACTGTCCTGGTTGCTGCCGTCGGGCAAGCCGGTGGTGGCCATCGGTGAGTTCAGCATTCCGGCGGACTCGCCGAACATCATCGAGTCCAAGTCGTTCAAGCTGTACCTCAACTCGCTGAACCAGACTGCGTTTGCCGATACGCCAAGCCTTGAAGCTACCTTGCGCACTGACCTCAGCTTTGCAGCCGGCAAGCCGGTGACTGTGCGCATCCGCAGCCTGGCCGACATCGAGGCCGAAGGTGTGATGGCGTTGCCGGGTGCGTGCATTGACGGCCTGGATATCAATGTCAGCAGCTACGAGCACCCGCGCCCGGAGCTGCTGCGCTGTGATGACTCGCGTGTTGTTGAGGAGAGCGTGCACAGCCACCTGCTCAAATCCAACTGCCCGGTGACCAGCCAGCCCGATTGGGGCAGTGTGGTGGTGGAGTACCGTGGCGCGGCGCTGGATCACGCCAGCCTGCTGGAATATATCGTCAGCTTTCGCCAGCACTCGGACTTCCATGAGCAGTGCGTGGAGCGGATCTTCCTGGACTTGCAGCGCTTGCTCAAGCCGGAGAAATTGACCGTGTATGCGCGGTATGTGCGTCGGGGAGGGTTGGATATCAACCCGTATCGCAGTACTGAAAATACCCAGTTCCTGAACGTGCGTCTGGCGCGTCAGTAAGCCTGTACACACAAGCAAATGTGGGAGGGAGCAAACCCCCTCCCACATGTGGGTCTTTGCTTGGCTGGCGGGCAGGTTAGATGCCGATATTGCCCAGGGTGATCATGATATTGCGCAATGTCCCGGAAATGACCGGGTGCTCAGCGTCGAACTCTATGGCCGCTTGATTCACATCGTCGGAGATGCTTGGCGTCTGAGTGGCCGGTTCAAGTTCGAGTTGTAATTCAAACTTGGCAATCAGGGCTTCCAGCGCTTCACGTTTTTCTTCCGACAGCGGCGGCTCCTGTTCCAACTGCCCACGCAGAATCTCGACCTGTTCTTCCAGCTTTTTGCGATCAGGCATGACGTCTTTCCTTTTATCGATAGTCACTGGCATAGACCACGGCACGCCGTGAAAGGTCTACGGGCTGGCCTGTAGATTAATCCACTGCGGCCAACCGTGCATGATCTTGATCAGGGCTTCTCGCCTTTGAGCCGGCGCAGGCTGATGTCGGCCAGGCAACTTCCCAACTCGCCCAGGTGGTCGATCACCGAGTGCACGCCCAGGCCATAGAGCGCCACCGTCGCCTTGCCACGCTTGTATTCGCGTTGCTGCGCGGTCAGTGCCTGCCATTGCGCGGGTGACAGGCCGCACAGCGAGCCACAGGAGGCCAGGCCGATAGTCCACAACCCGGCATTCAAGCCCGATTGCAGCAGGCGCGGCTCGCCGCTGACCAGCACGCAGCCTTCCAGGCGCTCAATGTTCAACTCCATCAAGGCTTGCCAGCAGGCGTGGGGCGCGGGCCAGCGGATGGAGGAGGGCGAAGCGGCCTTGATCCAGCTCGGCAGGCTGGCGGAAAGGGGCGTGGTCACGGAGGGGGCAGTTCATCCAGCCAGGCGCAGGGCACGCCTTGTTCTTTCAGGCTACGCAGAACTTTCAGTGCGCCAGGCGTGGCTTCGGCGTCGGGGGAGGGCGAGTCGCCGCGGGCCTGGGAACCAAAATCCACCAGGCAGCCACTCAGGCCAAATAACACGGCAGTCAGCGAGGGGGCGGTGGTGACGGCAATCTCGGCGTGTGGCATCTGAACGTCCCTGAAATAGCAACCACGATATCGGGGCGCCATGACAAGGGCATGACACTGTCGATATGTGTAGGAAATTTGTTCATTTTAAGTAAGTCGTTTCGTTGTGGCTGCCTAAACACACACTTCCGTCATATACTGACGGCCTTATTCAGGGCATAGCGCCCATGACAGACCATTCAAGGAGCAAAAGCTATGCGCTGGAGCCACTACTTCGCTCAGCTATCGGTGTGTGCCACCATCCTGTTGGCACCGTTCGCCGCTCAAGCCGCGTCGGAAGATGATCCATGGGAAAGCGTCAACCGCCCGATCTTCACCTTCAACGACACCGTTGATACCTACGCCCTCAAGCCGATCGCCCAGGGCTATCAGTTCGTCACCCCGCAGTTTGTGCAGGACGGCGTTCACAACTTCTTCCGCAACATCGGCGATGTCGGCAACCTGGCCAACAACGTGCTGCAACTCAAGCCGCACAATGCCGGTGTCGACACCGCTCGCCTGTTGGTCAACACCACCTTTGGCGTGCTGGGCTTTATCGATGTCGGCACCAAAATGGGGCTGCAGCGCAGCGACGAAGACTTCGGCCAGACCCTCGGCTACTGGGGCGTCGGCAGCGGTCCCTACGTGATGATCCCCTTGCTGGGCCCAAGCACCTTGCGTGATGCGCCGTCCAAGTACGTCGACAGCTACACCCAGCCGTACCGCTACATGAACGACATCGGCTGGCGTAACAGCACCTTCGGCCTCAACGTCGTTGACGTGCGCGCCAGCCTGCTCGACAGCGAGAAGCTGATCAGCGGCGACAAGTACACCTTTATCCGTAACGCCTACCTGCAGAACCGTGAGTTCAAGGTCAAGGACGGCAAGGTTGTCGACGACTTTTAAGCCGTGACATCTTGAAATGAAATAAGGCGGCCTCTTGATGGTCGCCTTTTTTATGGGTGCCACAACCTTACTTTGTGTTGTGGTCCAAGCGGTTCTTATAACTCCCGGTGATTTGCAGGGTAAAGACGCCCGGCGACCATCGCCATGAGCTTGAAACCCCTCACGGATGGGAGTACCGTCTGCGCCTTAGAAGGGCACCTCTGCTTTACCGTTGTGCATGGGCGAAATCCCAATGCTTTGTAGGACAGAGAGGCTAGAAAGCGAATCCAGTACGTGAGCCCGGCCATTGCCGAGCCGCCTACGCCAACCTAATTCTGGCGCCGTTTGCCCACATGCAAAAAACCAGTGCCACGCTGCTGATAATCGATGACGACGAAGTAGTGCGCGCGAGCCTCGCGGCCTACTTGGAAGACAGTGGCTTCAGCGTCCTGCAGGCCAGTAATGGCCAACAGGGTCTCCAGGTATTCGAGCGCGACAAGCCCGACCTTGTGATCTGCGACCTGCGCATGCCCCAGATGGGCGGCCTGGAGCTGATTCGCCAGGTGACCGAGCTTGCCCCGCAAACGCCGGTGATTGTCGTGTCCGGTGCCGGTGTCATGAACGACGCCGTCGAAGCCCTGCGCCTGGGCGCTGCCGATTACCTGATCAAGCCCCTGGAAGACCTGGCCGTGCTGGAGCACTCGGTGCGCCGCGCCCTGGACCGTGCACGCCTGCTCCTGGAAAACCAGCGCTACCGCGAAAAGCTCGAGACCGCCAACCGCGAGCTCGAAGCCAGCCTGAACCTGCTGCAGGAAGACCAGAACGCCGGTCGCCAGGTACAGATGAACATGCTGCCGGTGAGCCCCTGGAGCATCGACGAGTTCAAGTTTGCCCACCAGATCATCCCGTCGTTGTACCTGTCGGGTGATTTTGTCGATTATTTCCGTGTGGATGAGCGACGTGTGGCGTTCTACCTGGCCGACGTTTCCGGCCATGGCGCTTCTTCTGCCTTTGTGACCGTGTTGTTGAAGTTCATGACCACGCGGCTGTTGTTCGAGTCCAAGCGCAATGGCACCTTGCCGGAGTTCACCCCCTCCGAAGTGCTGGGCCACATCAACCGGGGCCTGATCAGCTGCAAGCTGGGCAAGCACGTGACGATGGTCGGCGGCGTGATCGACGAAGAAACCGGTCTTTTGACCTACAGTATTGGCGGTCACCTGCCGATGCCTGTTTTGTACACTCCTGACAGTGTGCGTTACCTGGAAGGGCGTGGCCTGCCGGTGGGCTTGTTCAACGAAGCCACCTACGAAGACCACATCCTGGAACTGCCGCCGACCTTCAGCCTGACGCTGATGTCCGACGGTATCCTGGACCTTCTTCCAGAGCCTACACTCAAAGAGAAAGAAGCCGCCTTGCCCCAAAAGGTCAAGTCGGCGGGCGGCAGCCTGGATGGCCTGCGGCAGGTTTTTGGATTGGCCACGCTAGGGGAGATGCCGGATGATATCGCCCTATTGGTGTTGAGCAGGAATCTTTGATGAGTACCGGAAGAATCCAATTCGCCGAGCAAGACGGGACCTTCGTCCTGAAGTTTGTCGGTGAAGTGCGCCTGACCTTGTGTTCGGCCCTGGATGCGACGATTGAGCGGATCTTCACAGCGCTGAACTTCTCGGCGATCGTGATCGATCTGACCGAAACCCGCAGCATCGACAGCACCACTCTGGGGCTGTTGGCCAAGCTGTCCATTCTGTCGCGGCAGAAGGTCGGCCTGTTGCCGACTGTGGTCACCACCCACGAAGACATCACCCGGCTGTTGCAGTCGATGGGTTTTGACCAGGTGTTCAACATCGTTGACCGCCCGATTCCCTGCCCGGAATGCCTCACCGACCTGCCGTCCCAGGACCAGTCCGAGGAAGTCGTGCGGGTCAAGGTGCTGGAAGCGCACAAGATCCTCATGGGCCTCAACGAGTCCAACCGCGAAGCCTTCCACGACCTCGTGAACGCCCTCGAGCGCCACTGACGGCTTCTCTGACCAAACACATACCCATGTGGGAGGGGGCTTGCTCCCGATAGCGGTGTATCAGTCGGCACATATCCAACTGACAGTCCGCAATCGGGAGCAAGCCCCCTCCCACAGTTGATCTGCGACTGGCTTGAGGCTGGCGCACACAAAAAAGGGCGGACCCTCACAGGTGCCGCCCTTTTTGCTGCTATCTGCCCTTACAGCTTGGCCGACAACAACGCCTCCAGCTTCTCCTGGTCGCGAGCAAACTGGCGAATGCCCTCTGCCAGCTTCTCAGTCGCCATCGCATCCTCGTTGGACTCCCAACGGAACTGCGCTTCAGTCATATGCACCCGTGCCTCACCGGCATGGCCTGGCGCCAGCTTGCGCTCCAGCTTGCCTTCATCCGCCGCCAGCTTCTCCAGCAGGTCCGGGCTGATGGTCAGGCGATCACACCCGGCCAGCTCTTCAATCTGGCTCAGGTTACGGAAGCTCGCACCCATCACCACAGTCTTGTAGCCATTGGCCTTGTAGTAGTTGTAGATGCGCGTCACCGACTGCACGCCCGGGTCATCGGAACCGGTGTAGTCGTTGCCGTTGGCCTTCTTGTACCAGTCGTAGATACGGCCCACGAATGGCGAAATCAGGAATACACCCGCTTCAGCACAGGCAACGGCCTGGGCGAAGGAGAACAGCAGCGTCAGGTTGGTCTGGATGCCTTCTTTTTCCAGCTTCTCGGCGGCGCGGATGCCTTCCCAGGTAGAAGCGATCTTGATCAGCACGCGATCGCGGCTAACCCCGGCTTTGTCGTACAGGTCGATCAGACGGTGCGCACGCTTGAGAATGGCCGCCTCGTCGAACGACAGACGCGCATCTACCTCGGTGGAAATACGGCCCGGCACTACTTTGAGAATTTCTTGACCCACCGCCACCGCAAAGCGGTCACTGGCCAGGCCCACGTCGCCGTTGCAGTCCTGTACACACTCATCCAGCAGCTTGGCATAGCCAGGGATCGACGCAGCCTTGAGCAGCAGGGAAGGGTTGGTGGTAGCGTCTTGTGGCTTGAGCTTGGCGAGGGTGGAAAAATCGCCGGTATCGGCTACGACAGTGGTGAATTGCTTGAGTTGTTCCAGCTTGGAAGTCATGGGCGTGCTCTGTCCTGTGGGTCTGATGACATTACCCGAGCGCTGGCAAGCGCTCAAGGGCGCAAATGCGTTAGGTCGTTTGCGAGGGCAATAACCTGGAAACGGCCGTTTGAATTACCGGCCGTGGTGCTCAATAGGAGGGCAAAATCGCTGGCAGGTTCAACCCAACTGCCCGATGACCACCCCAATCAAACTGTGAGAGCCGGCTTGCCTGCATGACGCCAGCCCAGCCACTGACATTCACCTGACCCCCATCAGTCAAACTGTGGGAGCTGGCTTGCCTGCGATGACGCCAGCCCAGCCACTGACATTCACCTGACCCCCATCAGTCAAACTGTGGGAGCTGGCTTGCCTGCATGACGCCAGCCCAGCCACTGACATTCACATGACCCCCATCAGTCAAACTGTGGGAGCTGGCTTGCCTGCATGACGCCAGCCCAGCCACTGACATTCACCTGACCCCCATCAGTCAAACTGTGGGAGCTGGCTTGCCTGCGATAACGCCAGTCCAGCCACTGATATTCACCTGACACACATCGCTCAAAACTGTGGGAGCGGCCTTGCTCGCGAAAGCAGCCTGTCAGCCCCAAATACCCCCACTGACACCCAACCCGTCACCGCCCCTCCAACAATTCCCCCGCCTGATCCAGCAACGCCAACGGATCCACCGCCTTATGAATATCCACCGACAACAATTGCCGAAACTTACGCGCCCCCGGGAAACCGGTTCCCAGCCCCAGAACATGGCGCGTGATGTGATGCATCGAGCCACCTGTTGCCAAGTGCTCGGCTATATACGGGCGCAACTGTGCCAGCGCCTCGGCGCGGGTGATGACAGGCGCAGTGCTGCCAAACAGCTGTTGATCCACCTCGGCCAGCAAATACGGATTGTGATAAGCCTCCCGCCCCAACATCACCCCATCAAACGTCTGCAAATGCTCCTGGCACTGCTCCAGCGTCTTGATCCCACCGTTGAGATTAATCTCCAACTCCGGAAAATCCCGCTTCAACTGCGCCGCCACGTCATAACGCAACGGCGGAATGTCCCGGTTCTCCTTGGGCGACAACCCCTCCAGAATCGCAATCCGCGCATGCACGGTAAAACTGGTGCAACCGGCGTCCTTCACCGTCCCGACGAAATCACACAGCTCGGCATAACTGTCCCGGCCATTGATGCCGATACGGTGCTTCACCGTCACAGGGATCGACACCGCATCGCGCATCGCCTTCACACAATCCGCCACCAGGGCAGGGTGCGCCATGAGGATCGCGCCGATCATGTTGTTCTGCACCCGGTCGCTGGGGCAACCGACGTTCAGGTTCACTTCGTCGTAACCGGCGGCCTCGGCCATCCGGGCACAGGCGGCCAGATCAGCCGGAACACTGCCGCCCAATTGCAGCGCCAGCGGGTGCTCGGCTTCGTTGTGGCGCAGGAAGCGCTCGTGGTCGCCGTGGAGAATTGCGCCGGTGGTGACCATCTCGGTGTAGAGCAGGGCGTGTTGGGAGAGCAGGCGTAGGAAGAACCGGCAGTGGCGGTCGGTCCAATCCATCATGGGGGCAACACTAAAGCGCCGAGACAGCGTAGGCCTTGCGTTTGCGGGGCTAAAGCTCTGTTTATCTAGCATTTTACTCAACGTGTTCTAGGCGTGTTTTCGGGCGTTTTCAGGCGTTTTTAAAGGCTCGGTGGTACGATGTACCACTTCAAAACTGACGCGTACCACTTTCAATATGGCGACTATCAGGGCAAGAAAACTGGCGGATGGGACTGTGAGCTACACGGCACAGATCCGCATCAAGCGCGACGGAGTGCAAGTCTACCAAGAGAGCCAGACCTTCGCCCGAAAACAGGCTGCTCAGGCTTGGGCACGCAAGCGTGGGTCGGAGCTGGATGAACCTGGTGCAATCGAGCGCGCAAACCGCAAGGGCGCCACGCTGAAAGATATGACCGATCGCTACCTGGTCGAAGTTGAGAAAGCCAAGCCGCTGGGTAAGACCAAGCGCGCCACACTTAATGCAATTGGCGAGACTTACCTGGGCAAGTTGACCGATACGGATATCAACACCCAGTGCCTAGTCGATTACGCACTTTGGCGAATGAGCGGAGAGGGCGGAGGTGTTCAGCCACAAACCGCTGGCAATGACCTGGCGCACCTGGGCGCAGTGCTGGCAATTGCCAAAGACGCATGGGGCTACCAGGTCGACCCGCTCGCCATGGGCGGTGCCCGGCGTGTGTTACGCAAGCTGGGCTATAACCTGAAAAGCCGTGAGCGTGACCGCCGGCCGACGTTGGATGAGCTAAGACGGGTGCTGACGCACTACCAGGACATGCAAGTGAGGCGCCCTACTGTCATAAATATGCTGAAGGTCGTGGGTTTCGCCCTGTTCTCCACGCGCCGGCTCGATGAAATAACCCGAATTCGCTGGGCAGACATAGACGAGGCCGGCCAGCGTGTCCTGGTGCGTGACATGAAAAACCCAGGGCAGAAGATCGGCAACGATGTTTGGTGTTACCTGCCGGACGAGGCGTGGCACATCCTCCAGACGATGCCGAAGGCCGGTGACAATATATTCCCCTACAGTCCTGAATCTATCTCCACGTCCTGGACGAAAGCTTGCAAGTTTCTGGAAATCCAGGACCTGCACTTCCACGACCTTCGGCATGAAGGTATCAGTCGCCTCTTTGAAATGAGCTGGGACATCCCGCGTGTGGCCAGCGTTTCCGGCCATCGGGATTGGAATTCGATGCGGCGATACACCCACCTGCGTGGCAAGGGGGACCGCTATTTGGGATGGGAGTGGCACGACAAAATATTGAGGGCGCCCGTCCAACTGGGCGCCGCGTCAATGAAATGGCTCAAAAGGCGTGTTTTAACCCGTTGATCTGGCTGTGCTCTTTAACTGCTGCCGCGCGTTGCAAGTCCAGGTACGCGGCCAGGTCGGTGAGGTGGACGCCCCTGGCCGACTTCTGGCTGGGCTCCAGGCGGGTGATGGGCAACTTGATCTGACCGCTCATCACCTTGCGCTGGAACATGTCCGGCGTCAGGTGCGTGAAGTAGTCACGGCACACCACCTCCAGCGAGATAATCGCCTGGCCGTCGTACTGAGCCATCAGGATAAATGCTGTGTTCATGACTATCCTCATAGATGCGTGTAACGACACCGTTTTTTCTGCTTGGCTGCTTCACGCTCTGCCATAAATGCAGCCCATTCCGCCGTCTTGCTCTGCTGGCGTATTCGACTACACGCCTCGTGCTTTCCCTTTGAGCGGGCTTTGCCGCAGATATCGCAGCGGCTGGGCAAGTCCAGCCGGTAACCGGCTAACGGCGGGCGGGTGCGAGGGCCTGAACTCATCGCTGACCCCTCATAAACATTTTTGTCAGCGCATTGGGCTGGCCGTCGGGTGTCAGCTTGTCCAGGGGTTGAGTAACATTCCGGCCGTTGGCAGTGCGTAGTGTGGCGACGTTGCCATAAATTCCTTCAATCACACCTGTACGAGCGCTGAGGCGGTATGCCCGACCACCGCCGCTTATTGCGACGTAGCTGACCGTGTCGCCGACAACGAGCGGGGTTGTGGTAGCCTCTGCGGTGCCGCCTTGGGGTTGATTCACTTGCATGGTGCTTCTCCTTTGGGTGGTCGGTGTCGAGGGGTTGCAGCCCCTCGGCACCACCTTCTTACTGGCTTTCGCCAGTTGTTTTTTGCTTGCGCACCAGGTGCACAAGCACATTTTCAAGTTCGGCAACCTCTTCGGTTTCTGTCTGCCACAGCAGGACGGCGACGATTTGTTCGGGGCTGCACTCCAGCACCAGAATTTCAAAATCGGTTGCCGCGCTAACTTCCAGAATTTTGACCAGGTCGTCAGGCGCATAGGCCTCGGCGTGAATGACTTTTGAGCTTTCCCCAAACCAATCCCTCAGCTCTTCGATATGTCTGTGACGGTTCGTTGCGCCGTTTTGGCCGCCGCTTGCGATGACTTGTACGTGCATGGTGCTTCTCCTTTGGGTGGTGTCAGACGTTGCAGCGCCTGGCGGGTATTGCTGTTGATCAGTCAGGCTTGGAAGTGCCAGCACTTCACGATGGGTTGTTTCGTGACGACGGCGTTGGTCTTGCTGGCCTGGTGAGCCCGTACCGCGCTGTCAGTCGCCTTGTTGACGTCGAGTAGCTTCCGCGAGCGGGAGTCCTTCAGGCGTTCGCGCAGCTCGCTGACGTCGGCGATTTTTTGTCGGTTTTCTGCCGCGCATTTCACGAAGTCGTTGAGGTTGATGGCGATGACGTGGTCTTTCTTGCTGTGGTTGACCACCGGGCCATCGGCGTCGAGACCTTCCAGGTATTCGTAAACTTCCCAGAATTCAGCAACTACCGGATGGTCGGAGCTGATCGAGGCCTGACGCTCAATCGCCATGCGAATGATCTGCGAGCGGGTATGCTCGACCTGTGCGTCGGTGAGCGGGACCACCATGCACAGGCAGTCCAGCAGGGCGAGCATTTGGGCGTGGTTCTTGTTGATCCGCTCCACGCGGATGTAGCCGCGCAGCTTGTTGCCGCAATGGCGACATTCGCTGTGCTCGTCTTTGAATGGGGTGTCGCAGGCAAAGCAGTGGGAATGCAGGTTGCGCAACTTCGCTTCGTAGCCCGCAACCCGCTGGCCGAACAGTTCCATCACCTCCAGCTCTTTGCGCACGGCCTGCAATACAAAGTTGCTGAGTTTCGAACCTTCCAGCGCATTGAGCCGATCTGCCGCCGCACGGCTTTCAGCGGTGACGTTGGGTCGCACGAAGTGCAGTTTGACGATGCGGGTCATGATCGCCTCTGAAGCCACTACAGGGGCGTTCTGGCTGATGGCGATGGTGCCTCGAAACGGCGGTTCGTAGGTTTCGTTACCTGCGGTTTTCACGCCCTTGGTCGCCAGGGTGCCGCCGCCGTAGTAATCCTTGAGTTCGTCCCATTCGAAGGTTTTGGCATGGGCCTTGTCGTCGCCGCTACGGTCCGATTCCAGTAGCACGATGGGCATCCCGGAGACCTGGCCCATCAAGCGGCTGCGGCCGGCCTTGGTGGATTTGGACGGGTCAAACCCTTCGTATCCGTCGCGCCCCGCGAGTTTCCATAGCAGCGTGAGCAACGTGGTCTTGCCGGCGCCGGCCTCGCCAGTGGCCTCAAGGAAAGGAAACGACTGGTACCGGCCGCGGATCTGTTCGGCGAACAGCGAGCCAAACCAGAAGGTCAACGCCACGATGCCCTGGGCACCGAAGCACTGCCACAAAAGCCCAAGCCATTGGTCATCGTATTTTTTGCCATCCTTCTCCAGATCGATCTTCACACCCTTTTGTAGAGTCTTGAGCTTCAACTTGCCCATCTCAAAAAACTCTTCCTCATTGATGTGAATTACCTGGCCCTCGCGGATGGCGACGTCGTTGAAAACGTAGCAGTGGTATTCCTTGCTGTAGCCCACATAGTCGATGGTCTGAACTGTCTTGATGCCGAAAAGCTGGTCTTTCATGAGTTTGTCTAATTGCTGTCCACTGCCGGTGAACACGGCTCCGGCACCCATGCCGAGAAGTCTTTTCTTGAATTCGCTGGCAGCGGCGACCTGACCACCCGTGAAGGTGTTTCTCACTGAACCGCCGTCGTGCGGGAAGTCGACGCGGAAGAAGTACCAGGATTCGTCGGTAATCTCGTTGCGCTGGAAATAGAGGGCTTTGGGGTAGCAGTTGGCGATCTCGACGACGCAGCCGGCGACGCTCAGTGCCTTCTCCCGAAGCTGCTTTTCATTGAGTGTTTGGGCTTCGTGGCCATCGCTCTTTTCGAGGGCCTGCTTGGCGCTGTTGTATTTCGCCAAGTCCAATTTCCACCAGTACAGGCGGGAGTCGAAACAGAAACCGCAACTTCTTCACTTGAGTGTCTGTAGTATGCGATTTCGAGTTAAGTATGGAGGTCAGAGGCGTATTTTTTTTCCAATGGTTATGGGATTTCTCATAGGTGCGTTTTCAATATTTTTCCTATCTTTAGCAATCTTGGCTTTTGCTTCAGATCTTTCGCAGATGATAAGCCCCGTGGTTGTTGCCCTATTGAAAGACGTAGGTGGCCCAGTAGCTGCTGGTTTTGGAGGCGCTATCGCGGGTGCGGTATGCTCTTACGTTTTTCAGAAGAGAACTGAAAAAGAGAAAGAAAACAAAGCTGATATTTCTACGATTCATAAAACTTGGGTTCGTTTGATGATGCAAGTGAACGAGCTTTACTCAATAAAGAAGTACAATATTTTTCCTAGTCTTGATCATCCTGCGAGATTTATAGATATATCTAAGTTGCCAAGCAATGCTGGAGTTGTTGATCGGGTTGATCCGCGAATGATTGACATCGCGCTCTCGGTGAAGGACGCACGAGCGATAGATGTTCTTTATCTCGCCGATGCAAGGTATAGGGCCTGTTTTGAAAACTTCGCCAATAGAAATGAGGGGTTGGATGAGTACAGATCTACTCTGAAAAGCTCAGGTTTAGGGCGCGTGGGAGGACACAGCCTTGATGAGTTGAAAGACGCGGTAGGTGTAGGGCAATTAGTCGCGATTCATGTAATGACAGAGCAAATGATCGAGATCTTAGATGAGACACTTAGTACATTAAGGAGCGCTATGGACGTGATTACTGTGCTCGTGAATAAAAAGTACAAAGGACAAGGTGTGCTGAGCTTGAAGATGGATATTAAAAAAGACAATGAGTATTTAGTGACATCTCCAGTTCCACACTTTACTGTTGATTCGTTGAAAGAGTATTTAATGCGGAACGACGAAATAAAATGAGGGAGGAGGCCTATTTGTGATTTGTCTAATATGCTCTAATGTTATTTGATTTTTAATATGATTTCAGGACCTTGGTTTCGTACGTTACCAACTGAAACTGCAACAGGGAACCACTCAAAGGCCTCTGCTGGCTCGCCCTGGTGCAACACCATCTGCTCGGCACGTTCCTTGGGCGTTGCCGGGTCCAACCATTCGCGGGCCAGGTCCGGGGTCAACACCACGGGCCTTCTATCGTGAATGTCCACCATGCCGCCGGCACTGTCGGCGGTGATAATCACGAACCCATCATGCTCGCCTGGCCCCTCATCGGAGTCAGGTAGCTGGCCGATGGATGCACATAGCACCGGCGCGCCATCCCGTCTACGGATCAGGTAGGGCTGTTTTTTTGGCCCGCCTTCATCCACCCATTCAAACCAGTTATCTATTGGCGCGATTGCGCGATGCGGCCAGATCGAGCGGAAGAACGGCCCATGAGCGACCTTCTCAACTCGGGCATTGATTGGCGCGGCTCGGTCCTTTGCCCAGTGCGGTCGCCAGCCCCAGCGCACTGGGTCGGCGTGCAGCAGCTCGCCCTGCAAATGCAGTAGTGCAACCAGGGTCATAGGGGCGACGTTATAGCGGTCAAGCGGCAGATCCCCTACGGAATTAACCAGCGCGTTGGGCATGCTCAACGCCGCAACGAAGTCGTGGATGCCGCTGTACTGCGAGAGCCTTCCGCACATATCTTTTCCGCCCGTCGGTCCTGGTGAACAGCCGTACCCCGGCCGGTCTCTATCCAATAGACACCTGGGCGGGAGATTCGTCATGACCACCGATATACAGCAGGTTAACGAGATGGAAGCGTGGTTTGCGCTTCTCACTGATGCGGAGTTTGAAGCTGGGTCGCCAGAGTACCGATATGAAACGCGCCTGGCCTTGGCTGACAGCATGCTTGAGCGCAAGGTGATCGATTGCGGTGAATGGCGGGAGTTGGTCGACGAGGCGGTTTCGGCTTACGCGGATGACGTTGGTTGACCGCCAGATTTAGGGACAAAGCCCTGACCTGAACACTTCAGGCAGTCTTCCCGCAGCCCGAAGTGGTCCAGACAAGCGGTGCACTTGGTGAATTGGGCGCATTGCAGTAGGGGCCTGGTCTTGCGGTAACTTTCAAAATCATGCTCCTCCAAGGCGACCTGGGCGCAATCTACTAGCGCCCGATAGGTGTCCGTGTCGCTGATGATTGGATAAACCTTCCCATTGATAACTTGTGCAGTCTGCACCAAGTCGTACAGCTCACCGGATGGTGCGATCAGCAGCAGCCCCTCTAAAGCCCAGGCCTTATTGCTATTACGGAGCTCCAGGCGACGGTCACGTTTGGTACCAACCACCTTTCCATCAAACCCACACGCACCTGGGCCAGTGACTGAATAGTACGTGTTGGACATTATCCGCCCAATGCACTCCGATCCGGCTCTGGGCACTACATCGTAGTGTCCACCAAACATGTATCCCTCAGCGTCGGTAGCCAGTTCTTCGACGGCATGCCAATAGGCCGCGTCAGCCAACTCGTCCATTTCCATCTTTTCCATTTGATCAACCACCCCTGCCTCCAGCATGTCGTGGGTTTCCCACCGGCACATAGATCTGTGAGCCTCGGGGTTATCCATTCGGCTAAGACCGTCTTCAAGGATCAGACGCCATTTGGCGAGCCAAGCCGTTTTGAGTTCTAAGGGGGTCATGCGATTGACTGCTTATTAACACTGTATGCGCATACAGTAATCGAGGTTTGCAACGTGCGCGATTTGAGGCGACGAGCTGTAGGCAGTGAGGCGGACAGGGGAGGAAAAAATGAGCGGGGGGAGGATGAAAGTTTGCGCTTCTATAGCGTGAAGAAACCCATCCCAACATAGCATTTCGGTGACGGCACGGCAATCGAAAGCAGGGCGTCAGCCAGTAAATACGGGCCTTAACCCGTTGGCCGGCGTGTCGTGGCTCGGCGGCGTCAGGGCACGTCGCCGGCCCGATGCGCACGCCCACGGTGCGGGGGTGTGGCGTGCCACAAGTTGCCGGGGAAATGACGTGCTACAGGCGGTCGGTAGGATGGTCTGCACCTGGCGCGCGCCGTCGTCCCCCCACCTCGCCTGCGGGCTAAATGGGTCGTTTTTTCTGCGGCCCTGCGTACCACTCTCGGCGGCTCAGGCTGGGCGCTTGCTTGGCGTTTTGGAGGGGGCAGAAACCTGCGGAACCCTGCGAGGGTGGATGTTTTACGCAACGCTTATAAGCACGCACGAACGGCTGAAATCAGAAGGTGCCTCGGGAAAAGGGTTAGTTTTTTTTTGAAGGGGGGCTTTGGGCTTGGAAGGCCCGTGTTTGTTGGGCTTGAGACCTAACTTTGATGGGTTAGGTTGGGTTAGTTCAAAGGTTAGTAATTCGTAAGTGACTGTTTTTAAAGGAATTAATATATTGAATATTTAACGCTAATAAAGGTTAGGAAATAACCAGAATTAACCCAAAAGCTAACCTTGCCAACCCTTCGGAAAGCCACAACAGACAAGGCTTTCAGGGCGCTCTGCAAAAAACTAACCCTCCTAACCTCCTTCCCTTGGGTCAACATGAAAACGCTAGAGGTGCCTTAGACGGGCCGCTTTTGAAGCTGCGTGCGAAGTTGCGCAGTACTAACGAACTTTACGTGCACGCACCCGCACTCTCACCCTTACAGCGTCAGATGTTGACGTTTCCAGGTGAGCGTTTTCCTAGTTGCCAGAGATACATGAATACAGTCAGGCAAGATTTGGTGCACAAATGTTGCGGGCTGTGGTCTCAATGCGTATAAAAAAGGCCTCCGGATTGAGGCCGTTATTATATAAACTGTATTTCCTACCAATTACTATGACCACAATCCGGCCGCAAGCTGCGCTTACCCTCAAGCGCTGGAGATTCGACGTTGAAACTTAATCGGCGAGGCCAAGCTTTCTGCTAAACCAGTAATAATTCGTATAGTCGAATGTATCTCCATACAGTTCATCTATTCTCGCTTTGATAATCGTATAATCATGTCGCGCGCGGCCTCTATCGTGGCACTGAGGGTTGTTTTCGATTTGTTCGGCTAGATACTTAATTGAGTTTTCATTGAATAATTTTATGTACTGAGGGATCGCCACTTGAAAGCGCGAGTCGGCTTGGTCATAACTTGTACTGACTCCATAGTACGTTGAAGCGATCACACAGAATTTCTCTTGCCACTCCTCAGAGTCCGAAAGATTAAGTATGTAATCAAATTGATGTGAGGTAAATATTGGTTTGTCTTTTGCAATCCACTCTTTTAGATCGTCGCCGTGCTTGAAAATGTTCTCCTTTACAAACCATCCTGTTGTTTTACCTATAGGGTCGTTCTCTATGTAATGTTCAATCTTCAAGCGTGCAGCATCGCTTAATAACGGGAATAACTCGGGATTGTCAGAAAGGAAGAAAATAAAATATTGCAATGGGTTGCCAGCGCTAGCTAAGTTACTAAAAAAGTCCACGTCTCCTTGTATTGTTGCAATTAGTGAGGCTTTGTTTCGTTCAGCTAGTACTTCAAGAACATGATGGTTGATTAGCCTGTTGTTTTCGCACTGCTCATTTTCAAGTCTGAATACAATCTTCCACAGCGAACGGAATATATTTAGCTCAACTGGTTTGGTTGTTCTGTCAAAATATCGATTTACAACATATTTTTTTACTTTTGATCTGCTGTTAAGGATCTCTCTGGACTCTGAAATGTCATCGAGAAGTTCTTGAAGGATATGTTGGGTGTAGAAGGGAGGCTTAGTTAATACATCGGTCAAGGTATTTCGTATTAATGCTCTCACGGTTTCGTGGTTCGGTGAGTGCAGTTCACGCTCTCTGTTCAAAACGGGATGTGCTGATAGATGCCTTTGTTTTTGTAAATATCTAAGATTTTCATACTCTGAGCTATCTAATAAATTTGTTTTATCGTTTACCTCGTCTATTAATTTCAGTTCCCAGGCAGAAGACTTTTGGTCGGTATCTTGGATCTTACTGACCTCCTCTAATATAGCCTTTGCTGATGCGTCATCATATAAATCTATTAGGTTTTGCAACTTATAAACAATGTCGCATATCGCGACCGACCAAAGCATTACTACTGCGGATCTATAGTTTCCGTTATGATATGATGACAAAACTTCTCTGAAGTATTCTTTTGTCTTGCCATAGTGAATGCTGTCTGACATTTTTTCTAACGAGAACTCGTCCATAAAATTTCCGCCTATTAGTTTGGTGTTCCGGTGTGTTAAGTTGTAACTTTAAAAGCGCGGCAATAAAGTTGAAGCAGGCCCCGTAAACTCTTCAGTTTGTGGTTCTGCAAAATCCCACCTGAGTGGCTGGATGCTATCGGCCAATTTTTTGCGTTCCGTCTGGGCAGAAGCGTACGACTTCTGCCTACACGTGCGACTCTCTAATCGACGTAGCCGCATTTTCAGTCCGCAATTTGTTCATGGCCCCTCCTGCTGCCTCAGCCTAGCTAATCCTTGTCTGATGTAACCCGCATTTTCACCAAGCGTGTGAAGCGATCCACGGATGTTGTCGCCAACCGTCGGTGCGCCACGGTCCTCAGCCCATAACACCAACTCCATTAATGCCGCCTCTAACGCCAGTTGGTTCTCATACATCTTTTCCAGCACCGCCGGCAGTGAGTAGTCGCTCGCCATTATATCCACCTGATTCACAAAGCTAGAAGAATAGCAGCAGATTTGCGAAGGGCAATAGAGCGGCTAGGAGAAATCAACCCACTTTTCATGCTCTCATTACAACCTTAAGCCTAAATCCCATGGGAACGTGTTAATTACTGGAGTTGCTGATACCGCAGCCCAATTGATCCGCAGCTTATCTGCGGGAGTTATAAGAGTAGCTTTGTTACTATCCCACTCGAAAATGTCCATTAACAGTGGACCCGGAATGTGCGGGTTTAACACGCCGAAAGCGATGTGATGAAAAGCTCCTTTAGGACCTTCAATGCCTGTGATCAATAACTCACTATGCCGCATAGAGTCATTGAACGTTAATGAAAGATGGTCCACCTGAAGATCGGCCACGACCATTTTCCCTAGCGGAGGGCAGTCAAAGTGTAATGCTGGGAACTCGAATGTTGTTTTCTCATCTGTGAGCGCTACAGCAAGCGTTAATAGAGAATGGTTAGCGTTGAATGTTAGAGAAACCAGGGAGTCGGAAAAACGATAGCCCCACCAATTTTTTGCGATCCTATTCGGTGGTCCAAGTTGCTCCTTAATCCATTCCGCAGGCGCTCCCAATTCAATACCCGTGAAGATGTTTTCAGGCGTTTTTCGTGCCTGTAGCAGCACAGACGGTCGGCCAAGTCTGGATCTCAAAGTCCTAATGCCTTGACGTCCCATCGCTAGCCATAGAAGGACAGCGCTCCCGAGAAACCCACCGATGGCGTTTATTGCAATATCAGCAAGATGCAGGTAGTTAGCTAAATTAATGAATGTGTTCATGGCCCCGCTCTAAATTATTTGAGGTTTCTTGATCATAACCGCCATCGCCCTTCCCGTAGACAGCTACAAGGCCGGTTCTGGCCGAATATTGCTCTCCACGAACCGTAGTAATCGCCCAAGAGCGGACGTTCGGCTGTCTGGCAGGCGATGTAGATAGCCTGCTTCGGCATCTGCTTTTGGCAGGTTGACGCCATCTTAAGGGGTAGGGCGCTGCAGCCCGCAAGTAAGGGTGGTACAAAAGTGGTACGTGGCTTTCCTGCCGGCTCTGTAGGCTAGGGAATACGCGGCCTACAGCGTCAGTCGTTCCTATCCATCATGGGGGCGACGGAGAAGCGGCGGGAAAGTGGGGCGGTTTGTAGGGACATGGGGGATCTGAGTCAGCGAGGCGAATGGCGCGCAGTTTATCAGGAACGGATCTTGGGTGCCGGAGAGGTAAGTTTTGCGCGCATTGCCACTTCGAGCGAGGACGTTCGCGGGTATGTTTCACCCGACCTTCGCGTCCCATGGAAGGAAACTGAGCCAGCCTGTCGACGCTGGCGAAAATGGCATCCGAGAAGTCGTCAGCGGCTTTTGGATTTTCAAGAGCGATATATTTCGCTTCGTCTTCCAGGTTTTTGAGTGTTTTTTTAAGCCACTCAACCCGGATTCATGCTCCAGCGCCTAGTACGTATGGCTGCTACTTGGTCATCGGTGGCGAATTTGCCTTCGTCGGCGTCTTTTACCGCCAGCTCGATCTGAGCGGTCAGCGTTTTTTCGTGCTCGATGTAGTCGCGAAGAACGTCCATCGCCAGGTAGCTTGCTGTCTGACCGTTGGTTTTTGCTAGGCCGGCGAGAGAGTTGGATAAGTCTTCCGGCAGGTTTAGGGATATCCCAGTCATGGCGGCCTCGATGAAAGAAGGTTTTGGGGCATCTTACGCCTTGGAACGCTGGGTTGAAGCGACAGCTCGTGGTGAGGTGTGTCTGGGAGTGAATCGTTTGCTTTTCCTATGCCAACTCAAACCGGTATGGTGGTCTGATACGATATCTCGGTAAATTTGAACAGGTATTTATGATTACAAGAGAGGATATGAAACCTTGGGTTGTTACCGCGTTGAAATCCATGGGTGGGGTTGGTTGGCCGAGGGATGTTGCCAAATATATATGGGATCATTATGAGTCTGATATAAAGCGGTCCGGCTCGCTTCTCTATACCTGGCAGTACGACGTTCGGTGGACGGCAATGGCGATGAGAAAGGATGGGGTGTTGAAGCCAGTCGATGGCAGAAATGATAAACCTTGGGAGCTTGCGTAGGTAATTGTCTTGAATGTTCAATGGGGGAGTTGTTCGCTTCCACCGTGTATTAAAAGTTTAGGCTTCCTTTCAGCAAATAATATGTATTGGTCGGGCTTCGGAGTCAGACCACCATACTTTCATCTGTGATCCAAAACCCCAGCGGGAAACTTCCCACACTTTTCTCGGCTTGCCCCTCAGGCCTCCCCTCGCTAACCTCCCCAAACCGCTGGAAAACCAGCGGTCGGATGTGGAAGTCCGTACCAAGCTAAGACGCAATCGTCACAAACACCTACCGGCGTTTTTTTACGCCTGTATCATGTGTTTCGGCGGCTGTGCGCGGGGCACTTCGGTGCGCCGGGTCCTTAGCCCTGGTCTTCCACACCTGCGTACAGCTGCCACCTCTCATGTGGAAGTGAGACTGGTAGTTCCTGAATAGTTAAGGAGCTTCGCCATGTACAAGATCACACCTAATCCGCCTTATGCTTCAAACGCTGCATCCCCTGATCCCAAGCTTCAAGCCGCAGCCCAGCGAGCAATCCATCATCACTTGCCCCCATCCGACAACGCTGCGCCCGACGAACGCCCAAGCGACAACCTATTCCTCGTAAACCCAACCCTCGACCCCGAAACCCTCCTGGCCAACGCCGCCGAAAACCTCGCATCCGCCAACGAAATGGCCGTCACCTTGGCGTTCGACCTCGACGATTCCCAGCGCGCTATCGCCCTGGGCATTCAGCAGTTAATCGAGTTGAGCTCGCTGCTCGTTGACCGAGCCCAGGAGCAGGTTGCGCCTGTAACCGCCCCAGTCAAAGCCTGATAACCAACTCCGCCGCCTTACCCAAGGCGGCAACCTGAACTCATGCTGTCCCCCAGCAAAGTTTCATAATTCCCTGCGCAGTTGAGGTCTACGATTGCCTGCAAGAGAGGACCCCAGCGCCTCCAGCCCATAGGGAACTGAAACCATGATCTCGAACCTCGTCAAAGTTGTGATGATCACCGGCACGTTGATGTTGGGTGCTTGTTCATCTTCACCAACCGTGAATAGTGACCCGTGCTTTTCTGGCGGATGTAAGGCGTTTGGGGACCACAGCCCCGGCAAAGCCGCCAAGATGAATTTTGGCGGTAGTGGGTTGGGGAGTAGTTATGGGGAGTATGGGGCGGGGTTGTTGCATGATGATTGATGGGGTGGTGAGGCAGTCAGTGGTGTGTTGATTGACCCATTGCTATCGGGGGCAAGCCCCCTCCCACAGTTTGATTTTCAGTGGTCAGGCGTTTGGCGACCGTAGCCCCGGCGAAGCTGCCAAGATGAATTTTGTTGGCAGTGGGCGGGGAGTATTGGTTCGGGGGTGTTGCGTGATGATTGATGTCGCGCTGGGCTGTTGTGCAGCCCGCTTGAGTGATGACGTGTAGGAGCGAGCTTGCTCGCGAAAAACTTGAGGGCGCGGTGGTGAATCAGGATGCCCGCGTTATCGTTGGCGATTTTCGCGAGCAAGCTCGCTCCTACAGAGAATCTAGTGGCCGCCTTTCATGCGGCGGGCAATCAGGTAGAGGCACAGGCCCACCAGCGCTGTTGCGGCGCCGATGTAGCCGGTGCTGGTCCAGCCAAGGCCGGCAGTTATGGCCATGCCGCCAAACCACGGGCCCAGGGCATTTGCCAGGTTGAACGCGGCATGGTTAGACGCTGCCGCCAAGCTCGGCGCTTCGTGTGCTATGTCCATCAGGCGGATCTGCAACGGTGCCGCCAATGCGACCATGGTGCCAACCAATCCCATGCTCAGCAGCACACCCCACAGCGACGAGGCGGCGAAGGGGAAGAACAGCAGCACGGCCATCGACCACACCAGAATCAAGCCCACCGCCCGGAACTGCATGCGATCAAACAGCTTGCCACCGGCAATGTTGCCGATGATGCCGCCGACGCCGAACGCGGCAAGGCCAAACGGAATCCACTGCGACGAGACCTTGGTCACTTCCAGCATGGTCGGCGCGAGATAGCTGAATACGCAGAACATCCCGGCAAAGCCAATCGCGCCGATGGACAGGGCCATCCATACCTGAGGTTTGGTGAAGGCGCGCAGTTCCTTGCGCGGGTCGCTGCGTTGTTCGTCGTGGCGGTGGGGCACGAATTGCCAGACCAGGGCGATGGTGAGCAGGGCGATCACGCTGACCAGGGCGAACGCCGAGCGCCAGCCCAGGTGTTGGCCGAGGAAGGTGGCGATGGGGTTGCCGAGCAGCATGGCCAGGGTCAGGCCCATCATCACACGGGCTACGGCGCCGGCGCGTTTGTCGGTGGGCACCATGCTGGAAGCGACCACGGCGGCGATGCCGAATTAGGCGCCGTGGGGCAGGCCGCTGATAAAGCGGAAGGCCACCAGTGAGCCGAAGGTGGGGGTGAAGGCGGTGGCGAAGTTGCCCAGGGCGTACAGGCCCATCAGCAATAGCAGCATGTGTTTGCGCAGCAGCTTGGCGCCGAGGATGGCCAGCAGTGGGGCGCCGACCATCACGCCCAGGGCGTAGGCGCTGATGGCGTGGCCGACTTGCGGTTCGCTCAAGCCCAGGTTCTGGGCGATGTCGGGCATCAGGCCCATGATGGCGAATTCGCCGGTGCCGATCGCGAAGGCGCCTACGGCCATGGCCGCTTCCATTTTCGCGGCGCTGCGCGCGGGCAGTACGTGCCCGGGTGTTTGCTGGGTAGTCATGGGTAACTCTGTGTGGAAGGTGTGCACGAAGGACAGCTGCCGATGCTACGCAGGCAACGGCGAAGGTGTCTAGAACCGCCATTTGCGTCAGAGTTCCGGGCCTGTGACCGCAGGTCGCGGCTGCCAGGCTTGACACCGGCGCATTAAAACCCGCGATTTAGGCCTGTCAATTGGCCAAACGGCGCATAAACGCTGTTTAGCGTGATATTCTGCGCGCCGTCTTGGTCTAGTCTTTCCCTGGTGCGTACACCCGTATACGTCCCAGCGGTTGGCTGTCGCCCAGGTAGCTGAAGCCAATAACGATAAGAAGTCAGCGCAGAAGGGACATAACAGTGAGGTCGATCCATCGGCCTTGTGTGCCCACCCTGCAGCCTTCATGTGAATGTGCAGACCCCGCGGTGCGTTGCCTGACGTAGCGTGAACGAGGGTTGCTCATGATCGGGGGCGGTAGGGCGGATGGCGTTTTATCATAGGTGCTACTGATGTTTAAAAAAGTAAACACTGCCCTGCTGGGGCTGGCTTTGTCGATGGGGATCACGTCCGTTCACGCGGAAGAGGCAAAGAAAGTCGATGTGCTGCTGATCGGCGGCGGCATCATGAGTGCGACCCTGGGTGTCTGGCTCAATGAGCTGGAACCGGACTGGTCGATGGAGATGGTCGAGCGCCTCGATGGCGTGGCCGAAGAAAGCTCCAACGGCTGGAACAACGCCGGTACCGGTCACTCGGCCCTGGCTGAGCTGAACTACACCCCGGAAGACAAGAACGGCAACGTTGAGATCCCTAAGGCGGTCGAGATCAACGAAGCGTTCCAGATCTCCCGTCAGTTCTGGTCCTGGCAGGTTCAGCAGGGCGTGTTGAAGAACCCGCGTTCGTTCATCAACTCCACACCGCACATGAGCTTTGTGTGGGGCGATGACAACATCAAGTTCCTGAAAAAGCGCTACGAAGCCCTGAAGGCCAGCCCGTTGTTCGCCGGCATGCAGTACTCCGAAGACCCGGCGCAGATCGCCAAGTGGGTCCCGCTGATGATGGAAGGGCGTGATCCGAAGCAGAAGATCGCGGCCACCTGGAGCCCGATCGGCACCGACGTGAACTTCGGCGAGATCACCCGCCAGTTCGTCGCTCACCTGCAAACCACGCCGAAGTTTGACTTGAAACTGTCGAGCGAAGTGCAGGACATCACCCGCAACGACGACGGTTCGTGGCGCGTGAGCTATAAAAACCTCAAAGACGGCACCAAGACTGAAACCGACGCCAAGTTCGTGTTCATCGGCGCCGGCGGCGGTGCCTTGCACCTGCTGCAGAAGTCGGGCATTCCTGAAGCCAAGGAATACGCAGGCTTCCCGGTCGGTGGTTCGTTCCTGGTGACCGAGAACCCGACCATCGCCGAGCAGCACCTGGCCAAGGCCTACGGCAAGGCTTCGGTCGGTTCGCCACCGATGTCGGTGCCGCACCTGGACACCCGCGTGCTGGATGGCAAGCGCGTGATCCTGTTTGGCCCATTCGCAACCTTCTCGACCAAGTTCCTGAAAGAAGGCTCGTACCTGGACCTGCTGACCAGCACCACCACCCACAACATCTGGCCCATGACCAAAGTCGGTATTCGTGAATACCCACTGGTCGAGTACCTCGCCGGCCAACTGATGCTGTCCGATGACGACCGCTTCAAGGCGCTGCAAGAGTACTTCCCGAACGCCAAGCAGTCCGACTGGCGCCTGTGGCAAGCCGGCCAGCGCGTGCAGATCATCAAGCGTGATGAAGAGCAAGGCGGCGTGCTGAAACTGGGTACCGAAGTGGTCAGCTCTGCCGACAACAGCATTGCCGGCCTGTTGGGTGCATCGCCAGGCGCGTCCACCGCGGCTCCGATCATGCTGACCGTGCTGCAAAAAGTCTTCAAGGACAAAGTAGCAAGCCCGGCCTGGCAGGAAAAACTGCACCAGATCGTGCCAAGCTACGGCACCAAGCTGAACGACAGCCCTGAAGCTGTTGCCAAGGAATGGGCCTACACCGCCGGTGTGCTGCAACTGACACCACCGCCAGCGATCCCGCAACTGGCCGCTCCACAGGCTACCGAGGCTGCCAAGCCTGCGGCTGAGCCAAGCAAGCCGGCGTCTGACCTGGCGCTGTAAGCAACACCCACGAAAAAGCCCGCTGAACCGGTGACGGTCAGCGGGCTTTTTTGTGGGCGCAGTTCAGACCTTGAAGTGGCGGATTTGCTCATGCACATGCAGCGCCAGCGCATTGCCGGTATCGCACATCAGGTACAGATGCTGCGCGGGTAGAGGTGGCAGTTCTGACATGTGGATCAGCCCTTCGCCCATACGGCTTTGCTCCATCAGGCCAACCGCCACGCCACTGCGTACACAGGCTTCGACCGCAGACGAGTTGGGGCTTTCCAGCAGTAGCCGGTGGTAGACCCCATGATCCTTCAACGACTGCAGCGCTGCGGCGCGATAGGGGCAGCCAGTGATGGGCACAGTGATGGGTAATGGCACGTTCGGCGGCGAGTTGAAGCCTTCGGTCGCCACCCACAGCGGCTGCACGGCCCCCAGGCGTTCACCTTGTGCGAGCGGGTGCGCGCTGACGGTGATCGCCAAGTCCAGTTGGTTGGCCGTGAATAAGTCCAGTAACTCACCGCTGGTGCGCGCTTCGATCTCCAGTTCCAGCAGGGGGTTGTCAGCGATCAGTCGCGGTAAAAATTCCTGGATGAAGGCGGGCGCGTAGGTATCCGGCACCCCCAGGCGGATCTTGCCCTGCATGCGCTGGGGCATCAGCGAAATCAGCAGGCGGTCATGGCTCTTGAGAAATTCGGTGGTTTCGCCGAGCAGTTTCTGGCCGTACAGCGTCAATTCCACGCCCTGGTTACTGCGGCTGAACAGACGCTGTCCGACTTGGTCCTCCAGCTTCTGGATTTGCGTGGTGACGGTGGACGCGCTGCGGTGCACATGCTCGGCCGCCTCGTTAAAGCGCCGAAAGCGCGCTACGGCGTGAAAGGTGCGCAACAGCTCGATATTCAGTTGTTTAGGCATAATTCGGCTTTTTCGGATTTGTTGTTTGTGTAATTCAAATATACGCAAGCATGTGCAGCCTTTAGCCTTTGAGTCAAATCACAGCGATGGGAGGCGATATGAAGCGATCTACCTTAGGGTTGCTGCTGTTGCAGGCGGTTTTCGTTTTGTCGTGGAGTTCAGGCTTTATCGGCGCCAAGCTCGGCACCCAGGGTGGTGGGGCGTTCAATCTGCTGTTCTGGCGTTTCCTGCTGGTCTCGCTGTGCCTGGCGCTGTTCCTGAACAAGCGGTTGCTGGAGGTGACCTGGCAGCAGATCCGTCATCACGCGGTTGTCGGGTTCCTGTCGCAGTTCCTGTATTTGAGTTGCCTCTACGTGGCGATCCAGAACGGTCTACCGCCCGGGATCGCGGCGATCATTGCGGCGTTGCAGCCGTTGATGACCGCGGCATTGTCGACGGGCATGGCGTCCGAGCGCAGTGGCGGCTGGCAGTGGTTGGGGTTGATGATCGGCTTTGTCGGTGTGTCGATTGTGATTGCCGGGCAGTATGGCGGTGGCGGGCAGGGTGTCGGGCTGGTCATGTATCTCTTGCCTCTGGTGTCGGCACTTGGGCTGACACTGGCGACTTTGTACGAGCGTCGCTCGGTGCAGGCCCAGGACAGCGGGTTGGTATTGCCGCTGTTTATCCAGTCGCTGTTGACCTTGATAGGTTTTACCGCGGCCGTGATCTACACCGACACCCTGAGTGTTCCCCATGACACCAACGTACTGATCTCGATTGTGTGGCTGACGGTGTTCTCCACCTTCCTCGCCTATTTGAGCCTGTGGATGCTGCTGCGGGTGATGACTGCCACCCATGTGGCGGCGCTGGTGTACCTGGAGCCGCCGGTGACTCTGGTGTGGGCCGCGTTGATGTTTGGTGATGTGATCCACGCATCGACCTACGCGGGCATTGCTGTAGTCGTGGCGGGGTTGGTGCTGGTGCGCCTGAAGCGACCGACTGTCGCCTGTACTTCCTGAGGCTGGCAGGTTCAGCAACCCGACAGACACCGCCTGTTAAAAAGTACCCAGGGCCAAGCAGGAGCGTGGCTGAAACAAAGGGGGATTTTTACCAGTGCAGGTGTTGGGCGTTCGCGCCCGAGGGTTTTGTATGTTGCTACGTTATGCAGCATTGGCCGCCATGGTGGTCGCCGCTTCCGGGTGTGTGCAAGAGCGTGTTGTGCATGAGCGCAGGCCGGTGCAGCATGAGTACGTTGATGTGGTCGCGCCGCAACCGCCGCCGGTGCAGGTGATCGAAGTCGAGCCGGCGGTGCGCGAAGGTTATATCTGGTCACGCGGTTACTGGCGTTGGGAAGGCGGGCGCTATGTGGCGGTGCACGGCCATTGGGAGCCGGTGCGCCAGGGCTATCGTTATGTACACCCGCACTGGGTGCAGCGTAATGATGGCTACCACTGGCAGATCGGCGGCTGGGTTCGCTGACCCCATTTCCTCTCCCTCTGTAGGGGCGAGCTTGCTCGCGAAAAACTCACAGGCACCGCGTGCAACCTGACTGCTCGCGTTATCGTTGACGTTCTTCGCGAGCAAGCTCGCTCCTACAAAAAATACGGGCTAGTCGAGCCGTTTCATCCCCGCTGCCTTGGCCGCGTTCAGATCAAAGGTGGCGGTGTACTCGCACCCCGCCGCATGGCCACAGCGTTCAACCAGGCAGTCGGCAAAGTCGGCTTTGCCTGCGCTGAACTTGCGCAATGCCTGCCAGATGATATCGGCGTGCTCGACGGTCAGCTCCCGTGTGTGCAACAAGGTTTCCAGCACCGTCACCACGTCGCTTTTGGCCGACTGGTAGCAGGACTGCAACACCCACACCAACTCCGTAAGCGTCACCAGGCTGACAAAGCCTGGCGAGGCGGCCGAGAGCGATTCGATCAGTTGGGATGCTTTAGCTGATTGAACCGGGTCGTCCTGGGTCACATAACGCACCAGCACGTTGGTATCCAGGCCAATCATCCAGCGGTTGCTCCCTGGGCCGCGATGGCTCGGTTCATGTCTTCGATAGACACGGTGTGAGCGGGTTTGCGGATCAACCCCTTGAGGTCCTTGACGGTTTTGCTGGCGGCGATCATGGAAAACTTGCCGTCTTCCATCTCGACGAATTCCACCCGGTCGCCTGTTTCCAGGCCCAGGGCTGTCCTGACCTGGACAGGGATGGTGATTTGCCCTTTTGAAGTGAGTGTGGCGGTAGCCATAGTGAAGATCTCCATCGTGATATTCCTTACCTTAGGGTAAGGAATGACAGAGGACAATATCCGTTGGTCCATAGGTCGCTCGCAGGTGTGAGTCAGTCGGTAGTAAAACCCTAGTCCGAATGCTCGATACTCACACCGTTGGCTACGCCCCAAACAGATACAAACTATGACCGACCGCCGCTGGCTTACTGCACCACGCGATAGCACGGCACATACGCCGCGCCGCCCGGTAGCTTCATGCGGTGCTGGGCCACGAACGCCTTCAATAATTCATCCAGCGGTTTCATGATCGCCGGGTCGCCGTGGATCTCATACGGGCCGTTCTCTTCGATCAGGCGGATGCCCTTGTCCTTGACGTTACCCGCCACGATCCCCGAGAACGCCCGGCGCAGGTTGGCTGCCAGTTCATGGGGCGGCAGCGCGTGGCTCAGTTGCAGGCTGGCCATGTTTTCGTGGGTAGGATCGAACGGGCGCTGGAAGCCTTCGTCGATCTTCAGCAGCCAGTTGAAGTGGAACGCGTCGTTACGCTCACGGCGGAACTGCTTCACCGCCTTGAGGCCGGCCGTCATCTGGCGCGCCACTTCGGCGGGGTCGTCGATGATGATCTGGTAATGCTGCTGAGCCGCTTCGCCGAGGGTGGCGCCGACGAACGCGTGCAATTGTTCCAGGTAAGGCGCGGCGTGTTTGGGCCCGGTCAACACTACCGGGAACGGTACGTCGCGGTTGTCGGGGTGCATCAGGATGCCCAGCAGGTACAAAAACTCTTCTGCCGTGCCGGCGCCGCCGGGGAAGATGATGATGCCGTGGCCGACGCGCACGAAGGCTTCCAGGCGTTTTTCGATGTCCGGCAAAATCACCAGCTCATTGACGATGGGGTTCGGTGCTTCGGCCGCGATGATGCCTGGCTCGGTCAAGCCCAGGTAACGCCCGCCGGTGATGCGTTGCTTGGCGTGGGAAATGGTCGCGCCCTTCATAGGGCCTTTCATCACGCCAGGGCCGCAACCGGTGCACACGTCGAGGCTGCGCAGGCCCAGTTCGTGCCCGACTTTCTTGGTGTATTTGTATTCTTCGGTGTTGATCGAATGGCCGCCCCAACACACCACGATCTTGGGCTCCACACCCGGGCGCAGCGTACGGGCGTTGCGCAGCAGGTGGAACACGTAGTCGGTGATGCCTTGGGAGTTGCTCAGGTCGATGCGCTGGCTGTCCAGTTCGTTCTCGGTGTAGACGATGTCACGCAAGGCGCTGAACAGCATCTCGCGGGTGCTGGCGATCATCTCGCCATCGACAAAGGCATCGGCCGGGGCGTTGAGCAGTTCCAGGCGCACGCCGCGGTCCTGCTGGTGAATACGCACTTCAAAGTCTTTGTAGGCGTCGAGGATGGTCTTGGCGTTGTCGATATGCGCGCCGGTGTTGAGGATGGCCAAGGCGCATTGGCGGAACAGGGTGTAGATGCTGCCGGTGCCGGCTTCACTCAGTTGCTGCACTTCACGTTGGGACAGGGTTTCGAGGCTGCCCTTGGGGCTGACGGAGGCATTGATGACTTGACGTTGGGGCATTCTGATTCCTTGAAAGCACAGCCACCGCGCCCGTTTCGGGGCGATGGCTTGAGAATGGTGAGCGCCAATTAAGGTCGCACGAGACGGTTATTTACCTCAGGCGCGAGGCCCAGCGCAAATACCGTCCAGCACCATCATGCCGCAGAACTTACTGAATCAGCTTCCAGTTTTTGTAGAAAACCCGACGCAGGGTAAAGACCAGCCCGGCAAAGCCTGCGATCACGGCGTTGAGCACTGACGGCAGCAAGGTCGGGCGCACGATGTCGATGAACAGGCAGTAGCGCTTGGCGTCGTTTTTGTTGAAGGACGCATGCATCAGGGTGTCATCGAAGATAAACAGCGGGTCGTCGTGCCAGTAGTGCTTGTGCTTGCCTACCTGGATATACACGCCTTCGTGGTGGGGCGCCGGGGCCATGTTGTAGAGCACGCGGAACATCATGCGCAGGGGGCCGAAGTGAAAGGACGTGGAACGGTTTTCGTTGAACGCCGAGACGCCGATGGTCTTCACGAATGGCAGTTTCTTGCGCAGTTGCGGGATATCCAGCGTGGTCTCGATGGGGCGGCCGTACCACTGGAAAAACAACATGCCGCGTTTCTTCTCGGCCATGCGTTCGTCCAGGTAACCGATGATTTCATCCTTGCGGGCCATGGCGTCGTCGATCACCTGTTGCAGGTCTTCGCGCCAGGCCGGTGGCAGGTCTTGCAGGGTATAGACATGCCGGTTGCGGCTGCTCAGCAGATCGAGCAGGGTGTTGAACGGTGCCAGCACCCAGGTATTGCGACCGTTGCCGATGAAGTATTTCTTGATGGTGGCGCGGTCGTAGAGGCCGTTGCGCAAGAAATCATAGACACCGCACACCACCACCAGCAGCAGAAACACCAGGCAGGTTCGCGGAAAACAGCCCATCAATAGCAACACACCGAGTACCCAGGCGAGGGACACCAGCTTCTTGCCGACAGCACTTTTGCTCATGAAACATGGCTCCAACTTTGAAACATAATGAAACAATATCGTCATGATAGGGCTTTATGGGCCGCGCAGGCGTTTTAAATGGTTCGAAAATTGTGAAGCCTCTGCACAATTTTTAACCCCCTGCTGGGGCGAGCCGGGGGCGTTGTGGATTGAATTTTGAGAACAGAAGATTTGCGACTATCGTGACGCTTCGGTTTTTTGGACGTCATAGACCGGTACGATTGAAGTTGAATGGCCACCATTGGCCTTCGGCACCTTGGAAGAGGCAGAAATTTTTATGATCATCAAACCGCGGGTTCGTGGCTTTATCTGTGTGACCGCCCACCCTGTTGGCTGTGAAGCGAACGTCAAAGAGCAGATCGACTACGTAATCAAAAACGGCGTCATCGAAGGCGGCCCTAAAAAGGTACTGGTCCTCGGTGCCTCCACCGGCTACGGCCTGGCCGCGCGCATTAGTGCTGCGTTTGGCTGCGGCGCCGACACCCTGGGCGTGTTTTTTGAGAAAGAAGGCGAAGAAGGCAAACTGAGCTCCGCCGGCTGGTACAACAGCGCGGCGTTCGAGAAGTTTGCCGTGGAAAAAGGCCTGTACGCCAAGAGCATCAACGGCGACGCGTTTTCCGACGAGATCAAGCGCCTGACCATCGAGACCATCAAGAAAGACCTGGGCAAGATCGACCTGGTGGTCTACAGCCTGGCCGCGCCGCGCCGTACCGACCCGCAAGGCGTGGTGCACACCTCCACCCTGAAGCCAATCGGCAAGGCCGTCACCCTGCGCGGTATCAACACCGACAAGGGCGTGGTGGTCGACACCACGCTTGAGCCTGCAACCCAGGAAGAAATCGACGGCACCGTGAAGGTCATGGGCGGCGAAGACTGGCAGCTGTGGATCGATGCCCTGCGTGACGCCGATGTGTTGGCCGAAGGCGCCAAGACCACCGCCTTCACCTACCTCGGTGAGAAGCTGACCCAGGACATCTACTGGAACGGCTCCATCGGCGAAGCCAAGAAAGACCTGGACAAGAAAGTCCTGACCCTGCGCGAAAACCTCGCGGCGCTCAAGGGCGACGCCCGCGTGTCGGTGCTCAAGGCCGTGGTCACCCAGGCCAGCTCGGCGATCCCGATCATGCCGCTGTACCTGTCGTTGCTGTTCAAGGTGATGAAAGAGCAGGGCACCCACGAAGGCTGCATCGAGCAAGTCTACGGCCTGTTCAAGGACAGCCTGTACGGTAAAGAACCTAAGCTCGACGCCGATGGCCGCTTGCGCGCCGACCTGGCTGAGCTGGAACCCAAGGTCCAGGACGCCGTGGCCGCGCTGTGGAATCAGGTTACCGACGACAACGTCAATGAGATCAGCGACTTTGCCGGCTACAAGGCCGAGTTCCTGCGCTTGTTCGGCTTTGAAGTCGATGGCGTGGATTACGACGCGGATGTGAACCCGACCGTCAAAATCAACGGCCTGATTCAAGCTTAAGGTCTGATCCGGACCAAAATGTGGGAGGGGGCTTGCTCCCGATGGCGGCGTATCAGTCACTATCTTCAGTGGCTGACACCCTGCTATCGGGAGCAAGCCCCCTCCCACATTTGATCCGAGTCTTTTCAGACACTTCTTACGCCCCGACGCGCGCCTCTCTCTTCCAGATCTGCCAGACTCCAGCTGCTATCAAGCCACGCTAACGGAGGATCTGATGACGATTCGTGCAGTAGTTTTTGATTTCGGCGGTGTCCTGTTCGACTGGAGCCCGCAGCACCTGTACCGCAAGCTGATTGCCGATGAGGCAGAGCGGCAGTGGTTTCTCGACAACATCTGCACCCAGGCCTGGAACACCGAGCAAGATGCCGGTCGTACCCTGGCCGAAGCCACCCGCACCCTGATTGACCTGCATCCCGATCACGAACCCTTGATCCAGGCTTACTACGAGCGCTGGCACGAGATGCTGCGCGGTGAGTTAGCCGACGGCGTGGCGATTCTCAAGGCCTTGCACAAGGCCGATATGCCGTTGTTCGGGCTTACTAACTGGTCGGCGGAGACCTTCCCCTACGCCCGGGCCCACTATCCGTTCCTGCAACTCTTTCGAAACATCGTCGTGTCCGGCGAGTTGAAATTGATCAAGCCTGACCCGGCGATCTACCACGCCAGCCTTGATCAGGTCCGCGCTCACCTGCCGGACATAAAACCGCGTGAAGTGGTGTTTATTGACGATGTCGCCGGCAACACCGAGGCTGCTATCGCGTTGGGCTGGCAGGGCATTCATCATGTATCTGCCGAGCGTACCGCCGCGCGTCTGCGGGCGTTGGGCGTGGCCTTTAATGTGCCCACTTTTCCATGACGAAATCGACGAATGCCCGCAGCTTGGGCAGGCGGTAACGGTCATGGCGATACAGCAGGTGCATCGGGCGGCTGGGCAATTTATACGTGGTTAACAGGGCCACCAGCTTGCCGCTCTCCAGGTCCGGTTGCACCAGGGCATCGGCCAGCATCGTGATGCCCATGCCGTTGACGGCCGCCTGGCGCAAGCCTTGCGAGCTGTTGATGGTCAATGAACCCGCCACCGGAACCTCCACCTCGCTGCTATCCTCGCTCATGCGCCACAGTTTGTCGGTGTCACGCCAGTTGTCGTTCGCAGGGTAGGCGAACGCCAGGCAGTCATGTTGTTGCAGGTCCTGCGGGGTCTGCGGCGTGCCGCGTCGCGCCAGGTAGGCAGGTGATGCGCAGAGGGTGAGCGTGTAGGGCTGCATGGGCCGGGCGATCAGGCTGGAGGTCCCCAGTTCACCGAGACGGATCGCTACGTCGAAGCCACTGTCGACCAGGTCCATGCGTTCATTGCCCAGCACTACGTACAGGTCGATAAGTGGATAACGCTGGGAAAACTCGCTCAAGGCCGGCACCAGGCGTTCGGTGCCGAACACAGGAGGCGCGGTGATACGCAGGCTGCCTTTAGGGGCTTCGCTGTGGATCTGCTCGGCCAGCAGTTCGGAGTCCGCCACCAGCCCCAGCACTTCCAGGCAGCGCTGGTAATATTGCCCGCCAAATTCGGTCAGGTTCTGCTTACGCGTGGTGCGTTTGAGCAAGCTCACACCCAGCCGTTGCTCCAGCGCCCGCAGATGGTTGCCCACCATGGTGGTCGACATCCCGCATTCTTGCGCGGCGGCAGTCATGCTGCCGGTTTCGACCACTTTCACGTACACCGACATTGCCTGAAAAAGATCCATTATCAAGCCCTGATTTAAAGTCATTGCAGATATTCGCAGTTTATCCAGCGCAGGTGGTTAACGATACTTCCATCACCGCAACGATGCACTGGAGCCGCAACCATGACCGCCGCCTGCCTGATGAGCACCTACCAACCCTTGGCCCTGAGCTTCACCCGTGGCCTGGGCACGCGCCTCTGGGACCAGCAGGGCCGCGAATACCTGGACGCTGTCGCCGGCGTGGCAGTGACCAATGTCGGCCATTCCCACCCCAAGCTGGTGGCGGCCATCAGTGAACAGGCCGGCTTGCTGCTGCACACCTCCAACCTCTACAGCATCGACTGGCAACAACAGCTGGCCCAGCGCCTGGCGCAGCTGTCGGGGCTCGATCGCGCGTTCTTCAACAACTCCGGCGCTGAGGCCAACGAGACAGCCCTGAAACTGGCGCGCTTGCATGGCTGGAAAAAAGGCATTGAACAGCCGTTGGTGGTGGTGATGGAAAACGCCTTTCACGGCCGCACGCTGGGCACCATGGCCGCCAGTGACGGGCCATCGGTGCGCCTGGGCTTTCAGCGCCTGCCGGGGGATTTCATCAAGGTAGGCTTTGGCGATATGCAGGCTTTGGAGGTGATCACTGCGCAGTTCGGCACGCGCATCGCAGCCGTGCTGCTTGAGCCGATCCAGGGTGAAAGTGGTGTGGTGGTGGCGCCAGTGGGTTATCTCAAAGCCTTGCGCGATCACTGCACGCGCCACGGCTGGCTGATGATGCTCGACGAAATCCAGACCGGCATCGGGCGCACTGGCGCCTGGTTTGCCTTCCAGCACGAAGGCATCGTGCCAGACGTAATGACCCTGGCCAAAGGCCTCGGCAACGGCGTGCCCATCGGCGCCTGTCTGGCCCGTGCCGCGGTTGCTGCGCTGTTCACTCCAGGCAGCCATGGCAGTACCTTTGGTGGCAACCCGCTGGCGTGCCGTGTCGGTTGCACCGTGCTGGATATCATTCATGAGCAAGGCTTGTTGCAAAACGCCGCACACCAGGGCGAACACTTGCTGGCGCGCTTGCGCATGGAGCTGGACGGGCACCCGCACGTCCGGGCAATTCGTGGCAAAGGCTTGATGATCGGGATTGAGCTGGCCAGCCCTTATCGCGACCTGGCCCAACGTGCCGCCCAGGAGCACGGGCTGCTGATCAACGTCACACGGGGCAAGATCATTCGCCTGTTGCCGCCGCTGACGTTGCACAGCAAGGAAGTCGAAATGATCGTACGTGCCATCACCCGACTACTGGCTTGAAATGCAATCAAAGTGTGGGAGGGGTTCAGAGGGAGGGGCCATTCAGCCATTCCTGGTTCATGGTTTCGGTATCTCCCAGGTATTCCAGCAACCACGCCATGGCCGGCGAAAGCTTGCTCTGCGCCCACGCCACGCATGATGGGCTGGCTGGAAAGGGCCGGCTCAATTGCAGCGCCACCAACTCGCCGCGCTCGATCCATGGCAATACCTGATGGGCCGGCGCCATCCCTACACACAGCCCATCGCGTAGGCAATCCAGGGCCGAAGCCCAGTTGGGCACCACCAGGCGGCGCTGGTTATCCAGGGTCCAGGTGTCACGCTTGGGCAGATTGCGCGAGGTGTCGGTCATGCACAGTGAGGCGAAAGGGCGCAATTGGTCATCACTGAGCAAGCCTTCCACCGCCGCCAAGGGGTGCCGAACACTGACCACACACAGCCAGTTCAGCAGGCCCATGTCGCGGAAGCTGAAGTGACTCGCCACCGGCACCGCGCTGGTGGCGCCGATCACGATGTCGGTGCGCTCATCGGCCAGCGCATCCCATACGCCGTTGTACACCTCGTATTCGAGCAGCAGTTCCACCTCGGGAAACTGCCGATAGAAGTCCAGCACCAGTTGGCGGCAGCGTTGGGGTTTGACGATGGAGTCCACCGCCACCTTCAACTGGCCGCTCCAGCCATTGGCCACCTGCTGGCACAAGCGTCGGGTGCCGAGCATTTTCTTCATCACGCTGCGGGCTTCGTCGATAAACAGGCGGCCTGCGGGGGTCAGTTCCACGTCGCGATGCCGGCGCACAAACAAGGGCACGGCCAGCCATTCTTCAAGTTGGCGTACGGTGTAACTGATGGCCGACGGTACGCGGTGCAGTTCCTGGGCGGCGGCGCTGAAGCTGCCGTGACGGGCGACGGCGTCGACCACATCCAGAGAATATTCCGACCACATGTGGGCTGCCTTCAAAATTATTGATGAGAGTGTCCAATTATTATCGCTTCACACAGATTTTGTCAGCTTCATAATGGGCGCCAGTCAGCAAATAGTTTGATGGCAGTTTTTACAAGGCTTCGATGAAAAATTCTTTTGGTTTTACCTGGTATCTGGCGGGGCTGAGTATGCTCGGCTATCTCGCCATGGACATGTACTTGCCGGCGTTTGGCGCCATGGGCGAGCAGTTGAATATTGGTGCTGGCGCGGTGGGCGCCAGCTTGAGCATTTTTCTCGCCGGCTTTGCGGTGGGGCAGTTGGTGTGGGGGCCGCTCTCGGACCGCTTGGGGCGCAAACCCATCCTGCTTGCCGGCCTGAGCCTGTTTGTGCTCGGTTGCCTGGGCATGTTCTGGGTCGAGACCACCCCACAACTGCTGGCGCTGCGCTTTATACAGGCGATTGGCGTGTGTGCCGCAGCCGTGAGCTGGCAGGCATTGGTGATTGATCGCTACCCGGCCGACAAGGCCCATCGCGTCTTCGCCAGCATCATGCCATTGATGTCGCTGTCGCCGGCTCTTGCACCGTTGTTGGGCGCCATGGTGTTGAATCACTTTGGCTGGCAGGCGATCTTCGGCGTGTTGCTGGTGGTCTCGCTATTGCTGCTGTTGCCGACCTTGTTCCTGCGTAGTCTGCCCAAGCGTGTGGAGCACAAGGGCGGACCCACGCGTCTGGGGTACGGACAGTTGCTCACCTCGCGGGTGTTTACCGGCAACGTGATGATTTTCGCCGCCTGTTCGGCCAGCTTCTTCGCATGGCTCACGGCCTCGCCGTTCATCCTCGGCGGCATGGGCTACAGCCCGAATGACATCGGCCTGAGCTACGTACTGCCGACCCTGGCGTTTCTCGTTGGCGGCTACAGTTGCCGCAGCGCCTTGCAGCACCTGGCGGGCAAAACCCTGTTGCCGTGGTTGCTGGGCGCCTATTGCCTGAGCATGGTGGCGCTGTACCTGGTGGCCACCTTGAGCGTGCCGACCCTGACCACCTTACTGATTCCGTTCTGCCTGATGGCGCTGTGCAACGGCGCCAGCTACCCGATCGTGGTGGCGAATGCGCTGATGCCGTTTGCAGAAAACTCCGGCAAGGCCGCGGCCCTGCAAAACACCCTGCAACTGGGCCTGTGCTTCCTGGCCAGCTTGTTGGTGTCGTCGATGATCGAGCAACCGCTGATGATCACGGTGATTGTGATGTTGGCGACGGCGCCGCTGGCGGTGTTGGGGTATTGGCTGGCACGGCCGAAGCGCAATACTTCCGAACTGGCCAGCGCCTGAGCTGACAATACGATCAAACTGTGGGAGGGGGCTTGCCTGCGATAGCGGTCTGTCAGTTAGCCCATCTGGCACTGATACACCGCTATCGCAGGCAAGCCAGCTCCCACATTTTTTTGAGTTTCTTCAGTTAGAACGTCACTTCCATGTTCAGGGTGGGGGTTGAGGTGCGGGTTCCCCGGCCACCGTCCACGCCGAATTTGTTATGCCAGTATTCATACCCCACCCCCAGGTACAGGTTCGGCTTGACGCTTTTACCCGGCCGTACCGCCACCATCAGCGCCGTGCGCATGAGCGCTTCCGGTGCCGTATCGCGGCCATGGTAGTCCTCGCCTTTCTCCCCGACGTAATTGATAAACCCCTGGAATTTCGCCGCATGGTTGCCGACCTCGAACGGGCGCATCCACGTCAGGTTAAGCATGTAGGTGTCGTCGAAGGTGTGGTTCGACTCTTGTGCGCCGGGAATGCCGGTGTGGTTCTTTTCCTTGTAGTACATCAGGCTCAGGTCCAGCACGCCGACGGTGTTGAACTTCAAGGTCGGGCCGATCAACAGCGCGCGCTTTTTGGCTGAGGCGAAGTTGTTGTTGCGGTTGGCGTCGAAACCCAGGGTCAGGGCGTAATCCTTGATCAACCCGGTACCCGGCGGCAGATCGAACACGCGCGAGGCATATAGCTGGTGCCGGTACACGGCATACACCTCGCTGCCGCCATGGTCGGTGCCCTTGCGTGGGTCGCGGCTATCGGACAGAAACACATCGAGGTTGAGGAAGTTGCTGCCGTAGCGGTAGCCGCTGGCGTGGGTGAAGCTGTAGATGCGCTTGCTGAAATCGTCGGGGTTGTTCGGATTGGTGAAGTGCTGGCCGTAGCGAAATCCTACGCTGTTGTTCATCCATTCCACTGCCACAGCCTCACCACCGCCCAGAAGGGTCAATGCAACGGTTGCGCCCTGTAGTGCCTTTTTCATTATTTTTGTCCTTTGGCGTTCTGGCTCATGACGGCCGGATTGTTTTTGTAACGCCGCGGGAGGGTATCTTGTTCGATTGATTGTATACAACTCTATGGACATACAGTCTGAACATTGCATACAGTGAGCGCACAACAAAAACAGAGACCCCCTCACCATGACTATCCCGAAGGCGTCACCGCAGCGGCCCGAAGATGAAAATCTGGGCGTTGCCGCCAACATGGCTTACGGCCTGCAGCATGTACTCACCATGTACGGCGGCATCGTCGCCGTGCCGTTGATCGTCGGCCAGGCCGCCGGGTTGTCGCCGGCGGATATTGGTCTGTTGATTGCCGCGTCGTTATTTGCCGGTGGCTTGGCCACGTTGCTGCAAACCCTTGGCCTGCCGTTCTTCGGCTGTCAGTTGCCACTGGTGCAGGGCGTGTCGTTCGCGGGTGTGGCGACCATGGTGGCGATTGTTGGCAGCGACGGGGCGGGAGGTATTCCGGCAATTCTCGGTGCGGTGATGGCCGCGTCGTTGATCGGCCTGTTGATCACCCCGGTGTTTTCACGCATTACCAAATTTTTTCCGCCACTGGTGACCGGCATCGTGATCACCACTATCGGTCTGACTCTGATGCCAGTGGCTGCGCGCTGGGCCATGGGCGGCAACAGCCGTGCGGCGGATTTCGGCAGTATGTCGAATGTCGGCCTCGCGGCCCTGACTCTGGTGCTGGTGCTGCTATTGAGCAAAATCGGCAGCGCTACCATCTCGCGTTTGTCTATCCTGCTGGCAATGGTGATCGGCACAATAATCGCCGTACTGCTTGGCATGGCTGACTTCTCCAGCGTCACGCAAGGGCCGATGTTTGGCTTTCCTACACCTTTCCACTTTGGTATGCCGACCTTTCATGTGGCCGCGATCATTTCCATGTGCATCGTGGTGATGGTGACGCTGGTGGAAACCTCGGCGGACATCCTCGCGGTGGGCGAGATCATCGACACCAAGGTTGACTCCAAGCGCCTGGGCAATGGCCTGCGCGCCGACATGCTGTCGAGTATGTTCGCGCCGATCTTCGGTTCGTTCACCCAAAGCGCGTTCGCCCAGAACGTCGGCCTGGTGGCGGTGACCGGGGTGAAGAGCCGCTTTGTGGTGGCCACCGGCGGGGTGTTCCTGGTGGTGCTGGGCCTGTTGCCCTTTATGGGGCGGGTGATCGCGGCGGTGCCCACCTCGGTGCTGGGTGGCGCGGGGATCGTGTTGTTCGGCACGGTCGCGGCCAGTGGCATTCGTACGCTGTCCAAGGTGGATTACCGCAACAACATGAACCTGATCATCGTTGCCACGTCCATCGGCTTTGGCATGATCCCCATCGCCGCGCCGAGCTTTTACGATCAGTTCCCGAGCTGGTTCGCGACCATCTTCCACTCGGGCATCAGTTCGTCGGCGATCATGGCGATCCTGCTGAACCTGGCGTTCAACCACTTCACCGCGGGTAACTCGGACCAGCAGTCAGTGTTTGTGGCGGGGACTGAGCGTAGTTTGTGCTTTCGCGATGTGGCCGCGTTGCGTGATGGGGATTACTACCGGGGTGGGAAGTTGTTTGATGCTGAAGGTAAGGAGATTCCCCTGGTAGCGGATACCTCGAAGAAAGCTGCAAAACCCGAAACCACTGAGGTCTAAAAATGTGGGAGGGGGCTTGCTCCCGATAGCAGTGTGTCAGCCACTGAAGATATTGACTGATACACCGTCATCGGGAGCAAGCCCCCTCCCACATTGGAACCTAGCCAGCCTTGCGGGCTTTGTGCGGCATTGAACACACCTCATCCAGAAACTTCACCACGGTCCCCATGCACGCCTGGCGTTCTTCCACATGGGGCATGTGGCTGGAGTCTTCAAACAGTGCCCAGCGCACGTTTGCGATCTCATCCAGAAACGGCTTTACCACCAGCGGTGTGGCTTCGTCATGCCTACCGGAAATCACCAGGGTCGGCACTTTGATCGCGTCCAGGCGGCCAATCACGTTCCAGTCCTTCAAGCTGCCGATTACGTGGAATTCAGTCGGGCCGCTCATGGCGTGGTACACCGTCGGGTCTGCGTCGACCTGGGCAAAGGTGCGCGCCACTTCCTCGGGCCATGGGTTGACCCGGCACACGTGCTGGTCATAGAAAATCCGCGAGGCCGCCAGGTATTCCGGGTCTTGATAAGTGCCGGCCTGTTCATGTTTGAGCAGGGTTTCGTGCACGCCTTCGGGCAGCAGTTTACGCAGGCGATTGGCTTCGCTGACCCAGGTGCGCATACAGGTCGGTGAGTTGGCGGGGATAAACGCGCGCAGGCCCTTGGGCTGCAAGATCGCGTGTTCGCTGCCCAGCATACCGCCCCAGGATTGACCGAGGATCGCGTAGTCCTCGCTGATCTGCAGGTGGTCCAGCAGGTTGTTCAACTCGTCGAGGAACAGGCCGATGGTCCAGAACGAAGGATCTTTGTGGGGCAGGTGCGTGGAGCGACCGTTGCCCAGTTGGTCATAGTGGATCACCGCGTGGCCGCTGGCGGCGACATCCTTGAAGGCATCGACGTAATCGTGGGTGCAGCCCGGGCCGCCATGGATGATCACCAGCGGCGTGCGGCCCGTGCCCAGGTCACCGGTGACGCGATACCAGGTCTGGTAGGCGCCAAAGGGTGCGAAGCCTTCGCGAACTTTTTCGATGAATTCCATTTCGTACCCTCTGAAAAAAATGATCAGGGTTACGATAATCTGAACAAAAAGTTTAGGTAACTAGCAAAACAGCTAGGTTTTTGCGAAAACTCAACCTTCCAGCAAGCGGTAATGGGTGGCCCGCACCACCGCTTGGACGCGGTTCTTGGCCCCCAGCTTGTGCATGGCCGAGGCCAGGTGCAGGGTGACGACTGCCAGGGAGCGGCTCAGTTTGGTGGCGATTTCGGCGGCGGTCAGCCCATCGGCGGCCCATTTCAGGCATTCGCGTTCGCGCTTGGTCAGGTGGATGTGCGGGTAGGCGCGCAGTTCCTTGCTGAACAACGGGTAAGCCGCTTCCTGCAGGGCGTGGGTAATCAGGCTGAAGTCGGCCAATGTGTGCTGTGCGTCCTTCAACACCGTGCGCGCCTTGCCGGTGCGCAGGCCGGTCAGCGATGCGAAGCCACCACGGGGCAAGTGAATGGGCACGCTGACGCCGCAGGTCAGTTCACGTTCGTGCAGGTACGAGGAAACGGGGGCGTGGCACGGGTCGATGATCTTTTGCAGGGCGGTCTCGGTTTTCGCTTCATAGGACCAGACAAACGGCGATACCGTGCTCAACGCCAGGTGCTGCACCGGGTCGATCTGGTAAAACCCTTCGCTGCACCATAAGGCGTGCCAGTCGGGCGGTGTGTTGCGCAGTTGCAACACCGAGGGGGTAATCAGTGTGCCATTGAGGTCGATGGGCACCGGCGTGTAGTCGTACACCAGCGCATCGAAGCCCAGTTGTTGGGCAAGAATAAACGTATTGTCCATCTGTTCATCCAGGCTCCTGCCCGGCATGAGGCGATTATTGAAGGCGGTCAGCTTGGCCAGCATCCGTTCTGCTCCCGAATTCATTTGAATCTCGACTTGCTGCAAGTAGAATGCCACGCCCCGGCGAAGGACAGCCAGGCCAAACCTATAAGAAATACTAGGTTATGGACGCACGGTATCCTCGGTAGTGTTGACCTGATAAACGGCCGCTACCCGCCAGGCCGATACAACACAAGGAATGTATGCATGTGGCGTGAAATTGCCCCCGACCAGCAGTACAACGTACAAGTCGACGGCCATAACCTCGTGGTCTACAGCTTTGGCGAAGGCGATGAAGTGCTGCTGTGTCTCAACGGCGGCCCAGGCCTGCCGTGTGACTATCTGCGTGACGCTCATGGCTGGCTCAAAGCGCATAACCTGCGAGTGGTTGCATTCGACCAGCTTGGCACGGGCGCATCAGCCAGACCGACCGATGTTGCGCTGTGGGAAATCCGCCGTTATGTCGAGGAAGTCGAGACCGTGCGCCAAGCCCTGGGCCTGGGCCGCGTGCATTTGCTCGGGCATTCCTGGGGCGGTTGGCTCGGTATCGAATACGCCATCCATTATCCCGATGCGCTGAAAAGCCTGATCCTGGAAAACACCGTCGGCGACATTCCTCATCTGTCCCAGGAACTCGAACGCCTGCGTGGCGCCCTGGGCAGCGAAACCGTGGCCATGATGCAGCGCCACGAAGCCATGGGCGCCCTCGACCACCCGCAATATCAGGCCGCCATCACCTTGCTCAACTACCGCCATGTGTGCCGCCTCGACGAGTGGCCGGAGCCGCTCAAACGCTCCCTGGGCGACTGGAACATGGGGCCCTACGCAACCATGCAGGGCCCCAACGAGTTCCTTTATATCGGCAACCTCAAGGACTGGAACCGCCTCAAGGAGATGGCTGAATTCCGGATGCCGATCCTGATCACGACCGGCCAGCACGACGAACTGACCCCCGCCTGCGCCATGCGCATGAAGCTGGCCGCCACACACGCCGAACTGCACGTATTCCCCAATAGCAGCCATATGCCGTTTTATGAAGAACCTCAAGCGTACTTCCCGGTGCTGCTGGACTTTCTCGCTCGCCACCGAGGCTGACGGATGAACCTGGCGCGTTACCGTTTTGTCCTGTCCCGGCCGTTGCAACTGCTGCCGGTGCTGTTTGGCATCAGCCTGATCACTTTTGTGTTGGTGCGCTCGATCCCCGGCGACCCAGCGCGGGCTTTGCTTGGCTCGCGCAGTACGCCGGATGCGCTGCTGAAAATCCGTGCCCAGTTCGGCCTCGACCAGCCCTTGTGGCTGCAATACTTCTACTTCCTGAAAAACCTGCTCAAGGGCGACCTCGGCCAATCGCTGCTGTACAAGGTCGACGCGCTGAAACTGATCGTTACCCGCATCGAGCCGACGCTGATGCTGGTGCTGGGCAGCGTGGCCCTGGCGTTGCTGATCGCGGTGCCGCTGGCGACAGTAGCGGCGCGTCACAAAGGCGGTTGGGCGGACAACCTGATCCGCGTTTTCACCACGGTCGGCCTGGGGATGCCGGCGTTCTGGCTGGGCTTGATGCTGATCCTGCTGCTGAGCGTGCAATGGGGCCTGTTCCCGGTGTCTGGCTATGGGCGGACCTGGCTGGACAAGGCCCACCATATGGTGTTGCCGTGCCTGACCATCGCCCTGGCGCTTTCGGCGGTGCTGGTGCGCAACCTGCGGGCGAGTATGTTGATGGAGCTGCAGGCCGATCATGTCACCGCCGCCCGGGCCCGAGGCTTGTCCGAGGCTGCGGTGTTTCGTCGGCATGTACTGCCTAACTCCCTGGTGCCGGCCGTCAACCTGCTGGCGGTCAACATCGGCTGGCTGATCAGCGGTACGGTGGTCATCGAAAGCCTGTTTGCGATTCCGGGCATCGGCCAATTGCTGGTGCGCGGTATTTTCACCCGTGACTACATGGTGGTGCAGGGCGTGGCGATGGTGCTGGCCTGTGCCACGGTGGTGGTCAACTTCGTCGCCGACATAGTGACGGTAGCGCTCGACCCACGGGTGAAGATGCAATGAGCAGCCGCCCACTGATTGCACCCTGGCGCTTGCGCCTGCGCTTTGGCTTTCGCAATGGCCGCCTGACCGCCGCCTGGGGCCTACTGATCCTGTTGACGTGGCTGGCCCTGGCGCTGTTTGCGCCGTGGATCGCACCGTTTGACCCCATCGCGCAAAACACCGACATGAGTTTGCTGGCGCCCAGCCTTGCCCATCCGCTGGGTACCGACAATTACGGCCGGGATGTGTTATCGCGGGTGATCTGGGGCGCGCGCATCGACCTGCAACTGGCGATTGTCGGGGTGATCTTCCCGTTCATCATCGGCACTTTCGTCGGCGCGGTGTCCGGTTATGTGGGTGGGCGTTTCGACAGTTTCTGTATGCGCGTGATCGATGTGGTGCTGGCGTTCCCGTTCCTGGTGCTGATGCTGGCGATCATGGCCATTCTGGGGCCTGGCTTGCAGAGCTTTTATATCGCCATGGCACTGGTGGGCTGGGTGTCGTATGCGCGGTTGATTCGCTCGCAGATCCTGGTGCTCAAGGAAAGCGAGTTTGCCCTGGCCGCCAAGAGCCTGGGGTTTGGCCATGGGCGCATTCTGTTCCGGCATTTGCTGCCCAATGCCCTGTTTGGCTCCATCGTGTTTTCCATGTCTGACGCGGTGCTGGTGTTGCTCAACGGCGCCGCCGTGAGTTACCTGGGCCTGGGCGTGCAACCGCCTACTGCGGAGTGGGGGACGATGGTGGCCGAGGGGCAAGCCTTTATCACCACGGCCTGGTGGATCTGCACCTTCCCGGGGTTGGCCATTGTGACCCTGGCCATGGGCTTTAGCCTGTTGGCCGACGGTGTCGCGCAAGTGTTGGGGGACCGCTCGTGAGCCTGCTGCAAGTGCGCGACCTCAGCGTGATCGCCAACAACAGCGGGCGTGATGTCACCTTGGTAGATCGTGTGTCCTTTGACCTGGCCGAAGGTGAGATTCTCGGCCTGGTGGGTGAGAGCGGGTCGGGCAAGACCATGGCCTGCCGCGGCTTGATGCGCCTGCTGCCATCGCCCGGCCTGCGTGTGCAAGGTGGCGCCGTACGCCTGGCCGGCCAGGACCTGCTGCAACTGAATGACGCCGGTATGCGCGCCGTGCGGGGCGGGCAACTGGGCATGATCTTCCAGAACCCCAGCAGCCACCTGGATCCGCTGATGCGCATTGGCGAGCAGATCGCCGAGGGCATCCGCCTGCATCAAGGTGCTACAAAAAAGGACGCGCGCACGCAGGCTATCGAGGTATTGCGCCAGGTCGGAATCCCGGACCCGCAGGCGCGGGTCGACAACTATCCCCATGAGTTTTCCGGCGGTATGCGCCAGCGCGCGATGATCGCTGTGGCCCTGGGCTGCAACCCGAAAGTGCTGATTGCCGACGAGCCGACCACGGCTCTGGATGTGACGGTGCAGGCGCAAATCCTGCGCCTGTTGCTCGACCTGCGTGACCAGCGTGGCCTGTCGATCATCATGATCACCCATGACCTGGGCGTGGTCGCGCAAACCTGCGACTCCATCGCGGTGATGTACGCTGGGCGCCTGTGCGAGCACGGCAGCAAATACGAACTGCTGGCGCGTCCACAGCATCCGTACACCGCTGGGCTGATCGACTGCCAGCCGGCCCACAGCAGCGGTCATGCCTTGTTGCGCACCATCCCTGGCCAGCCGCCGTTGCTCGATGCCTTGCCTGAAGGTTGCCGCTTTAATCCGCGTTGCCCGCAGGCCGGGGCCTTATGCGCCGAGCTGTTGCCCCAAGGCGCACGCGTGGCCTGTCACTATCCGTTGGGAGGGCGACCATGAGCCTGTTGCAGATCAAGGACCTGGAGGTACGTTTTGCCGCGTCCGGCAGTGGCCTGTTCGGTTTGAACAAGCAGTGGGTGAGGGCGGTGAACGGGGTGTCGCTGAACCTTGCCGCCGGTGAAACCCTCGGCTTGGTGGGCGAGTCCGGCAGCGGCAAGAGCACCCTGGGCCGGGCGATTTTGCACCTCAACCCGATCAGCGCCGGCCAGGTGCTGTTTGACGGTATCGATATGGCTCACGGCAGCGCCATCGACATCGCCCGCCTGCGCCATGAAACCGCGATGATTTTCCAGGACCCGTACGCCGCGCTGAACCCCCGGCACAGTATCGGCGAAACCCTCGCCGAGGTGTTGCGCGTGCAGCGCAAGGTGGCTGTGGAGCAGATCCCGACACGCGTCAACGAGCTGCTGGAACTGGTGGGCCTGCGCCCCGAGTTGGCCGGGCGCAAACCGGGCTCCCTCAGCGGCGGCCAATGCCAGCGCGTCGGCATCGCCCGGGCACTGGCGGTGGAGCCGCGCCTGATCATTGCCGATGAATGCGTGGCCGCGCTGGATGTGTCGATCCAGGGCCAGATCATCAACTTGCTGCTGGAACTGCAACAACGCATGAACCTGGCGATCCTGTTTATCGCCCATGACCTGGCCATCGTGCGGCGCCTGTGCGACCGCGTGGCGGTGATGTACCTGGGCAAGATCGTCGAAGAAGGGCCGGTGGAAGCGGTGTTCACCACGCCGCGTCATCCGTACACGGCGGCGTTGATCGAGGCGATTCCCGAGATTGACCCGCATCGGCCGTTGCCCGCGCATCCCTTGCCGGGTGAGCCACCCAGTCCACTGAATCTGCCTACAGGCTGTGCGTTTCACCCGCGTTGCCGGTATGCGCAAGCCGTGTGTTCCGCGGTGTTGCCGCCGACCCATTTCCTGCACGAGCATCGGTACAGTTGCGTGCTTGAAGAACCTTTGCCTTGACCTCTGCCATTCATTAACAAGGAGTTGTGATATGCAATCGCGCCACTTGAAGTTGCTCGCCGCCGCTACGCTGACCGCCTGGTCGCTGACCGCAGGCCTGGCCCAGGCCGCCGGTGTCCTCACCATCGGCTGCCGTGAAGACAGCACCACCTTTGACCCGATCAAAAGCGCGCAAAACCGCGACACTTGGGTATTTGCCAACGTCTACGACACCCTGGTGCGCGTGGATAACCTGGGCACCAAGATGGAACCGGGCCTGGCCGAAAGCTGGGACATTTCCAAAGACGGCCTGACGTATACCTTCAAACTGCGCGAAGCGAAGTTCTCCGACGGCTCGCCGATCACCGCTGCCGATGCGGCGTTCAGCCTGCTGCGCATTCGTGACAACAAGGCGTCGTTGTGGAGCGATCCGTTCAGCCTGATCAACACCGCCAAGGCCAGCGATGCGAAGACCCTGGTGGTCACTCTGAAAACCCCGGCGGTGGCCTTCCTCTCGCAACTGGCGTCGCCGACGGTGTCGATCCTGTCGGAAAAAGCCATGACCACGATGGGCGAAGACGCCTACTCGGAAAACCCGGTGACGTCCGGTGCGTTTACCGTGCAAGAGTGGCGCAAGGGCGACCGGGTGATCCTGAAGAAGAACCCGGATTTCTGGCAGGCCAATAACGTCAGTCTCGACGGCGTGGAATGGGTGTCGGTGACCGACGACAACACCCGTATGCGCATGGTGCAGAACAACGAACTCGACACGGCGATCTTCGTACCGTTCTCGCGGGTCGAAGAGCTGAAGAAAGACAAGAACGTGGTGATCCACGCCGACCCGTCTACCCGTGAAGATCACTTGTTGATCAACCACGAGCACGGTTTGCTCGCCAAGCCGCAGGTGCGCCAGGCATTGGACATGGCCATCGACAAACAATCGCTGGTGAAAACCGCTACTTACGGTCAAGGCACCGTGGCGTATTCCTACATTCCCAAAGGCTCGCTGTACCACTACGCCAACAACCTGCAACGTCCTTATGACCCGACTGAGGCCAGGAAACTGCTGGAAGAGGCCGGTGCCAAGGACTTGAAGCTCAACTACGTGGTCAACGCCGGCAACGAGGCCGACGAGCAGATTGCGGTGATCATCAAGGACCAGTTGGCCAAGGTCGGCGTCACCGCCAACCTGCAAAAGGTCGACCCGACCCAAAGCTGGCAGATGCTGGTGGACGGTGAGTACGATATTTCGGTGATGTACTGGACCAACGACATCCTCGACCCGGACCAGAAAACCACCTTCGTGCTGGGCCACGACACCAACCAGAACTACATGACCCGCTACAGGAACGACAAGGTCAAGGCGCTGGTAGCTGCGGCGCGAGTCGAGGCAGACCCGGCCAAGCGTGAGCAGATGTATGTCGAGTTGCAGAAACTGGCGAAACAGGATGTGAACTGGATTGACCTGTACTACAGCCCGTACATCAATATTTCACGCAAGAATGTGAGTAACTTCCTGCAGAACCCGCTGGGGCGCTTCACCTTGGAGGAAGTGGTCAAAAACTGAGTTTTTAACAACACCACAAAGCAATGTGGGAGCTGGCTTGCCTGCGATGGCGATGGAACATTCACCACCGCTATCGCAGGCAAGCCAGCTCCCACATTTTTTGCAGTGTGTCAGGGCTTACTGCGCATCAAATGCCTGTCCATTGATGCCGGCACTGTCCGGCCCCATCAGGTACAGGTACACCGGCATGATCTCTTCCGGTGCTGGCCGCTCCATCGGGTTCTCACCGGGATACGCCTGGGCCCGCATACTCGTGCGTGTACCGCCCGGGTTGATGCTGTTGGCGCGCACTGCCGCTACATCTTCCAGCTCATCGGCCAGGGTTTGCATCAAGCCTTCGGTAGCAAACTTGGACACACCATAAGCCCCCCAATACGCCCGCCCCTTACGCCCGACGCTGCTGGAGGTGAACACCACCGATGCATCCTGGGACAGCTTGAGCAGCGGCAGCAAGGTGCTGGTCAGCATGAACATCGCGTTGACGTTCACATGCATCACGCGCATGAAATTCTCGCCGGACAACTGCTCGATCGGCGTGCGTGGGCCGATGATCGAGGCGTTGTGCAACAGGCCGTCGAGGCGGCCGAATTCTTTTTCGATCATCGCTGCCAGCTCATCGTATTGATGGGGCAGGGCGGTCTCCAGGTTGAACGGGATCACCACCGGTTGCGGCTGGCCGGCGGCTTCGATCTGGTCATATACCTGGGCCAGGTTGGCTTCGGTCTTGCCCAGCAACAGCACGGTCGCGCCATGGGCGGCATAGGTCTTTGCCGCTGCTGCGCCAATCCCGCGGCCGGCGCCGGTGACCAGGATGACCCGGCCTTTGAGCAGTTCTGGAGGGGCAGAATAATCAAACATAAATAGCCTCGACAAAATTCAAGGTGATACACCACTCAAAGTGGAATCCATTTCCTGTGGGAGCTGGCTTGCCTGCGATGGCGGAGTACCTGTCGGCAGATGTGCTGGCTGGCAGACCGCTATCGCAGGCAAGCCAGCTCCCACATTGATCTCAGTGTTGTTGAGATCTTCGAACAATCAGCAACTGCACAGCGCGTTATCCAGCACCTTGCGCAATTCCAGCGGGTGATCCACCACCACGTCAGCGCCCCAGTGACGCGGGTTGTCGTCCGGGTGGATATAGCCGTAGGTGACCGCCGCCGTGCGCGTACCGGCATCGCGGCCGGATTCGATATCACGCAGGTCATCGCCCACGAACAATACGCTCGCCGGGTCGAGGTCGAGCAGCTTGCACGCCAGAATCATCGGCTCCGGGTCCGGCTTGCTGTTCTTCACGTGGTCCGGGCAGATCAGCACGGCCGAGCGCTCGGCCAGGCCCAGCCGCTGCATGATCGGTTCGGCAAAGCGCACGGGCTTGTTGGTGACCACACCCCAGATCAGCTTGGCCTTCTCGATGTCTTCCAACAACTCGGCCATGCCGTCGAACAGTTTGCTGTGCACCGCGCAGTCCTTGAGGTAGCGCTCCAGGAATTCCTGGCGCAGCTCTTCAAAGCCGGGTGATTCAGGGTCCATTGAAAAGGTCACGGCAACCATCGCCCGCGCACCGCCGGAGATCTCATCGCGGATGTGCTGCGGGTTGATCGGATCCAGGCCGCGGTCGGCGCGCATGGCCTGGCAGATGGCGATAAAGTCCGGCGCGGTATCCAGCAGGGTACCGTCCATGTCGAAGAGAACCGCTCGCAACTTCACAGGCTTACTCCTCGCGCAGGGTCTGGATCATGTAGTTGACGTCAACATCGCTGGCCAGCTTGTAGTGCTTGGTCAGCGGGTTGTAGGTCAGGCCGATGATGTCCTTGACGGTCAGCCCGGCCTGACGGCTCCACGCACCCAGCTCGGAGGGGCGGATGAATTTCTTGAAGTCATGGGTGCCACGCGGCAGCAGCTTCATGATGTATTCGGCGCCAATGATCGCGAACAGGTAAGCCTTGGGGTTGCGGTTGATGGTGGAGAAGAACACCTGGCCGCCGGGCTTGACCATACGGAAGCACGCACGGATCACAGAGGATGGGTCCGGCACGTGTTCGAGCATTTCCAGGCAGGTCACCACGTCAAACTGCTCGGGCATTTCCTCGGCCAGGGCTTCGGCAGTGATCTGGCGGTATTCCACGCTCACGCCGGATTCAAGCTGGTGCAACTGCGCCACGGCCAATGGCGCTTCGCCCATGTCGATGCCCATCACGGTCGCGCCGCGTTGAGCCATGGCTTCGCTGAGGATGCCGCCGCCGCAACCCACGTCCAGCACCTTCTTGCCGGCCAGGTTGACGCGCTCGTCAATCCAGTTGACCCGCAGTGGATTGATGTCGTGCAGGGGTTTGAACTCGCTCTCGCGGTCCCACCAGCGGTGGGCGAGGGCTTCGAATTTGGCGATTTCGGCGTGGTCGACGTTGCTCATGATGAATCCTCTAAATCTGAAAAATCGGTGAGTGGGTGCCGAGCGCATGGGCTCAGCACCTTCGTTATTCGCTGTGCCCGCTGATGCGTTGGCCCCAGGCAATGGCCGTGGCGGTCAACTGTTGTTCATCCATGCGGGTCAATTGCCGGTCGTCGAGCAATGGCTTGCCGGCGACCCAAAGGTGTTTCACGCAATCGCGTCCGGTGGCATATATAAGCTGTGAGACCGGATCGTAGATCGGTTGTTGCGCCAGCCCCGACAGATCGAAGGCGACTATATCTGCGGCCTTGCCGACTTCCAGCGAGCCAATCTCGCTTTCCAGGCCCATGGCCCGTGCACCGTTGAGCGTCGCCATGCGCAGGGCACGGTGGGCGTCCAGAGCGGTGGCCGAGCCGGCGACGGCCTTGGCCAGCATCGCGGCGGTACGGGTTTCGCCCAGCAGGTCCAGGTCATTGTTGCTGGCGGCGCCGTCGGTGCCGATGGCCACATTGACCCCAGCCTGCCACAGGCGCTCAACCGGGCAAAAGCCGCTGGCCAGTTTCAGGTTCGATTCCGGGCAATGGATGACGCTGGTGTTGCTTTCTACCAGCAAAGCCAGGTCTTCTTCGCTGATTTGGGTCATGTGAACGGCCTGGAAGCGCGGCCCGAGCAAGCCGAGGCGACCCAGGCGCGCCAATGGCCGCTCGCCGGTCTGCTCCACGGCTTGTTGTACTTCAAAGGCGGTTTCATGCACATGCATATGGATCGCGGCGTCCAGCTCTTCGGCGATCACCCGGATCTTTTCCAGGTTGGCGTCGCACACGGTGTAGGGCGCGTGAGGGCCGAAGGTGATCTTGATGCGCGGGTGGTGCTTGAGGTCGCCGAACAGCTCGATGCCCTGGCGAAGCGCCTCGTCGGCAATGCTGGCGCCGGGAATCGGGAAGTCGAGGATCGGCATGGCGATCTGCGCGCGCATACCGCTATTGTGCACGCAATCGCTGGCGACCTTGGGGAAGAAGTACATGTCGGAGAAGCAGGTGATGCCGCCCTTGAGCTGTTCGGCGATGGCCAGGTTGGTGCCGTCGCGCACAAAGGCTTCATCGACCCATTTGGCTTCGGCCGGCCAGATGTGTTTTTCCAGCCAGGTCATCAACGGCAGGTCATCGGCCAAGCCACGGAACAGGCTCATTGCCGCATGGCCGTGGGCGTTGATCAAGCCGGGGCTGAGCAACATGCCGGGCAGTTCGCGCACCTCATTGGCCGCCAGCTTCAATGCGGCGGCCCGTGGGCCGATAAAGGCAATGCGCCCATCGCGGATGCCCAGACCATGCTCTTTGAGCACCACGCCGGCAGGTTCGACCGGTACCAGCCAGGTCGGCAAGAGCAACACGTCGAGCGGGGCGGCAGTGGAGGTCATCGCAGGCTTCTTCCCAGGCAGCTATAAAAGAAGGGCGAAGTATACCCGAGCGTCCTGGCTGGCGGATCGCTATAATCCGCGGCTTTTGTTCATGAGTGCGGGGTAAGGGATGCGCGACCGACTGTTGGCTGCAGAGAAAGTGAAGGCCATCGATTGGCGTGACGGCGCGCTGTACCTGCTCGATCAGCGCGTGTTGCCGTCCCGGGAGAGCTGGGTGGCCTGTCATACCGTCGCGGCGGTGGCCGAGGCCATTCGTTCGATGGTGGTGCGGGGCGCAGCGGCCATCGGCATCAGCGCCGCCTATGGCCTGGTGCTGGCCGCCCGTGAGCGCATTGCCGAGGGTGGCGACTGGCAGGCAGCGTGGGAAGAAGACTACGCGCTGCTGGCCGATAGCCGCCCGACCGGGTCGAATCTGTTCTGGGCACTCAAGAATATGCGCGACTGCCTGGACCGCCTCAAGCAGCACGCCGACCCGGTTGCCGTGCTGGAAGCCCAGGCCATTGTGATCCATGAAAGCGACCGGGAGGCCAATGTGGTCATGGCCCAGTTGGGTATGGAGCGGATTCGCAAGCACCAGGGCAACGCCCAGGCGATCCTCACCCATGGCAACGCCGGAGCATTGGCCACGGGCGGTGTCGGTACGGCCCACGGCGTGATTCGCGCGGCGTTCCTGGAGGGGCTGGTCGAACAGGTCTATGTCAACGAAACCCGTCCATGGCTGCAAGGCTCGCGCCTGACGGCGTGGGAGTTGGCGGGCGAGGGCATCCCGGTGACGGTGAATGCCGACTCCGCCGGGGCGCATATCCTCAAGACCAAAGGCGTGACCTGGGTGGTGGTCGGTGCTGACTGTATTGCCGCCAATGGTGACGTGATCAGCAAGATCGGCACTTATCAGCTAGCCGTCTGTGCCATGCATCATGGCGTGCGCTTTATGGTGGTGGCGTCGAGTTCGACGCTCGATTTGATGATGGCTACCGGCGATGATGTTGCGCTGGAGACGCGCGATCCCGCTGAGCTGCTGGACGTCATGGGGCAGCGGCTGGAGGTGGATGCGTTTAATCCGGTATTTGATGTGACCCCGGCCGACCTGATTGATGTGATCGTGACCGAGAAAGGCGTGGTCGAGCGGCCGGATACTGCCAAATTGGCCAGGTTGATGTGCCGTAAGCGGCTGCATTGAGGACAGTGGTGTCTGTGAAATAGCAATCGGGGGCAAGCCCCCTCCCACATTTTGACTGTGTTCACAATTCAAGTGTGGGAGGGGGCTTGCCCCCGATTGGGCCCGAAAGTCAATAAAACCCTCGGATCCATCCTCAAAAAACAGCATCACCCCACCTCTGAGCCCCTCTCGTCCCCTTCAAGCCTGTCATCCGTCAAATTACTAGCCTCCATGCGCATCAGGGGGATAGGTGCGTGGCGGCGATTGTGATAACATTCGGCGGTTTCCAGGGCTGCCCCGAGGGGTTGCCCATAACGCGCAGATCCGTGTCATAACTCGTTGATTTGTCGTAAGTCGTTGTCAGGCACTGTGTCGGCAGCGGCGAGCTTCGTTCGTCCCGAATGGATGTGACGAGGTTTCACCCGAAAAAGGAATCAGGCTTCTCATGGGCGAACTGGCCAAAGAAATCCTCCCGGTCAATATCGAAGACGAGCTGAAACAGTCCTACCTCGACTACGCGATGAGCGTAATTGTCGGTCGGGCACTGCCTGATGCGCGCGATGGCTTGAAGCCCGTGCACCGGCGTGTGCTGTTCGCGATGAGCGAGCTGGGTAACGACTGGAACAAGCCGTACAAGAAATCTGCCCGTGTTGTCGGTGACGTGATCGGTAAGTATCACCCTCACGGCGACACTGCGGTGTACGACACCATCGTTCGGATGGCCCAGCCGTTTTCCCTGCGCTACCTGCTGGTAGACGGCCAGGGCAACTTCGGTTCGGTCGACGGCGACAACGCCGCGGCCATGCGATACACCGAAGTGCGCATGACCAAGCTGGCGCATGAGCTGCTGGCCGACCTGCATAAAGAAACCGTGGACTGGGTGCCGAACTACGACGGCACCGAAATGATCCCGGCCGTCATGCCCACCAAGATCCCCAACCTGCTGGTCAACGGCTCCAGCGGTATCGCCGTGGGCATGGCCACCAACATCCCGCCGCACAACCTCGGTGAAGTCATCGATGGTTGCCTGGCCCTTATCGACAACCCCGAGCTGACTGTCGATGAGCTGATGCAGTACATCCCCGGCCCGGACTTCCCGACCGCCGCGATCATCAACGGTCGCGCCGGCATCATCGAAGCCTACCGCACCGGTCGCGGGCGCATTTACATGCGCGCCCGTTCGATGATCGAAGACATCGACAAGGTCGGTGGCCGCCAGCAGATCGTCATCACCGAGCTCCCATACCAACTGAACAAGGCGCGTCTGATCGAGAAGATCGCCGAGCTGGTTAAAGAGAAGAAGCTCGAAGGCATCACCGAACTGCGCGACGAGTCCGACAAAGACGGTATGCGCGTGGTGATCGAGCTGCGTCGTGGCGAAGTGCCTGAGGTGATCCTCAACAACCTCTACGCCCAGACCCAGCTGCAAAGCGTGTTTGGTATCAACGTGGTTGCACTGATCGACGGCCGCCCACGTATCCTGAACCTCAAGGACCTGCTGGAAGCCTTCGTGCGTCACCGTCGCGAAGTGGTCACCCGCCGTACCGTGTTCGAACTGCGCAAGGCCCGCGAGCGTGGGCACATCCTGGAAGGCCAGGCCGTTGCGCTGTCGAACATCGATCCGGTCATCGCCTTGATCAAAGCCTCGCCAACCCCGTCGGAAGCCAAGGAAGCGTTGATCAGCACGCCTTGGGAATCCAGCGCTGTGGTGGCCATGGTTGAGCGCGCAGGCGCCGATTCGTGCCGTCCGGAAACCCTGGACCCGCAATACGGCCTGCGCGAAGGCAAGTACTTCCTGTCGCCGGAGCAGGCCCAGGCCATCCTGGAACTGCGCCTGCACCGCCTGACCGGCCTTGAGCACGAGAAGCTGCTGGCCGAGTACCAGGAAATCCTCAACCAGATCGGCGAGTTGATCCGCATCCTCAGCAGCGCTGTGCGCCTGATGGAAGTGATCCGCGAAGAACTGGAAGTGATTCGCGCCGAATATGGCGACGTGCGCCGCACCGAAATCCTCGATGCGCGCCTGGACCTGACCCTGGGTGACATGATCCCGGAAGAAGAGCGCGTCGTGACCATCTCCCACGGTGGCTATGCCAAGACCCAGCCGTTGGCTGCGTACCAGGCTCAGCGCCGTGGCGGTAAAGGCAAATCGGCTACCGGCGTCAAGGATGAGGACTACATCGCTCACCTGCTGGTCGCCAACAGCCACACCACGCTGCTGCTGTTCTCCAGCAAGGGCAAGGTGTACTGGCTCAAAACCTACGAAATCCCGGAAGCTTCCCGTGCTGCCCGTGGTCGCCCATTGGTCAACCTGCTGCCGCTGGACAGTGATGAATACATCACCACCATGCTGCCGGTCGAGGAATACACCGAAGGTCACTTCATCTTCATGGCCACCGCCAAGGGCACCGTGAAGAAGACCCCGCTGGAATCCTTCAGCCGTCAACGCAGCGTGGGCCTGATCGCCCTGGAGCTGGATGAAGGTGACGTACTGATTTCCGCCGCCATTACCGATGGCGAGCGCGAAGTCATGCTGTTCTCCGATGGCGGCAAGGTTACGCGCTTCAAGGAATCCGACGTGCGCGCCATGGGCCGTACCGCCCGCGGTGTACGCGGCATGCGCCTGCCGGAAGGGCAGAAGCTGATTTCGATGCTGATCCCGGAAGAAGGCAGCCAGATCCTCACCGCTTCCGAGCGCGGCTACGGCAAGCGCACTGCCATCAGCGAGTTCCCGGAGTACAAGCGTGGCGGCCAGGGCGTGATCGCCATGGTCAGCAACGACCGCAACGGCCGTCTGGTCGGCGCGGTGCAGGTGCTTGATGGCGAGGAGATCATGCTGATTTCCGACCAGGGCACCCTGGTGCGTACCCGTGTGGCTGAAGTGTCGAGCCTGGGTCGTAACACCCAGGGCGTGACCCTGATCAAGCTGGCCAAGGATGAAAAACTGGTCGGCCTGGAGCGTGTGCAGGAGCCTTCGGAAGTTGAAGGTGAAGAGCTGGAAGGCGAGGAGTTCGACGGCGAGGTGATCGCAGCCGGCGATGACAACGTCGACGAGCCAACCCTCGATGCTGCCGCAGACGAAGAAGAACCGCAGGAATAAGCGGACACACAGGGGGCGGATGAAGATTCGCCCCCTTGTTGTTTGTCCCCTTTGAAAAATACACGTCCTTTGCCTGGACGCGGTCCATGTGGGAGCTGGCTTGCCTGCGATAGCATCACCGCGGTATCACTGGAACTACCGAGGTGCCTGTATCGCAGGCAAGCCAGCTCCCACATGGGTTGGCTTCAGAAAAAGGGTGTTGCCGAACATGATTGCAGCCCCACCAGATCAGAGTGAGATTGGATGTGAGCAAGAGAGCCTATAACTTCTGTGCCGGTCCCGCGGCGCTTCCTGAAGCAGTCCTGCAGCGTGCGCAGGGTGAACTCCTCGACTGGCATGGAAAAGGCCTCTCCGTGATGGAAATGAGCCATCGCAGCGATGAGTTCGTGTCCATCGCCACCAAGGCCGAGCAGGATCTGCGCGACTTGCTGGACATCCCATCCAATTACAAAGTGCTGTTCCTGCAAGGCGGCGCGAGCCAGCAGTTCGCTCAGATCCCACTGAACCTGTTGCCCGAAGAGGGCACTGCCGACTATATCGACACCGGTATCTGGGGGCAGAAAGCCATTGAAGAAGCCTCGCGCTACGGTCACGTCAATGTGGCCGGTACCGCCAAGCCCTACGACTACTTCGCCATTCCAGGTCAGAACGAGTGGAAGCTGACGAAGGACGCGGCCTACGTTCACTACGTCGCGAACGAAACCATCGGTGGCCTGGAATTTGATTGGGTGCCTGAAGTCGGTGACGTTCCGCTGGTGTGCGACATGTCCTCGGACATCCTCTCGCGCCCGATCGACGTGTCCCGGTACGGCATGATCTACGCCGGTGCGCAAAAGAACATCGGCCCGAGCGGCATCCTGGTCAATATCATCCGCGAAGACCTGCTCGGTCGCGCCCGTTCGCTGTGCCCGACCATGCTCAACTACAAGGTCGCGGCCGATAACGGCTCGATGTACAACACCCCGCCGGCGTTTGCCTGGTACCTGTCCGGCCTGGTCTTCGAATGGCTCAAGGAGCAGGGCGGTGTGGCTGCGATGGGCAAGCGCAACGAAGAGAAGAAGCGCACCCTGTACGACTTCATCGACGCCAGCGGCCTGTACAGCAACCCGATCAACCTTACCGACCGCTCGTGGATGAACGTGCCGTTCCGCCTGGCCGATGATCGTCTGGACAAGCCGTTCCTGGCCGGCGCCGACGAGCGTGGCTTGCTGAACCTCAAGGGCCACCGCTCGGTCGGTGGTATGCGCGCCTCCATTTATAACGCTGTCGACATCCACGCCATCAACGCGCTGGTTGCCTACATGGCAGAGTTCGAAAAGGAACACGGCTAATGTCTGAGCAAGAACTCAAAGCCCTGCGCGTACGCATTGACAGCCTGGACGAGAAAGTCCTGGAGCTGATCAGTGAGCGCGCGCGCTGCGCCCAGGAAGTGGCTCGGGTGAAAATGGCGTCCCTGGCGGAAGGCGAAGTGCCGGTGTTCTACCGGCCTGAGCGCGAAGCCCAGGTGCTAAAGCGCGTGATGGAGCGCAACAAGGGGCCGCTGGGCAATGAGGAGATGGCGCGGTTGTTCCGTGAAATCATGTCTTCTTGCCTTGCCCTTGAGCAGCCGCTGAAAGTGGCCTACCTGGGCCCTGAAGGCACTTTCACCCAGGCGGCGGCCATGAAGCACTTCGGCCACGCGGTGATCAGCAAGCCGATGGCGGCCATCGACGAAGTGTTCCGCGAAGTGGCGGCCGGCGCGGTGAATTTTGGCGTGGTGCCGGTGGAAAACTCCACTGAAGGCGCGGTCAACCACACGCTGGACAGCTTCCTCGAGCACGACATGGTGATCTGTGGCGAAGTCGAGTTGCGTATTCACCACCACCTGCTGGTGGGCGAGAACACCAAGACCGACAGCATCAGCCGTATCTACTCTCACGCTCAGTCCCTGGCCCAGTGCCGCAAGTGGCTGGACGCCCATTACCCGAATGTCGAGCGCGTGGCGGTGTCCAGCAACGCCGAAGCGGCCAAGCGGGTCAAGGGTGAGTGGAACTCGGCGGCGATTGCCGGCGATATGGCTGCGGGCCTCTACGGGCTGACACGCTTGGCCGAGAAAATCGAGGACCGCCCGGACAACTCCACGCGCTTCTTGATGATCGGCAGCCAGGAAGTGCCGCCAACCGGCGACGACAAGACTTCGATCATCGTTTCCATGAGCAACAAGCCCGGCGCGTTGCATGAGCTGCTGGTGCCATTCCACGATAACGGGATTGACCTGACGCGCATCGAGACTCGTCCTTCGCGCAGCGGTAAATGGACCTACGTGTTCTTTATCGACTTCATCGGCCACCACCGCGACCCGCTGGTCAAGGGCGTGCTGGAGAAGATCAGTCAGGAAGCCGTGGCACTCAAAGTGCTGGGCTCTTACCCGAAAGCGGTTTTGTGAGGCTTTGACATGAGTGGCAACTTCCTCGCCCTGGCACAGCCGGGCGTGCAACAACTCTCGCCTTACGTTCCAGGCAAGCCTGTGGACGAGCTGGCGCGCGAGTTGAATCTGGACCCGTCCAGGATCGTCAAGCTGGCGAGTAACGAAAACCCGCTGGGTCCGAGCCCCAAAGTATTGGCGGCGATTCGGGAGGAGCTTGCCGAGCTGACCCGTTATCCCGACGGCAATGGCTTTGCCCTCAAGTCCCTGCTGGCAGACAAATGCCGGGTCGAGCTCAATCAGGTGACCCTGGGCAATGGCTCCAACGACATTCTTGAACTGGTCGGGCGTGCCTACCTGGCGCCCGGTTTGAATGCGGTGTTCAGTGAGCATGCATTCGCGGTCTACCCGATCGTGACCCAGGCCGTAGGGGCTGATGCGCGCGTCATTCCTGCCAAGAACTGGGGCCACGACCTGCCGGCGATGCTGGCAGCGATCGATGCGCAAACCCGCGTGGTGTTTATCGCTAACCCGAACAACCCGACCGGCACCTGGTTCGATGCGCAGGCCCTGAACGAGTTCCTGCAGAACGTGCCGGAGCATGTGCTGGTTGTGCTGGACGAAGCCTACATCGAGTACGCCGAAGGCGGCGACCTGCCCGATGGCCTGGATTTCCTCGCGGCCTACCCGAACCTGCTGGTGTCGCGCACCTTCTCCAAGGCTTATGGCCTGGCGTCGTTGCGGGTGGGCTACGGCCTGTCCACAGCGGTAGTGGCCGATGTGCTGAACCGCGTACGCCAACCGTTCAACGTCAACAGCCTGGCCCTGGCGGCTGCGTGTGCGGCGGTGAAGGATGCCCAATACCTGGAAGAAGGGCGCCGCCTTAACGAAAGCGGCATGTTGCAGTTGCAGGACGGCTTTCGCGAGTTGGGCCTGGGCTGGATTCCGTCCAAGGGCAACTTCATCTGCGTCGACCTCGGCCAAGAGGCTGCACCGGTATTTCAGGGCTTGTTGCGCGAAGGCGTGATCGTGCGTCCGGTGGCCAACTACGGTATGCCGAACCACCTGCGTATCACCATTGGTTTGCCGGCCGAGAACAGCCGCTTCCTGGAGGCGTTGGCCAAGGTTCTGGCCCGTGGTTGATGTCACTGCATTGCAACCTGCTGTGCCTATGATCGGTCGCCTGGTGGTGGTCGGCCTGGGATTGATCGGTGGTTCGTTCGCCAAGGGCCTGCGGGACAGCGGGCTGTGTGGCGAAGTAGTCGGCGTGGACCTTGACCCGCAATCGCGCAAGCTGGCGGTGGAGTTGGGTGTCGTGGATCGCTGTGAAGCGGACCTGGCAATCGCTTGCCAGGGTGCGGACGTGATCCAGCTTGCGGTGCCGATCCTGGCCATGGAGAAATTGCTCGCCGTATTGGCTGGCATGGACCTGGGGCAGGCGATCCTCACGGACGTCGGCAGCGCCAAAGGCAATGTGGTGCGCGCGGCACAATTGGCGTTTGGCGCTATGCCGCCGCGCTTTGTGCCGGGCCATCCGATTGCCGGTTCCGAGCAGAGCGGGGTGGAAGCGTCCAATGCGCAGTTGTTCCGTCGGCATAAGGTGATCCTGACGCCACTGGCGCAGACTGATCCGGCGGCGTTGGCCGTGGTGGATCGGCTCTGGCGCGAGCTGGGCGCGGATGTGGAGCATATGCAGGTCGAGCGCCACGATGAAGTGTTGGCCGCGACCAGCCATCTTCCCCATCTGCTGGCATTCGGCTTGGTGGATTCGTTGGCCAAGCGCAACGAAAACCTCGAGATTTTCCGTTACGCCGCCGGTGGTTTTCGCGATTTCACGCGGATTGCCGGCAGTGACCCGGTGATGTGGCATGACATCTTTCTCGCCAATCGCGAAGCGGTGTTGCGCACCCTGGACACGTTCCGCAGTGACCTCGACGCCTTGCGCGATGCGGTGGATGCGGGGGATGGCCATCAGTTACTGGGTGTGTTCACCCGGGCGCGGGTGGCGCGAGAGCATTTCAGCAAGATCCTGGCGCGCCGGGCCTATATGGAAACTGCAGTGAACGCCGATGAGCTGACTTTTATCGCCAATCCGGGTGGCCGCTTGAGCGGATGCATTCGGGTGCCAGGTGACAAGTCGATCTCCCATCGATCGATCATGCTGGGTTCATTGGCTGACGGCGTAACGGAGGTCGAAGGTTTCCTTGAAGGCGAAGATGCCCTGGCGACCTTGCAGGCGTTTCGCGACATGGGCGTGGTGATCGAGGGCCCGCACCATGGGCGAGTGACTATTCATGGGGTTGGCCTGCACGGCTTGAAGGCAGCGCCAGGACCGATCTACCTGGGTAACTCCGGTACATCGATGCGCCTGTTGGCGGGTCTGCTTGCGGCGCAAAGCTTCGATAGCGTCCTGACCGGTGATGCGTCGCTGTCCAGGCGCCCGATGAGTCGCGTGGCCAAGCCGCTGCGGGAAATGGGCGCGGTGATCGAGACCGGTCCTGAAGGGCGTCCGCCGCTGACCATTCGTGGTGGGCAGACGCTCAACGGCCTGACTTACGCGTTGCCGATGGCCAGTGCGCAGGTTAAATCCTGCCTGTTGTTGGCTGGCCTGTATGCACAAGGTAAAACCGCAGTCACCGAGCCTGCGCCGACCCGCGATCATACCGAGCGCATGTTGCGTGGCTTTGGTTATCCGGTGGCGGTGGAGGGCGCGACGGCGTCGGTGGAGTCGGGTCATCGGCTGACGGCTGCCCACATTGAGGTGCCTGGGGATATTTCGTCTGCGGCGTTTTTTCTGGTGGCTGCGTCGATTGCCCAGGGTTCCGAGCTGCTGCTTGAGCATGTCGGCGTCAATCCGACCCGCACCGGCGTGATCGATATCCTGCGGCTGATGGGGGCTGATATCAGTCTTGAGAATCCGCGTGAGGTAGGTGGCGAGCCTGTTGCGGACTTGCGTGTCCGGGCCGCTGTCTTGAAGGGTATCGAGATTCCAGCGGCGTTGGTGCCGTTGGCGATCGATGAGTTTCCCGTATTGTTTGTCGCTGCTGCCTGCGCCGAGGGGCGCACCGTATTACGCGGTGCCGAGGAGCTGCGGCTCAAGGAATCGGACCGTATCCAGGTCATGGCCGACGGTCTGCTGGCCCTGGGTGTGAAGTGCCAACCCACGCCTGATGGGATTATCATTGACGGTGGCCCGATAGGCGGTGGCGAAGTGCATGCCCATGGCGATCACCGCATCGCCATGGCGTTCAGCGTGGCCTCCCTGCTGGCGGCGGCGCCGATTCGTATTCGTGACTGCGCCAATGTTGCTACGTCTTTTCCGAACTTTCTTACACTGGGTGCCCACGTCGGCATTCGTGTTGCCCAAGAGGCTCAATTGTGAATATCAAAGCACCGGTGATTACCATCGACGGGCCAAGCGGCTCGGGCAAAGGCACCATCGCCGGCATCCTGGCCAAGCGCCTGGGCTGGTGCCTGCTCGATTCCGGCGCGCTGTACCGCCTGTTGGCATTCGCGGCGCGCAACCATGGCGTCGACCTGACCAACGAAGAGTTGTTGACGAAAATTGCCGCCCATCTGGACGTGCAGTTCATCGCGGCGACCGACGGTCAACTGCAGCGCATCATTCTGGAAGGCGACGAAGTCAGTGATGTGATTCGTACCGAGAGCATCGGTGCCGGCGCCTCCCAAGTGGCTGCTTTGCCAGCGGTTCGTGAGGCTTTGCTGCAGCGCCAGCGTGCGTTCCAGGAGCCGCCGGGCCTGGTAGCCGACGGCCGCGACATGGGCACGGTGGTGTTTCCCGAGGCGCCGTTGAAGATATTCCTCACGGCCAGTGCCGAGGAACGAGCGCGCCGCCGCTACTTGCAGTTGAAGGGCAAAGTCGATGGTGTTAGTCTGTCGAGTCTGCTAGATGAGATCCGTGCACGCGATGAGCGTGATACCCAGCGTGCGGTAGCCCCGCTCAAGCCGGCGGCTGACGCCATACAGCTGGATTCCACGGAGTTGTCCATCGAACAGGTGCTGGAACGCATCATGAGTGAAATCGCCATTCGCGATATCGCCGGATGATCAAGAAGGCCGCAGGGGACCAGTCATAGTCCTGCGGTGGCTTCTTTTAACTGAAACTGACCCACACCGTCTGGGGTGTGGAGATGGGCGTATTCTTCGCCCTTATCAACAGGAATTAAAATGAGCGAAAGCTTTGCGGAACTCTTTGAAGAAAGCCTAAAAACCCTGAACCTTCAGGCAGGCTCCATCATCACCGGTGTTATCGTTGATATCGATTACCAAGCTCGCTGGGTAACCGTTCACGCTGGTCTGAAGTCTGAAGCTCTGATCCCGCTGGAACAGTTCTACAACGATGCTGGTGACCTGACTATCAATGTCGGTGACGAAGTTCACGTTGCTCTGGACTCGGTTGAAGACGGTTTCGGTGAAACCAAGCTGTCCCGTGAAAAAGCCAAGCGCGCTGAATGCTGGATTGTTCTCGAAGCAGCCTTCGCAGCTGAAGAAGTGGTCAAGGGCGTTATCAACGGTAAGGTTAAAGGCGGCTTCACTGTCGACGTTAACGGCATCCGTGCGTTCCTGCCAGGTTCTTTGGTCGACGTTCGTCCTGTGCGCGACACCACGCACCTGGAAGGCAAAGAACTCGAATTCAAAGTCATCAAGCTCGACCAGAAGCGCAACAACGTTGTCGTTTCCCGTCGCAGCGTGCTGGAAGCAGAGAACTCCGCCGAGCGTGAAGCTCTGCTGGAATCCCTGCAGGAAGGCCAACAAGTCAAAGGTATCGTCAAGAACCTCACCGATTACGGCGCATTCGTCGATCTGGGTGGCGTCGATGGCCTGCTGCACATTACCGACATGGCTTGGAAGCGTATCAAGCATCCTTCCGAAATCGTCAACGTTGGCGACGAGATCGATGTCAAGGTTCTGAAATACGATCGCGAACGCAACCGTGTTTCCCTGGGCCTGAAGCAACTGGGTGAAGATCCATGGGTCGCTATCAAAGCCCGTTACCCAGAAAGCACTCGCGTAACCGCGCGTGTTACCAACCTGACCGACTACGGCTGCTTCGCAGAGCTGGAAGAAGGCGTGGAAGGCCTGGTACACGTTTCCGAAATGGACTGGACCAACAAGAACATCCACCCTTCGAAAGTCGTACAAGTCGGCGACGAAGTGGAAGTCATGGTTCTGGACATCGACGAAGAGCGTCGTCGTATCTCCCTGGGCATCAAGCAGTGCAAATCTAACCCATGGGAAGATTTCTCTGGCCAGTTCAACAAGGGCGATAAAATCTCCGGCACCATCAAGTCGATCACCGATTTCGGTATCTTCATTGGTCTGGACGGCGGCATCGACGGCCTGGTTCACCTGTCCGACATCTCCTGGAACGAAGTTGGCGAAGAAGCTGTTCGTCGTTTCAAGAAGGGCGACGAGCTGGACACCGTTATCCTGTCGGTTGACCCAGAGCGCGAGCGCATCTCCCTGGGTATCAAGCAACTGGAAAGCGATCCGTTCTCCGAGTACGTTCAAGAGAACGACAAAGGCGCAATCGTTAAGGGCACTGTGAAAGAAGTTGACGCTAAAGGCGCCATCATCACTCTGGCCGACGATATCGAAGCGACTCTGAAAGCCTCCGAAATCAGCCGTGACCGCGTTGAAGACGCGCGCAACGTTCTGAAAGAAGGCCAGGAAGTAGAAGCCAAGATCATCAGCGTTGATCGCAAGAGCCGCGTGATCCAACTCTCCATCAAGTCGAAAGACGAAGTGGAAGAGAAAGAAGCTATCCAGAGCTTGAAAGAAGCTGCTCCGGAAGCTGCTGCTGACACCACCATGGCGGCACTGCTGCGCCAGGCAATGGCCAAGCAGAACTAAGTTCTGTAAAGCTGTTGAAAAAGGGCGACCTCGGTCGCCCTTTTTTGCGCCTGAAATTTGATGAAGCAACTGCATCGAACGAAGGCGTTCAGCCCAATGTCAGAACTGACTATAGTCTTTGAAGTGGCTATTTCGCGTTGCTGACTCAATAAGGGTTTGAATGAACAGGATTATCGTAATACTTGCATTGGTAGTGCTTGCCGGCTGCTCCTCCACCAGCGCCAAGACGCACGCCAAGCGAGGCGTCAGTGGCATCGAGATCGACTGCTCTGGCTTGGGTAATAAATGGGAGAAGTGCGAGAAGCGTGCTGCCCGTGAGTGCAAGATGCAGGGCTACAAAGTCATCACTCGCTCCAGTGATGCAGAGGATGAAGAGGGTGACTACCTGTTCGGCTGGAACCCGGCTGGCGCAGTGACGCGGACGATGTTGGTGATCTGTAAATGAGTAACAGTAGGGTGGCTGAAGGTGTTTATGCGGTCGGCAGATAAGTTTACACATGGGCTGTTCAAATTCATCAAGTCATGCTAAAACCTTCGAAGCGCTTTTCCTAGCTGCTTGAAAAAGAAGGGAAAAATATGACGAAGTCGGAGTTGATCGAACGAATTGTCACCCATCAAGGGCTGCTCTCATCCAAGGATGTGGAGCTGGCTATCAAGACCATGCTTGAGCAAATGTCCCAATGCCTCGCTACCGGAGACCGCATCGAAATCCGTGGCTTCGGCAGTTTCTCACTGCACTACCGCGCACCGCGCGTAGGCCGCAACCCAAAAACCGGCCAATCCGTCAGCCTCGATGGCAAATTCGTACCCCACTTCAAACCGGGCAAGGAATTGCGTGATCGGGTGAACGAAGAAGAGGAAGAAGGCGTCTGAGTGTTTTTGGGGAAGGAGAAGGGTATGCGTGGGGTTAAGCGCGTTGTTGCGGTATTGATTGCAGTGCTTGCAGCTTTGGTGGTCTTGGCATTTGTGCTGGAGAACCAGCAGGGTGTGGCGCTGTCGTTCCTGGGTTGGAGTACTGCGCAGATGCCGGTGGCGGTGTTTGTGGTGGTGGCTTTGATTGTTGGGATGTTGATTGGGCCAGTATTGGGAGTGTTTGTGCGTAGGCGTCAGAATAAGTCGATTGCTTGATTGTCTTGGGCAGGGATTGGATAAGCGGTGATCGTGACCGCTTGTCAGAAATCTCATGCCGTTCAAGGATTATGAATCGCTGCCGGTGCCTATTGGCGCAACCCGTAGATTGCGACAGTTCCTTGGCAAATTCAGAATCGCCCTACATACATGTCAAGACTTGTAAAATGTCTGAGAGATGGCAAAATGGAATCTGTTCTCGATAACAGGCATTTTGTGCGCTCGAAATTCGGCAGAGACGCAGGGTTTTGACGATAATCCAATTAAAATAAGAAAATACACAATCTGTTTTGCATAACGAGCCCGCAGTTTCTCTTTGAAGGCAGGTTTTTGTTGTGAGTAGTAGCTTACGCTCCGTTCTCATCCCTCAGCATAAAAAATTTGACTCGTTAGCGCTTGTAACAAGCCTCTGGCGTCAAAAAATCATTATTTTTTCAGTGGGCGCACTGATTTCTTCAGTTTTTGCGATTTATGCATTTTCGGTCACGCCAGAATACAAGGTGAGCAGTGTGCTTAGGCCTGCTGCGATTAATGAATTGGATGCGCTTAACCGCTCGGAAGTTTACGTTTTACCTCCTGGTGAAGCATTGGTAAGGGTAGGTATGGCCTTAGAGTCATACGAGATTCGCATGGGTTTTTTTAGATCCAATCAAAAGCTCTTTGAGGGGTTTGTGCGCCCTGGACGTAATCTTCAGCAGACGTTCGAAGAGTTCAATAAAAAATCTATAAGTTTGATGTTGTCCGATAAAGATAAAGCTGACTCGCTTAGTTCTTATTTGAAACTTGAGTTGACCTACCCAAAGGGGATTGATGGCGTTTCAATACTCAATGGTTTTGTAGAGTATGCAATAGCGAATGAGCGTGATCATATATCGGCCGACTTGACGGTTATTATCAATAACCGTTTAAAGGAGATCGACGGCAGGTTGGCCGCAGCCCGTTCAAGCTATGACACGTGGAAAGAGGCACGAATTGCATCCCTTTCCGAGTCAGATAGAATTCGCCGAGCTCAGCTACAAGACGAGCTTCAAGGGCTGCGGACGCAGCTTCATAGCTTAAATTCGAATCGAATTGCCGAGCTTAATGAGGCCATAACAATTGCCAAGAAACTGAATATTATGATGCCTGCTTCACCTACCTCCGTGGGTGATGATGCACATTCCGGTTCTGTCAGCATGAGAACGGAAATTAACAATCAGCAGATTCCATTGTATTTCATGGGTGTCAATGCGCTTGAAGCTGAGCGCGCAGTCTTGCTACAGCGAAAGTCTAATGACTTCACTGAGCGACGGATCTCTCAAATTGCCAAAGAATTAAAGTTGTTGGAGTCCAATAGAGAGATTGAGGTGTTGAAGAGTCGCGTGAAGGATGAATTGTTTCTGACAGATGTGCAGCCATTACGCGCAGAGAAAGCACGATTGCTGAGTGTGAATAAGGATATGAGTAATCTTAAGCTTGTGGCTATTGATAAAGAAGCACTAGAGCCAACTTCCCCGATAAGCCCGAATCGTCCCTTGCTGATAATCGGTGGATTACTGCTTGGTCTTGTTGTTGGGTTTGCAATCGCTTTCTTCCGGATAATAAAGCACGCATTGCGCGAGCCGGATCTTTAGCAAGTTCTTCAATTATACAATATAGGATGGGTTTCGATCGGGGGGTCAAGCGTAAAAATCGCGCCCCCTTATCCTAGAGGCAAATTGCCATCTGTTGTAGTGTTGGTTTTCTTAGCCTTGACCCAGCAGAAGATCCTAGATAGAAGCCTCGATTGCAGTGTAAAATTGTTTTTACTCGCTGTCGGGCCTATGGCTTGCTCTAGTGGTCCCCTTCATCTAATCGGTACCTGAAATGGCTCGATTGGCAACCGGCGCATGCTTCAACTGAGCGTATTCTGAGGTCGATATGAAAACTAATAAGCGTTACGCCTTCCTGGCCGTGCTGGCAGCCAGCGTACTCGTGACCTTGGGTGACACTAGGAATATTATTGGTTCGCTTAACTACTGGTTGCTATGGGGTGGAGTACTAGTATTTGGGATTTATGGTAGCGGCGGCAGAGTGAAGTTGTCGCCAGAAGTAAGCTCTATTACCCTCGGTTTTACGTTGATGACACTAGCTTTTATGATCTCCGGAGTAATTAATTCGGATATCTATACCGCTTATCAAGGTGTCAAATTCATAGCTATTTATATATTGTTTCTCGTGATATATAGCTGTTCGGGTTTGCTGGAGTTGAACGACTTTTATAAGATTGCTTCGATTTCGATTGTGGTGAGTCTTGTTGTATTTATGCTGTCGAAATTCTTTTTTACCGACCTCTATATTCAATTGGGTGACGGTCGGCAAGGCAGTGAATTTGCCTACCCAGGGGTGATGTGGAAAGTGTGTGCTTTCTTTGCGCCCTACATTATTGCAATGTTACTCACGACGCGTATTAAAAATGCACTTTTTGCTGGCCTCATTTTAATGGCGTCGGTGTATATATTGCTGGCGGACTCCAGTCGCACCGGTTTTCTATGGTTTGCGATCGTTGTATGTTCCTTTTTTCTTTTGCGCTTTTTGATTTTCCCTATCAGGACGCTACTGGTCGCAATACTGTGCTTGATCGCAGGGGTTTGTGTGCTGCTCTCTTCAAATATTGACCTGACGAATCATGATTCATTGTTGGTCTTGAATCGTTTGTTTGAGGGCGATCCAGTCAGGTCGGCGATGATACAAGATGGGATATCAAACGTCCAAAAATGCTTTCCATTCGGGTGCGGATTCGGCAGTTCATTTAGCGTGGTGGATGGGGAAAATATTGTTATCCATAATGTGTATTTGGGCATGCTGGGTGATGTGGGCGTACTGGGTGAGTTGGCACTTTTATTTTTAATGCTAATGCCGTTTGTGTTTTTCTTGTTGTCGCTGGTGGACGGTTCTGATTTAAATAAGAATATATTCTTTAAGTTTGCCGCAGTGTTGGGCGTTCTTTGTTATATTTTTATTATGCTCTTTCACCCGCTGAGTACTGAGATGTCAGAATGGGGCTATTGGATTCTGATGGTGTCCTGGTTGTCTCGTATTTACAAGTATGACAATGCCGGGGTGGTGAATATTATGTATGACAAGCAGATAGGGCGATAACGTGTTCACCGTATTTAAAAATATGAGCCTGCTTTTTGTTGTACAGCTCTTTGGTTATTTGGTGCCTATTCTGGAGATTCCGGTACTGGCGCGTTCATTGGGTGTACAGGAATACGGCAAGGTCGTACTGGTCCAATCAATTGCTTTACTGTCTTCACTTGTTGTTGAATACGGTTTTTCGTTGAGTGCTGCCAGACAAGTCTCTTTGGCGAAGACTGATGTGACGGTACTGTCTAGGGTCTTTGGTGAGGTGCTGTCCGCGAAGCTGATAATTTCATCGGTTATAAGCATCGCGGCACTGTGTTTTTATATGTTTATCAATTCACAGACCTTCGAGCTTGAAGTAATAGGCTTGGGTTTTCTGTACTTTATAGCTTTTGGGTTTAGCCCGTTTTGGTTTTTTCAAGGGCTTGAGAAAATTGCGCTTGTGGTCTTTTTAGAAGTAGGTCTGCGGGTCGCAAGCCTTATATGCTTATTTATTTTTGTTCACGACCCAGGTGACGCATTGGTGGCGTTATCGATTTTAGCCACATTTGCATTGGCAAATACAGTGCTCGGAAATTATTTGTGCTACCGAAATGGATGCCGCGTTCGGTTCAGCTTGTCAGGTGGATGGCTTCAGATTTGCAAAGGGTTTCACGTTTTCATCTATAAGAGCTCAAACAATATTCTGCTTAGCGCTGGGCCTGCTCTTGTAGGACTGCTCTGCGGAAAAGTCGCTGTTTCAGGATATGTTCCTGCTGAAAAAATCATAAGAGGATTTGTGGGTTTTATAAATCCAGTCCTCATTGGGTTTTTTCCGTATTTGAATAGACAGTACCTTTCCTCTGCAAAATCAGCATCAAGGCTCTCCTGGATCATTGTCGGGTTGATGTTCTTGCTGGGGTGCGTAAGTGCACTTTCCATTTCCGTAGCTGGTGGGTTTCTGATAAACAAACTATTGGGGGCTGATTTCGAGCAGGCGACGACGACCTTGCAGATTTTTGTATGGATAATCCCTTTTAGAATGACTAATCAAGCATTGGGTTTGTGCATGCTTATACCTCGCGGTATGGACAAAGTTGCGAGTTCTGCAATGCTTTTGTTCTCGGTAGTGTCGATACTTCTGGCAAGTCTGTTGTCGATTAACTATTATGTCAATGGTATCGTGCTTGGGTTTATTTTGGCGGAAGTCATGTTGTGCGTGACGTTTCTTGTATTGTCTTATCGATATAAGCCGGTCACTTATCTTGAGGGGCGCACTGAGTGATAACAATTTTAACGGCGACATATAATCGTTACAGTACTCTCCCTCGGCTACTCAAGAGCTTGCTTGAACAAAGCTCAAAAGAGTTTGAGTGGGTGGTGATAGACGACGGCAGCTCAGATGAAACTCAGAATTTCATTGAAGAGCTAAAAAAGAAAGACCTAGGCTTCACGCTGACAGCGGTACGGCAAAGTAATGCTGGAAAGCACGCAGCTATTAATAGCGGGGTAGCAGCTGCGAAAACAAACTGGATCTTTATAGTAGACAGCGATGATGCACTGGTGTCTGACGCCGTTGAAAGGATAAATACCTCAATCGCAACCGCGACTGATAAGACAGTGGGGTTGTGCTATCGAAAGGCGTATTTCAGTGGTGAGTTGCTTGGTAATGAGTTAAGCACGGTCGAGCAGAGCTTTGTCTCGACGCCGACTGAAGCTGGCAAGTTATTCAAGGGTGACTTGGCTTACATATTTAGAACTGACGTGATGTCAGCATTTCCGTTTCCCATATTCAAGAACGAGAAATTTGTTCCAGAACTATATATCTGGAATAAATTGGGGGACGCGGGCGATATCATCTTTTTTACACGAAAAATAATTTATCTCTGCGATTATCTGGAAGATGGATACAGTCGTAATTTTTCACGCCATTTAAGAGCTAATCCAAAAGGCTTCTTTACTTATTACTGGTCGCAATTTTTGCGTGAGAAAACAGTATATTATAAGTTAAAGAATTTAATCAGATCCGTACAGTGCCTTTTGTATATGCTTCTAGGGCGGCCTCGATGAATATATTATATTTTATCACTGGGTTGGGGATGGGCGGGGCCGAGAAGCAAGTCGTAAATCTGGCTGACCGGATGAGCGCACGAGGACATAACGTCGTGATTGCTTATTTGACAGGCGACGCGGATGTGCTTCCAGAGGCGCCCGATGTAACGGTGGTGGCTCTAAATGGTAATAAAACCATCTTCGGGATGGTGCGTGCAATTAATAATCTGGTCAAATTAATTAAGCGATTTAAACCAGATGTATTGCACAGCCACATGGTGCATGCGAATTTAATAGCCAGAATGGTTCGTTCAGTTGTGAGAGTTCCCAGGCTGATTTGTACGGCACATAGTTCAAATGAAGGAGGTAAGCTGAAAATGCTGGCTTACCGTCTGACTGATTTTTTGGCTGATCTCACAACGAATGTAAGCCAGGAAGCGGTTGATATGCTTATTGCGAAAGGCGCTTCGCCTGTCGGGCGTATGGTATTTGTACCCAACGGTATAGATACGGAACGTTTTGTGTTTGATGAATCGGTGCGGAATCAAGTTCGTGCCAGAGAGTCTGTGGATCCTTCTATTAGAGTTCTCTTGGCAGTCGGCCGTCTGGTTGAAGCCAAAAACTATCCCTGTCTGTTAGATGCGTTCACACTGGTTTCACAAGATCACGACAATGTACGTCTGTGGATAGTAGGCGACGGCCCCTTGGCTGCTGATCTCACGCTATATGCTAACAAAGCCAACCTGAGCGAAAAGATAAGTTTTTTCGGGCGACGCGACGACGTTCCGTCATTCTACAGCGCTGCGGATGTCTATATTTTGTCTTCTGCATGGGAAGGCTTTGGGTTAGTCGTCGCTGAAGCGATGTCGTGCGAAACGTTAGTGGTTGCCACAGATTGCGGAGGGGTGAAAGAGGTGCTGGGAGGTAGCGGCTATCTTGTTGAACCATTCAATCCTGAGGCGCTACGTCAAGCTATCAACTCGGCACTTGATCTACCTCCAGAGCAAAAAAAGTCACTCGTCACTTCGGCAAGATCAAGAGTACTTGATAACTTTTCCATGGAGTCTGTGATTGGTAGGTGGGAGGAGTTATATGCCCAGCCCAAGGCCTGAGGATATTTTGGTTATCAGCAATCCTCGAGTGGTTTTTAGTGTGATCACATCGATGAGAAATAGCCAATCTCTGGATCCGGTAATTTGGGCTTGGGCAAGTTATTTGAAAAGGTGCGTAGTGTGAAAATTGTTTATGTCATAACTCGTTCGGATGTTATAGGTGGCGCCAGTGTGCATCTCCTTGATTTGGCGCTGGGCTCATCTAAAGCAGGTCATAGCGTTGATATCCTCGTGGGTGGCGAGGGCGTCTTTAACTCTCGAGCGCGGGATCTGGGGCTGTCGTGCTATTCATTGAAATATCTCGTTCGTGAAATCAGTCCTGGAAAGGATATTCGCGCCTTCTTTGAACTGAGAGCGATGCTTTCCAAGCTAAAACCCGATCTCGTCCACTTGCACTCCTCCAAGGCTGGCATCCTCGGCAGACTGGCCGCTAAGAGTCTTGGTTTGCCAGCGATCTTTACGGCACATGGTTGGGCTTTTACGGAGGGCGTGTCTGAAAAGCGTCGTTTCGTATACCGTAATATTGAGAGGATCATGGCTCGTTTCTCAGACCAGATTCTTACGGTTTCCGAGTTTGACAGGCAACTTGCCTTGAAGGCCAAAGTGGGCGATGAAGATACTGTTCTGACCATCCACAATGGTATGCCCGAGGTCTGTTCCAATAGAGTCGGCTTTACCGAGTCTGATCAAATACGCTTGATCATGGTTGCAAGGTTCGAAGTACCCAAAAACCAAAAATTTCTATTGGAAGCGCTTGCAAAAGTGGAAGCCAAAAACTGGGAGCTTGAATTGGTGGGCGACGGCCCTTCACTTGCGAACGCCCGGAAATTGGCGGCACAGCTGGGAATTAGCGAGAAGGTGGTGTTTTCCGGGGCTTGTGATGACGTTCCGATCAGGCTTTCACGATCTGACATTTTCGTCTTGATTTCTGACTGGGAAGGACTGCCGCTGACTATATTGGAAGCTATGCGCAGTGGACTTGCAGTCATCGCCTCTAACGTCGGAGGGGTGTCCGAGCTGGTTGCGAATGGTGATAACGGTTTCGTGGTAGAGCGTGGGGATCAGCAAGGGCTGATCGACGCATTGACGCAATTGATTAAATCCGCTGAGCTTCGAAAAAAACAAGGCATTTCAGGTCAATACAGATATCGCACAAATTTTACTTTCGATATTATGTTGGATAAAATTCTGAAAATTTACCAGAAAGTGTTAGACAGGACTAAATGAAAATCCTTATTACTGGTGCGAATGGCTTTATTGGGCGGGCGTTATCCGGGCACCTCGTCAGTTTAGCCAAATACTCAGTTGTCGGCTCTTCCCGCAGGCCCTCTACTGATGTGCCATCTGATATCCAGATGTTTTCGACCGGTGAGGTAGACGGTAATACTGACTGGGATCGTGCCCTGCAAGGCGTTGATACCGTTATCCATCTGGCCGCGCGCGCGCATGTGTTGAATGCGGGGAGCGAAGATCCAGTTACGGAGTTTGAACGAATAAATGTCGAAGGTGCCGTTAATTTAGCAAAGCAATCGATAAAAGCAGGTGTCCGTCGGTTTATATTCATTAGCTCTATTGGAGTAAATGGTGCGGAGACGGATAAGTGTGGTTTTACTGAGAGCGATGAGCCCCGGCCGCATGCAGAATATGCCCGCTCGAAATTAAAAGCAGAGCACACGCTAGCAGAGTTACTTGCTGCAGAGGCGATGGAGTTGACAGTTATCCGGCCTCCTTTAGTGTATGCCGCTGAAGCGCCAGGTAATTTTAATCGTCTCCTGAAGCTGATAGCGTCTGGATTGCCGTTACCCTTCGCCGCCGTGAAAAACAAGCGCAGCATGATAGCGCTGGATAATCTGGTGGATTTCGTTGAGCTGTGTATTGAGCACCCTTTGGCTGCAAACGAACTATTTTTAATTTCTGACGGAGATGATTTTTCCATTGGTGAAATTATCAAACTTCTCGCCTCGGGCATGGAGCGAAAAGAAAAATTGTTCAGCCTTCCTGACACTGTAATACGTTCGGTCGCCAGCGCACTCGGGAAGCGATCGTTATATACGCAGTTGTGTAGGTCATTGGTTGTGGATGCTGCCAAAGCTCAAACATTATTGAATTGGGTTCCTGCGAAAGAAGCCAGTAATGCTTTGGTCGAAACAGGCCGAAAGTTCCGTTTATTAAAGTGATTCACTTCGAATTATTGCAGGTAGGGATAGGCTGATGGCGTTCTGGATAGCGATTATTTCAATAGCGAGTTCCATTCTTTTTACAGGATTATTGCGTCGGTATGCACTCCAGCGCAATGTATTGGATATTCCTAACAGCAGAAGTTCACACTCTGTGCCGACCCCTCGTGGTGGTGGACTGGCAATTGTGCTGGGATTTCTGATATCCCTGGGGTTGATGCGTTCCTTTGATTTGATCGATAACACCTTTTTCCTTGCATCGTTCCTGGCGGGTATAACGGTAGCCGCGTTAGGTTTTCTGGATGACCACGGGCATATTCCTGCACGCTGGCGCCTGTTAGGACATTTTCTCTCTGCGATATGGGCGGTGTATTGGATCGGCGGGCTACCGCCTGTCACGATTTTTGGATTACACGTCAACCTAGGCTGGATTGGCGGGGCGTTAGCCGTTTTGTATGCAGTGTGGATGTTGAATCTTTACAACTTCATGGATGGTATTGACGGCTTGGCAAGTGCTGAAGCCATCTGTGCGTGCTCTTCTGCCGCTCTCATCTATTGGATGTTGGGGTATGAGGAGTTGTTATGGCCGCCTATTTATTTAGCGTTGGCGACGGCAGGCTTTTTCTACTGGAATTTTCCCAAAGCACGAATTTTCATGGGCGACGCGGGCAGCGGCTTCCTGGGAATCACGCTCGCTATTATTTCTCTTAAAGCGGCTTCTTTTTCCTCTACGCTGCTATGGGTCTGGCTGATCTTATTAGGAGTATTTATCGTTGACGCGACATTTACCTTGATGCGCAGGCTACTACGCGGCGAAAAAGTGTATGAGGCACATCGCAGTCACGCTTATCAATACGCCTCACGGCGATTTAATGCCCACGTCCCTGTCACACTGTGCGTAATCTTGATAAACCTGGTTTGGCTCGCACCGATTGCATGGCTTGTTGCATTTGACAGAATTGATGGTGCTGTCGGTATGTTGATCGCCTATGTTCCACTCGTTGTCCTGGCTCTGAAGTTCAAGGCCGGGGTTAAAGAGTAATGTTGTTAGGGGACGGAGTGGCGAGAGCCTAATCGTGATGTGCGTCTATTTAGATTTTAGATTGTTAGAACTGCGAGAGGTTTAGAAATATATGAACTCACTGAGATCGCGCTTATTAAGCCTCCCGCGCAGGTATAAACGTATTTTGCAGGTGATTACTGACGTCTTCTTAGTTTGGTTTGCGCTTTGGTTGGCTTTTGTCGTGCGGATAGGTCTCGATGAAATGATCAATCCGTTTATGCTGCACACCTGGCTTTTTTTGACCGCGCCGATCGTGACTATTCCGCTGTTTATACATTTTGGTATGTATCGGGCGGTTTTGCGCTATTTCGGAAATGATGCGTTAATTGCTATCGTCAAAGCTGTCAGCCTGTCTTCGCTAATTATTGGTGTGGTCGTTTATTGGTACAGTAATCACCAGAATGTAATTCCGCGTTCTATCATCTTTAACTATTGGTGGCTCAGCCTGATCATGATTGGGGGCTTGAGATTAGCGCTGCGCCAATTCTTCCTGGGAGATTGGTTTACCGCTGCTCAACATGTGCCTTTCACCAACCGTGACGATGGTTTGCCGCGTGTAGCTATCTACGGTGCCGGGTCTGCTGGAAATCAGCTAGTCGCGGCATTACGCATGGGCCGCTTGATGAGACCCGTTGCGTTCATTGACGATGATTCCACTATTTCGGATCGGGTAATCTCGGGGCTGCAGGTTTACAAGCCCAAACATATCCAGCGTATGATCGATGCCACAGGGGCTCAAGAAATTTTATTGGCGATACCTTCATCGACGCGCGGGCGTCGTCGGGAAATCCTCGGATTTCTTGAAGGTTTTCCTTTACATGTGCGTAGTGTCCCGGGCTTCATGGACTTGGCCAGCGGTCGTGTCAAAGTTGATGATATTCAAGAAGTGGATATTGCCGACCTGTTGGGGCGCGATCCTGTACCCGCCCAAGAAGATCTGTTGGAGCATTGCATACAGGGCCAGGTGGTGCTGGTTACCGGCGCGGGGGGGTCGATTGGATCTGAACTGTGTCGCCAGATCCTTGAATTGCAACCCACCACCCTGATTCTCTTTGAGCACAGTGAATACAATTTATACAGCATTATGTCCGAACTGGAGGCACGCATACTCAGGGATTCATTGGCGGTAAAATTGCTGCCGATCCTGGGGTCAATACGTCACCAGGATAAATTGGTTGATGTGATGAAAACCTGGCATGTAAATACCGTCTATCATGCGGCCGCTTATAAGCATGTGCCGATGGTAGAGCATAATATTGCGGAAGGTTTTCTGAATAATGTTATTGGTACGTTAAATACCGCTCAAGCGGCCATTATTTCGAATGTTGCTAATTTCGTACTTATTTCGACTGATAAGGCGGTTCGCCCTACCAATGTTATGGGAAGCACCAAGCGGCTCGCTGAGATGACGTTGCAGGCGCTCAGCCGTGAGCTAGAACCTGCTCTCTTCAACGGTGCAGCTACCCCTCAAAATCGTACACGCTTCACAATGGTTCGGTTTGGAAATGTTCTGGGTTCTTCTGGTTCCGTCATTCCTCTATTTCACAAGCAGATCAAATCAGGTGGGCCGATAACAGTGACCCACCCGAAGATCACTCGATATTTCATGACCATCCCTGAGGCGGCTCAACTTGTTATCCAGGCAGGCTCAATGGGCCAGGGAGGAGATGTTTTTGTATTGGATATGGGGGAACCAGTTAAAATCACGGAATTGGCAGAGAAAATGATTCATCTGTCTGGCCTGAGTGTTCGTTCAGATAAAAAACCGCTGGGCGATATCGCCATCGAGTTCACAGGGCTTCGGCCCGGGGAAAAACTCTACGAGGAATTACTCATCGGTGATAATGTCGATGCCACACAACATCCAATGATCATGAGTGCAAACGAAGATTATTTATCGTGGAGCGTATTGAAACCGAGGTTGTCCGAGTTGTTATGTGCTATTGAAAGCCATGACTACAGTAAAGTGCGTCAATTGTTACGCGAAACTGTTAGCGGCTATGCCCCCGATGGTGAAATTGTTGACTGGTCTTATCAACAAAGACGGCTGGAGCCATGAGGTAAGATCTTGGAAGCGGATAACAGTACGGCGGTGCTGTTATCTATGCTTTAAAAACGTTCGCTCTGTTGAATAATTTAATTAATTACAGCGCACTCACGTCAATCAACATCTATTCATCAGAAGGCTTGGTTTGCCGACACGTTGAAATACTCAGCTATCAGCTTCATTGTCTGTCACGACGTGCATTTAGAGTATTTTTTGGCATAACCTCGCCCTTTTCAAGGAGCGTTCGCGCTCTACATTTTCTTCCCCTGCACACCGCTTCCGGAATACAATCCGCTTGGGGCGCTGCACGATGACATTTTCATTGAGCGCTGCCTCGTGATGAGCGGCCGGCCAGAGCCCGCGGCTTGATCATCCATGGAGCTTTTTCAACATAGCCCAAAGCAGGAAGGCATTGCATGAGTAATTTTTCTAAATGAAAACCGAATATTCACTTGAAGTAATTGCACTTACGCTATTGATAATATTGATGTTCATTGCTTTTTCGTCGATATTCAGGTCTAAAATAGAAAGTGCAGAAGTTCAGCATGAATATAAATTCATCAATGGCCTGCGTGGTCTTGCGGCTATATTTGTTTTCATTAATCATGCGCCGTTTGTACTAATAAATTTGGGTGTGAAAAATACAGTTTTTTCTGCGTGGGGACAAATTTACCCGAACCTTGGATCTTTTGGTGTGCAGATTTTTTTCTGCATAACGGGTTTTCTTTTCTTTGATAAAGTCATGAAGAGCAAGCATATCGATTGGGGTGATTTCTTCGTAGCAAGAATCAGGAGAGTGGCTCCGCTTTACTATCTGGCATCGTTCTTGGTATTTATTATTGCGATTTCTTTTGCAGGGTTTGATTTCCTGGATAAAGAGTCTATTACCACTATCGCTGGTCTGGTAACGTTTAATTTCATAGATAACCCAATGAAAATTGGGGGCGTATCGCTTGTGCCTCTGAGTTCCGTGACATGGACGTTGGTGCATGAATGGCGTTTTTATGCAGTGCTGCCAATGGTGGCAATTTTTTACAGGTCGCGCTATAGGTCCATTATCCTGACGGTGGCGATACTGATTGCTGCCATTGACCTGGGCACCTCTGCCGTGGTGTGTTGGGCCTACTTTCTGTCAGGCATGGTGGCGGCGGTTGTTCATAAAAAAAATATCACGAATAAACCGGTTAAATTCTTTTCCATGTTAATTGCAGTGGGTATATTTGTTTGGGTGTGCGGGCTGGTTGATGTCCCCGGCTACGGAGCGTTGAGATTCGCGCTGGCAACAATATTCTTCATATGCATTACAATTTCAAATCCGTACTTCTTGCATTACCAGTTCCTGAACAGGCTCAGTGATATCAGCTACAGTGTTTACCTGCTCCACTTGCCGGTATTGTTTTTATCCTTCAAGCTCCTGTCTGTATTTTTTGATCTTGCTGCTCTTGATAAAGTAACTTTTTGGGTGGCAAATTTCGTGACCATTCCAATCATCGTCGCCTTGTCGACCATTACTTTTGTTCATGTAGAGAAAAGGTTTATGCGCAAGAAACGAGTGGAGCAGACCAACGCCCCCACGGTTGCCTACTCGGAAAAAACAAACGCTGTGATATGAAGTGTGCGGTGCTACTGCATCGGCCTCTTTGTTCCGCCTACTGTCCATCGGTAATGCCGGGGCCGCCGAGTTCGCTGCGGACCTTGATATTATCGATGTTCATTAGGAAGGTGGTTGGATATTCCAGGCACCGCCCGCGACTTGAATTTGCGATTCTGTGCGAAGATTTATCAGGCGAACGTCGGCACCAACCGTTGCTTGACGGCAGGCGTTTACTGGCCTGTACACAAAAAGCCGAACTCTTTCATACCTTGAAATACCCCCATTTTTGACACCCTCCATCTTTCGCCTAATGTAGAAATGCAGCTTCGGAAAGCTGCTTTTCTCTTACCGATGTCATGGAGCGTCACCAATGCAAAACCTCTACATTTCATCCCTCGTCTTCGCGTTCCTCACTAGCCTCTCCGTCGCCACCATCGCTGCGCCCTCCATCAAGCCGGAAGCTTCAAGCCCAATCTCCACCCAAATGACCAAGATCGAACAATCCACCAAGGTCAACCTCAACGCCGCCGATGCCGAAACCCTGCGCCGCGACCTGTTCGGTATCGGCGCTTCCAAGGCGAAGGCGATCGTTGCGTATCGCGAAAGCAACGGTCCGTTCACGGCGGTGGATGAGTTACTGGAAGTAAAAGGCATCGGCAAAGCACTGCTGGAGAAGAATCGCGACAGATTGGTTATTAATTGAAGATGCGAAGATAGCCCCAGAAGGCCGGTCATTGACCGGCCTTTCCTTTATCAAAGCTGCGTCTATTTCCTCTCAGGCCGCGTTGGCATGAAACGTGATTACATTCAACTCAACGATTGTTCAACAATCTTGAGGTGTACATGACGCCCAGCTTGTCTTTAGCCGACCAAATCGCCCTGGAATTACGCGCCGACATTATCGGCGGGCGGCTGCTGCCGGGTGTATCGCTCGTCGAGGCCGAGTTGGTCAAGGCCTACAACGCCTCGCGCAATACTATCCGTGAGGCGCTGCATCGCTTGGGCCAAGAAGGGCTTACCCGCTATGTCCGCAATAAGGGCGTAATGGTTCGGCGCCTGGAGCGGGCAGAAGTACGTGACCTCTTCGTAGTCCGCCGCACCCTGCAATTGCGGGCCATAGCCCAAAGCGGTCCGCTGACGGACACTCAATCAGGCCGCATGCAAAACGCTATCGACGCCACCACCCTGGCCCGGGAGCGCGAAGATTGGCGAGCGGTGGCTACCCACAGTCTTATGTTCCACCAACAGATCGTCGCGTTGATGGATAGCCCACTGTTCGATGAGTTTTTTGCCCAGGTGATCGCCCAGCTGCGCCTGGTGTTTTGCGCCGCGCCGGATGAGCAGCGTTTCCAGTTACCCTGGCTGGAGCGCGACCATGAGATATACACGCTGCTGACCAGCAACCGGACGCAGGCCGCCAGCGAGGCGATGAGCCTGTACCTGGATGATTCCGAACGCCTTTCCCTCGCCTTGTTTGATCACCCTTGATGGAGGCATACCCCATGTACAAAGACTATCCCGCCGCTTACCAAGTCAGCAAAGGTTCGGCGTTGCAGGTGGATACGGCGTTCTATGAACGTATTCGTGATCGCAAGGATCAGCGCACGTTGATCGAACAGTTCGAGGTACCGATTCGTACGGGGAGGGCGTGGAAGGTTCCGGCAGGGCATGTGTTTCGTGTGACCACACCGGTGGGTCCACAGGTGGGCGACTTCAACGTGTGGAACGCCAATGACCCGCGCGAGCGTTTATGGGCTGCGCGCACGAGGCAATTGCAAGGCGCCCATGTCAGCACCCATGACCGCTTGTGGTCGAACCTGCCCTTTCTAAGGCCGCTGGTGACCATCACCGACGACAGCCTCGCCAGCTACGGCATCGATGAACACGGCGGACGCCTGCACGATTTGCTTGGCACGCGCTGCGACCCTTATGTGAACCGTATGCTGACCGGTGAGGATTTCCATCACCACTGTCACTCAAACCTGACCCGTGCAGTATTGCCCCACGGTCTGACAGAATTCGACGTGCATGACGTGTTGAATATTTTCCAGTGCACGGGCCTCAATCACGATGACATGTACTTTATGAAAGCCTGTCCGGCGCAGAAGGGTGATTACCTGGAGTTTTTTGCCGAGATTGATTTGCTGTGTGCGTTGTCGACGTGCCCTGGCGGGGATTTATCGCTGCCGATGTGGGGGCCAGATGCGCAGGACCCGCTAACGGTTTGTCGTCCGTTGGGGGTGGAAATCTACCGGTTGGAGGACGCGTTGCTAGGTGGCTGGAGCCAACCGGAACGTGCTGCCTACAAAGGGCAGCACGGCTTGCATATTGCCAAGGCGGATTGGGAGTAACTCAAGATTCAGCGATCCTGCGCATCCTTGGCATCCGCCTGCGCATTGCGCTCGGCCACGCGTTTACGTTGTTCGTCGGTGAGTTCGACTTTGTTGGCGCTGTCGCGCAGCATCATCAGCCCTCCGACGATCGATCCGATTGCGACTACCATAATCAACCACGCATACCACGGCATAAGGCTCTCCTTGAGGCAGATGTCCGTGGGAAAGTTTCCCACGGTAATGACTGCTTTGAGTCACGGGCTTTCTGAGTAGTTCAGTGTAGGCCCGTTCTGCCTCGCGGGCGCTATAGTCCCGTCAACATCGCATCTGCCGGGGCGTCGGCGCGGTCTTGCGCAGTCAGTTGGAAATAGATGAAGCCTGCCAGCATAAAGCCCAGGAAGATCAGCCCGATCAGGGCGTTGAACCAGGCCATCGCCACCAGGCACACCACTGCCAGTACCAGTGCAATACCCGGCACGATGGGGTAGCCCGGTGCGCGAAAGGTGCGTTCCAGCATGGGCTCGGTCTTACGCAGTTTGAACAGGCTGAGCATGCTCATGATGTACATGACGATGGCACCGAACACCGCCATGGTGATCATCGCCGCGGTCAGGGTCATGCCGCCCAGGTTGATCAGGCCGTCGCTGTAGATGGCCGCGATGCCGACTAGGCCGCCGGCGATAATTGCTCGATGGGGTGTCTGAAAACGCGACAGTTTGGCCAGGAAAGGCGGCAGGTAACCGGCGCGGGCCAGGGCGAAGAACTGGCGCGAGTAGCCGAGGATGACGCCGTGGAAGCTCGCCACCAACCCAAACAGGCCAATCCACACCAGCATGTGCAACCAGCCGGAGCTTTCGCCGACTACGGTTTTCATCGCCTGGGGCAGTGGGTCGTTGATGTTCGAGAGGGTGCGCCAGTCACCCACGCCACCGGCGAAGAACATTACGCCCATGGCCAGGATCACCAGGGTGAGGATGCCGCTGATATAGGCTTTTGGAATCGTGCGCTTGGGGTCCTTGGCTTCTTCGGCAGCCATGGCGGCGCCTTCGATGGCGAGGAAGAACCAGATGGCGAAGGGGATCGCAGCAAACATCCCGGCAATCGCCGGGGCGCCGAAGGTGTCGGAACCGGCCCAGCCGTTGAGGGCGAAGTTGCTGAAGCTGAACGCCGGCGCGACCACGCCCATGAACACTAGCAGTTCGGCGACGGCGAGTACGCACACCACCAGCTCAAAGGTCGCGGCAAGTTTGACCCCGAGGATGTTCAGGCCCATGAACATGATATAAGCGCCGACGGCGGCGTGCTTGGGATCAAGTGCCGGGAATTGCACGTTCAGGTAGGCGCCGATGGCCAGGGCAATTGCGGGCGGGGCGAAGACGAATTCGATCAAGGTAGCCAGCCCGGCAATCAAGCCGCCTTTTTCACCAAAGGCGCGACGGCTGTAGGCAAAGGGGCCTCCGGCATGGGGAATGGCGGTAGTCAGCTCGGTGAAACTGAAGATGAAGCAGGTGTACATCGCGGCGACCATCAACGAAGTGACCAGAAAGCCCAAGGTGCCGGCCACACCCCAGCCGTAGCTCCAGCCAAAGTACTCGCCGGAAATCACCAGCCCCACGGCGATGCCCCAGAGATGCAGGGTGCCTAAGGTGGGTTTGAGTTGTGTGTTCATTGTGGGGTGCTCCCTGAAGGGGTTGGAATGATTCAGGGTGTTGCAGTGGTTATGCCAGGCTGCGGAGCCCTGTCGCAAAGCAGTGCCTATGTCGCCTGCGGGACGGTTTGGCGTTTGAATGTGGCTTGGCGTGCACCAGATAAGGGCGGTGGTGTCTGACCTGCCGCCATCGCGGGCAAGCCCGGCTCCCACATTTGGAATGCACTCCACTGTGGGAGCCGGGCTTGCCCGCGAAGAGGCCCTCCCAGCCACTGCAAATCCCGTTGTAAACCCCGCATAAACCCACTCTTTACGCCATCTTTACGCCCCACCCGGCGCCTTGCTCTCGTTCCTTTACACCCCTCCTGGGGACAATGCCCTCACACGCGGCAATCGCCGCAAGACGGGGAAATTTCCATGAGCGTTCTGGACGGAGTGTCACTGCTATTGGCCGTGGCGCTGTTCATTTATCTGCTGGTTGCGCTGTTACGCGCGGATCGGAACTAGGAGCGGGCTATGCACAGTTATGACTATTGGCTGATCATCGCCTTTTTTGCCGTGGTACTGGTGCCAGCACCGTTTTTGGGGCGGTTCTACTACAAGGTGATGGAAGGCCAGCGCACGTGGTTGACGCCGGTGTTGGGGCCTGTCGAAAGGGCCTGTTATCGCCTCTCGGGCGTGGATGCGCAGCAGGAACAGAGCTGGCAGAAATACATGCTGGCCTTGCTCGCGTTCAACCTGGCGGGCTTCTTGTTGTTGTTCTCGATCCTGTTATTCCAGGGCTCCCTCCCACTGAATCCGCAGAAGTTGCCGGGTCAGGAATGGACCCTGGCGTTCAACACCGCCGTCAGTTTCATGACCAATACCAACTGGCAGAACTACAGCGGTGAGGCGTCCCTAAGTTATCTCAGCCAGATGGCTGGCCTCACTGTGCAGAACTTCGTCAGTGCGGCGACCGGTCTCGCTGTCCTGGTTGCCTTGTGCCGTGGGATCGGGCGCAAATCTGCCCATACCCTGGGCAACTTCTGGGTCGACATGACCCGCGCCACCCTCTACGGCCTGCTGCCGTTGTGCCTGGTGCTCGCACTGTTTCTGGTGTGGCAGGGCGTGCCGCAAACCTTCGCCCACTATGTTGACGCCGTCACGCTGCAGGGCGTGGACCAAGTGATTCCCTTGGGCCCGGCCGCCAGCCAGATTGCGATCAAGCAACTGGGCACCAATGGCGGCGGCTTCTTCGGGGTGAACTCGGCGCATCCGTTCGAAGACCCGACAGCCTGGGCCAACCTGTTCGAAGTGGCCTCGATCATTCTGATCCCGGTGGCGTTGGTATTTACCTTCGGCCACTACGTCAAGGACCTGCGTCAGAGCCGGGCGATCCTCGCGTGTATGCTGGCGCTGTTCCTGATCGGCGGCGCGACGTCGCTGTGGTCCGAGTACCAGCCCAATCCGACCCTGAACAACCCGGCCGTGGAGCAAACCGCACCGCTGGAGGGCAAGGAAACACGCTTCGGTACCACCGGCACCGTGCTGTGGTCGGTGACCACCACCGCGGCATCCAACGGCTCGGTCAACGGTATGCAGGACAGCCTCAGCCCGCTGAGTGGGATGGTGGCATTGGTCAACATGATGGTTGGCGAAGTGATCTTCGGCGGCGTTGGTGCTGGCATGTACGGCATGTTGCTTAACGTACTGATCGCGGTGTTCCTTGCCGGCCTGATGATCGGCCGCACACCGGAATATCTGGGCAAGAAACTCCAGGCCAAGGAAGTGCAATTGCTGGTGGTGACCCTGCTGGTCATGCCGGTCGGCGTGCTGGTGTTGAGTGCCATCGCCGCCAGCCTGCCGGGCCCGGCGGGCGCGATCAGTAACCCTGGCCCCCACGGCTTCAGTCAGTTGCTTTACGCCTATACCTCGGCCAGTGCCAACAACGGTTCGGCGTTTGCCGGCCTCGGCGCCAACACCGCGTTCCATAACCTGATGCTCGGCCTGGGCATGTTGATCGGTCGCTTTGGCTACATCCTCCCGGTGCTGGCCCTGGCTGGCAGCCTGGCGATGAAGAAGGCCGCACCGATTGGCCAGAACAGCTTCCCCACCCATGGCGCGCTGTTCGTCACCTTGTTGACCGTGACCATTTTGCTGGTGGGCGGCCTGACTTTCCTGCCGACGCTGGCGCTGGGTCCTATCGCTGAACACCTGAGCATCGGCTTCTGACCAAGGGGATATGAATATGAACATGCCTGCAAAAAACGCGGCCCCGGTCAAAACCCAGGAGCCTGCCAAAACCGCCATCTCGGCGCTCTGGCGCCCGGCGCTGGTCCAGGCGTTCGTCAAGCTGGACCCACGCCAACTGCAACGTTCGCCAGTGATGCTGGTGGTCGAACTGACTGCCATCCTCACCACCGTATTGTGCTTCGTGCCCGATACCACCGTGCCCACCTTTGTCGCCGTGCAAATCGCCGTGTGGCTGTGGTTCACCGTGCTGTTCGCCAACTTCGCCGAAGCCCTGGCCGAAGGCCGCGGCAAGGCCCGCGCCGACAGCCTCAAGGCTGGCAGCGAAGGTTTGAGCGCCCGGCGCCAGGAGGCCGATGGCAGCTTCAAGGTGGTGCCGGCCACCAGCCTGCGCAAGGGCGATGTGGTCCGTGTTGCCGCGGGGGAAATGATCCCCGGTGACGGCGAGGTCGTCGAAGGTATTGCGGCGGTCAACGAAGCGGCGATCACCGGCGAATCCGCCCCGGTCATCCGCGAGTCCGGCGGTGACCGCTCGGCCGTTACCGGCAACACACGGCTGGTGTCGGACTGGCTGCTGATTCGCATCACCGCCAACCCGGGTGAGTCCACGCTGGATCGCATGATTGCGTTGGTGGAAGGCGCCAAACGCCAGAAAACCCCCAACGAAGTCGCACTGGATATCCTGCTGATCGGCCTGACCCTGATCTTCCTGCTGGTAGTGGTGACCTTGCAGCCGTTCGCGCATTTTGCCAATGGCAGCCTGCCTCTGGTGTTTCTGGTCGCACTGCTGGTGACGCTGATCCCCACCACCATTGGCGGCTTGTTGTCGGCCATCGGCATTGCCGGCATGGACCGCCTGGTGCGTCTCAATGTGATCGCCAAGTCCGGCCGCGCCGTGGAAGCGGCGGGGGATGTGCATGTGTTGTTGCTGGACAAGACCGGCACCATCACCTTCGGCAATCGTCGTTGCTCGGCCGTGGTCGCGGCGCCTGGGGTCAGTGGCCGGGAACTGGCTGAAGGCGCGTTGCTGGCATCCTTGGCCGATGACACGGCGGAAGGCAAATCCATCGTTGAATACCTGCGTGCCTTGCACCCGCAGGCCGAGCCAAGCCTGGATGAATTGACCGCTGTACCCTTCAGCGCCGAGACCCGCTTGTCGGGTGTCGACTATCAGGGCCGCGTGTTCCGCAAAGGCGCCGTGGATTCGCTGCTGGCGTTTATCGGCCAGCCACGCAGCGAGCTTTTACCTGCGCTGTCGCGGGAAATCGACAAGATCGCCCAAAGCGGCGGCACCCCATTGCTGGTCTGCGCCGATGGCAAATTGCTCGGTGCGATCCATCTCAAGGACGTAGTCAAGCCCGGCATCCGCGAGCGGTTTGCCGAGTTGCGCAAGTTGGGGATTCGCACCGTGATGGTCACTGGCGACAACCCCCTGACCGCCGCCGCGATTGCCGCTGAAGCCGGGGTGGATGACGTGCTGGCCGAAGCCACGCCAGAGAAGAAACTCGCGCGTATTCGCCATGAACAAAACGATGGTCGCCTGGTTGCCATGTGCGGCGACGGCGCCAACGACGCCCCGGCGCTGGCTCAGGCTGACGTCGGCATGGCCATGAACGACGGCACCCAGGCCGCGCGCGAGGCGGCCAACATGGTCGACCTCGACAGCGACCCGACCAAGCTGCTGGACGTGGTGCAGATCGGCAAGGAATTGCTGGTAACCCGTGGCGCGTTGACGACCTTTTCCATCGCCAACGACGTGGCCAAGTACTTCGCAATCCTGCCGGCGCTGTTCGCCTCGATCTACCCGCAACTGGGCGTGCTCAACATCATGCACTTGCAGAGCCCGCAGAGCGCGATCCTCTCGGCCATTGTGTTTAACGCCTTGATTATCGTGGTGCTGATTCCTCTGGCGCTGCGCGGTGTACGGGTGCAAGCGGCGAGTGCGGCGGCCTTGCTGCGGCGCAACCTGCTGATTTACGGCCTGGGCGGGCTGTTGGTGCCGTTCGTGGGTATCAAAGCCATCGACATGCTGCTGACGGCGCTGCACCTGGTTTGACCTGTCTGATTTATTGAGGATTTGACTATGACAAACATCATCCGCCCAGCCCTGAGTCTGCTGGTACTCATGACCCTGATCACCGGCGTCGCCTACCCGCTGGTGGTCACGGGCGTGGCGCAAGTGGCCTTCCCCGACCAGGCCAATGGCAGCCTGGTGCACGACGCCAGCGGCAAGGTGCGCGGCTCCAGCCTGATCGCCCAGGACTTTACCGGCGACAGCTGGTTTCATCCACGCCCGTCAGCAGGAGCCTTTGCGACGGTGTCCAGCAGTGCCAGTAACCTGGGCCCCAGCAATCCGGCCTTGGCGACCCGCATAGTCGAGGATGCCGGCAAACAATCAGTGCCTGGCCAGGGCCCGGTGCCACTGGCCTCGCTGACGACCTCCGGCAGCGGCCTTGATCCACACTTGCCACCGCAGGCGATTGCCTATCAACTGGCGCGAGTGGCGGCAGCGCGCAATGTGCCGGTGGCGACCTTGCAGCGGTTGCTGGATGAGCACATCGAAAGCCCGTTGGTAGGGCCGCCGGTGGTAAACGTCCTGGCGCTGAATATGGCTTTGGAAGCGTTGTAAGCAAGGCGATCGCCATCGCGGGCAAGCCCGGCTCCCACAGTGGAATGCATTCCACTGTGGGAGCCGGGCTTGCCCGCGATGGCGGCCTTGAAGACTCTCTATAAATACCTGAAGGAACCCCCGAGTATGAGCGACTCCGGCCGCGCCGATGCCCTGTTAGCCGATCTGCCCCGGGCTGGCCGTGGCCGGCTCAAGGTCTTCCTCGGCGCCGCGCCTGGCGTGGGCAAGACTTACGCCATGCTTCAGGCGGCCCACACCCAACTGCGTCAGGGCGTACGGCTGATTGCCGGGGTGGTCGAAACCCACGGCCGCGCCGAGACCGAAGCCTTGCTCAGCGGCCTGCCGCAACAACCGCTGTTACGCAGCGAATACCGCGGCGTGATGCTCGAAGAAATGGACCTCGACGGCCTGCTCTCCGCCAAGCCCAAGCTGGTGCTGGTAGATGAACTGGCCCACAGCAACGCCCCCGGCAGCCGTCATGAAAAGCGCTGGCAAGATATTCAGGAATTGCTCGCGGCCGGTATCAATGTGTTCACCACGGTCAACGTCCAGCACCTGGAAAGCCTCAATGATCAGGTGCGTGGCATCACCGGCGTGCAAGTGCGCGAAACCCTGCCGGACTGGGTGCTGCAAGAGGCCGACGAACTGTTGCTGATCGACCTGCCATCCCGCGAACTGCTCGAACGCCTGCGTGACGGCAAGGTGTATGTGCCCGAACAGGCGCGTGCGGCCATCGATGCGTTTTTCACCCAGACCAACCTCATGGCCCTGCGCGAACTGGCGATGCAAACCGCCGCCGCCCACGTCGACGATGATCTGGCCCAGGGCTATCGCCAACTCGGCCAGGCCGCGCCGGCGGTACGTGGGCGTTTGCTGGTGGGCGTGGATGGCGATGCGCAAGCCGAACGCCTGGTGCGTCATGCCAGCCGTGTGGCCCAGCGTCGGCATTTGCCTTGGAGCCTGGTGCACGTCGACAACGGCCGAGCGCGGGATGAGCAATCGCGCCTGCGTCTGCAGAACGCCCAGCAACTGGCGGAGCGGTTGGGCGGCGAAGTGGTGTTATTGCGGGCCGGGGAGGTCGCCAAGACCCTGATCCAGCACGCCGCCGAACGCCGTGCCAGCTTGTTGCTGGTGGGGCAGTCGCGGATGCGCTGGCGCCGGCGCTTGTTCGGTGGTGGCTTGGCGGCGCGGCTGTTGCGCAATGCCCGTGGCCTGGAAATCAACGTCCTCGACAGCGATGACATACCGGCGCCGCCACGCTTGCCGGATGTGCGCGGGTTAGTGTGGTTCGATTACGCGTTGGCGGTGGTTGCCACGGTGGTTGCTGCGGCCGTGGCGTGGGCCGTGTCCAGTGTGTTGCCGCTGCCGAATATCTCGCTGGTGTTTCTCGCTGCCGTATTGCTGGTGGCGGTGCGCAGCAGCCTGGGGCCGTCGCTGGTGTGCGCGGCGCTGTCGTTCATGACCTACGATTTTCTGTTTATCCCGCCGAACTTTTCCTTCGCCATTCAGCGCGAAGAGGATGTGCTGACCCTGCTGTTCTTCCTGCTGATGGCCGCCCTGACCGGCAACCTCGCCGCGCGCCAGCGCCGCCAACTGCAGGCGTTGCGCGATACCCAGGAAGAAACCAGCGAGCTGCTCGACCTGTCGCGCAAGCTCACGGCGGCCACCGATCGCCAAGCCGTGATCAGCGCCGCCGCCCACCATCTGCAAGGCTGGCGCGACCTTGACTTGTGTCTGGTCAATCGCGACGGTCAGGGCGGCTGGACGGTCGAGACCGGTGGCCCGCTGACCCTCACCGAAGCCGAACGCGCTGCCGCCGATTGGGCCTGGCAGCATGATCAGCCTGCCGGTATGGGCACCGGCACCTTGCCGTTCGGACGTTGGTGGTGGTGGCCGTTGTCAGGTGAAGAGGGGCCGCTGGGCTTGCTCGGTGTCAGCGCCAAACCGGGCCTGGAGTTGAGCGGGCAACGCCGACGTTTGCTCACTGCCTTGAGCCAGCCGCTGGCCCAGGCGCTGGCGCGGGCGCAGTTGGGGCAAGAGTTGGAGTCGGCGCGTCTGCACGGCGAAACCGAACAACTGCGCAGCGCCTTGCTGGCGTCGGTGTCCCACGACTTGCGCACGCCGTTGACCTCCATGCGCGGCAGTATCGATAGCCTGCTGGCCCTCGGCGAAGCCATTCCCATGGAGGATCGTCGCGAATTGCTTGAAGGCACCCGTGATGAGGCCGAGCGCCTGGACCGCTATATCCAGAACCTGCTGGACATGACGCGGCTGGGCCACGGCGCGCTGAAACTGGCGCGCGACTGGGTGTCACCCGGTGATATCGTCGGCAGTGCCCTCGGGCGTTTGCGCGCGGTGCTGGCGCCATTACAAGTGAGCACCGAGGTGCCGTCGGAACTGCCCTTGTTGTATGTGCATGCAGCCTTGATCGAACAGGCGTTGGTCAATGTGCTGGAAAATGCCGCCCGGTTTTCGCCGCCCCAGGGTCGCTTGCAGTTGCGCGCTGGCGTGCAGGATGAGCAGTTGTTTTTTGCCGTGGCGGATGAAGGGCCGGGGATTCCCGAGGACGAGCGTGCGAAGATTTTCGACATGTTCTATACCGCTGCTCGCGGTGATCGAGGCGGACAGGGCACTGGCCTCGGTTTGGCGATCTGCCAGGGCATGGTGGGCGCGCACGGCGGGCATATCAGCGTGGCCGATGGCATTGATGGGCGGGGTACCTGCATCACGTTGTTTCTGCCGCTACAATCTCAACCTGGCTTGGACACTGACCTTTGAATGGCTCCTGAATGGGGTGATTCTTTAACGGATTTTGACGGACACCATGAGCCAGACCGCGACGATTCTAGTCATTGATGACGAACCGCAGATCCGCAAATTCCTGCGCATCAGCCTGGCCTCCCAGGGCTATAAGGTAATCGAGGCCGGCACCGGCAACGAAGGCCTGGCGCAAGCGGCCCTGAACAAACCGGACCTGCTGGTGCTCGACCTGGGGCTGCCCGACATGGACGGCCAGCAGGTGCTGCGCGAGTTTCGCGAGTGGTCGACGGTGCCGGTGCTGGTGCTGTCAGTGCGGGCCAGTGAAGGCCAGAAAGTCGAGGCTCTTGACGGTGGCGCCAATGACTACGTGACCAAGCCCTTCGGCATCCAGGAATTCCTCGCTCGGGTGCGTGCGTTGTTGCGTCAGGCACCGGCGGGAGAGGCTCAGGAAGCCGCCTTGAGTTTTGGCCCGCTGACGGTGGACCTGGCCTATCGCCGCGTGCTGCTGGACGGTGCCGAAGTGGCATTGACCCGCAAGGAGTATGCAGTGCTGGCGCAACTGGCCCGGCATCCGGGGCGGGTGATTACCCAGCAGCAATTGCTCAAGGATATTTGGGGCCCGACTCACACCGAAGACAGCCATTACCTGCGTATCGTGGTGGGGCACCTGCGCCAGAAACTGGCGGATGACCCGACGCAGCCACGGTTTATCGTGACCGAGGCGGGGGTGGGGTATCGGTTGCTAGGTGCCTGAGTCTGTGGTGCCTGCGCTGGCGACATTGCAGGCAAGCCAGCTCCCACAGTTGAAATGCATTCACCTGTGGGAGCCGGGCTTGCCCGCGATGAGGCCATCAGCAACACCCACGCGCTCAACTCTGCTCACTCTCATACCGATCCAACGTATCACTGGCAATCTCCCGCCCCAGGGCGATCAGCTCCGGCGCCTTGTAGAACTCGAAGAACCGGCACACTCGCTTCGGCACGTTGATCAGCACATCTGGCGGGTAGCCTGCGATCTTGTACTGCGCCAATGACGTCTGCATCACCTCGAAACTCTGGTTGATCAGGTCCAGCAGCGACGCAGGCCCGACGTTATCGATAATGAACGAGCCGGTCGCCGACTTCGGTGCGCCGGCTTTTTCCGGCGCGGCAGCGGGTTGCTGGGATTCGGGTTCAGCCGACTCCAGCCACGGGTTGATCTCTGCTGCCTGGGCCTGCAAGGCTTCCTGTTCGAGCTTCATCAACTGCTCGGCCTGTTTGCGGCGAAATGGCAGGTGCGATCCGAGCGACTTGGCCAGGCTGTTGAAGCGGCTCTTGAACGCCGGCGGGCGCTGGATCACCGGCAGCCGATAGTGCTTCTGGTTGGTGGCGTTGAGGTTGACCGCGATGATCAAGTCACAGTGGCTCGACACCACCGGCACGATAGGCAGCGGGTTGAGCAGACCGCCGTCCACCAGCATCCGATTGCCTTGCATCACCGGGGTGAACAGGCTTGGGATCGCCGCCGATGCGCGCATGGCCTGGTGCAGGCAGCCTTCCTGAAACCAGATTTCCTGTTGGTTGGTAAGGTCGGTGGCCACGGCGGTGTAGGGGATGCGCAGCTCTTCAATATTGATCTCGCCGACGATTTTGCGAATCTGCCCGAAAACTTTTTCGCCACGAATCGCACCCAGGCGAAAGCTCACATCTACCAGGCGCAATACGTCGAGGTAGTCCAGGCTTTCGATCCAGTTTCGATATTCGTCCAGCTTGCCTGCGGCATAGATGCCGCCGACCACCGCGCCCATCGAACAGCCGGCGATACAGGCGATGTCATAGCCGCGTCGTTCGATTTCTTCGATCACCCCGATATGGGCGTAGCCCCTGGCTCCCCCGGAGCCCAGCACTAAGGCAACACGTTTTTTCATGTCCCAGTCCTTCGCAAAACAGGTGCCCACAATGCACCCATCCGGGGGGCGGCTTCAATCTTCGGTTATTTTTCGAGGATAACCTTTGTGCTCGGGTATGCTCTGGCAATAGGTACGACCGATTTCAGGCTAGGGACAAGGCACTTTTCCCTGTGGGTAACGTCTACAGGCTACGAATGATTTTGCTTATTTTGAGGTGTCATCAATGAAAGCCTGGATGTGTGTGCCTGTGATCGTGCTGGCCTTGGCCGGCTGTGCCGGCAAGACGGCCTACCGCGACAGCTGCGGTTCCCAATTGGATGCCGCCTGGAAAGAACTCGATCTGGCCAAGGCTGAAGGTTTTGCCGGCACCGTGAGTTACTCCAAGGCTCTGTCGCTATTGACTGGCGCCAAGACCCAGCAGCAGTTTGAAGCGTTTGAAGGGTGCTCCAACAAAGCCCAGAAGGCGCGGTTCTATATTCGTGAGTCTCGCGCCGGGCGTTGACCTGTAGCGGCGAGTAGGATTATTCATTGGAAAGTGAGGGCAGGATGTCAGCGTTGGTCAATCAGTTAGTCGCCCAGGTCATAGGCCTGGAAGTAGGGTTACTGAGCTGCCAGGCTCGCCTCGCCGCCGTCACTGACGATGAAGCCCTGCATGATTTGCGCACCACCGTGCGGCGCTTGCGCAGCTTGTTGCGGCCTTTGCGCGGGCTGCCCGGTGTGGAACAGCTTGAATTGGCCGCCAGTACGGTTGGCCAATTGACCACGCCGCTGCGTGACCGCGAGGTCCTGGCGGCGTATCTGCATCAGCACGGTTATCACGAGGCGGCTGATCGGCGCCTGCGCCTGCAGCCCGAGGCCTATCGCCATGTGGCGCAAAGCCCGGAGTTGGCGCACCTGTTACTGATTCTGGATGCATTCCCACGCTTTATTCGCGCCTCCCAGCACCAGAAACTGCTCAAAGGCTTGCGCCCGCGCATCGAGAAACGCCTGGCCAAGCAATGGCAGAAACTCGATGAAGCCCTGAAGGATCCCGAGCATGATCGCCACCGCCTGCGGTTGCTGATCAAGCGCGTGCGTTACGCCGCCGAGGCTTACCCCGAACTGGACAAGCTATCCCCCAACGCCATGTCGCGATTGAAGAAAGCCCAAAGCGCCCTGGGCGACTGGCATGACTGCTGGCAGTGGCTGGCCCAGGCCGGGCAGCAGGCGGATCTGCAACCTTGCGTTGCCATCTGGCAGCGCACCATGCTCAAGGCTCAAGGGCAGGCTGACCGTGTGCTGGACAAACTCAGCGCCGATTGTTTTTAACGCGGTCCGGCTTTTGGCCGGAATGGGTGGTGTGCCGGTCCGTCTTGATGGTTAAGATTCCCCATCGATTTTCTTGATGTGAGGTCGCCATGCGCTTTAGTGATTTGCTCGACGCTGCCCGAAGCAACCCGTTGGACGTCACCATTCCTGCCGAATGGGCTCAGGGCCGTGCCACCTTTGGCGGCCTGGTCGCCGCTTTGCAATACGAGGCGCTGCGTGCCCAGGTGTCGGCGGATCGTCCGTTACGTTCCCTGGCCATCACCTTTGTCGGCCCGGTGGCGCCGGATGTACCTGCCAGTTATCAAGTCGAAGTGCTACGCGAGGGCAAGGCCGTCAGCCAGTTGCTTGGGCGCGTGGTCCAGAACGGTGAAGTAGCGACCCTGGTCCAGGCCAGTTTTGGCGCATCTCGAACGTCGGAAATCGACGTCGCGAGCGAACCGGCGCCAGTGTTCAAACATTGGGATGAGTGCCAGGAGCTGCCGTACATCAAGGGCGTTACCCCTGAGTTCATGCGCCACCTGGCGATGCGTTGGGCCGTGGGCGGCCTGCCGTTTACGGGCAATAAGTCCCGCGACATGGGCGGCTGGGTACGGTTGCGCGGGGATGTGAAAGAAGAGCCGCTGACCGAAGCGCATATCCTCGCCCTGGTCGACGCCTGGCCGCCAGCTTTGCTACCGCACCTGAAAACGCCTGCGCCTGGCAGCACCCTGACCTGGACCATCGAGTTCATCCAGCCGCTGCAAGACCTGACCACCCTCGACTGGTGCCAGTACCACGTCAACATCGAGCACGCCCGCGACGGCTACGGCCACGCTGCCGCTGCGCTGTGGAGCCCGACCGGCGAGTTGATCGCCCTCAGCCGCCAGACCGTGGTGGTGTTCGCCTAAGCCCTGTCAGTGGTGGTGACGTTGCCGCCAGGCACGCCACCAGCCACCGCTTAACACAAAGCGCGGGAAGGTCACGAATTGCTCGACCACCAGGCGTTGCACCGCATCTTTACGGTCGCTGAACGGCTCACTGGCCTGGGCTTCCAGGCTGTGGCCGTGACGCTGCAACGCCAGGCCCGCCACGATGCCGACCACACCGATAGCCAAGCTGGCCAAGCTCAGGCTGAACACCCCTGAAACGATCAGCAGGAAACCGACGATAAACAGCGGCACGGCAATCAGATGCAACGCCAGGTTGGTCGGGTGCTGGTGGTTTTGTGGGTAATGACGCCATTGCCAGGCGGGGAGATTGGGGTGACGTTTGCCCATGATCGTGAGTCCTCTGTCCGTTGGAACAACTTGGACAGAGTTTAGGTGCGCAGGGGCGGGGTAGCGAATCAAGGCTGGCTATTGGGGTTATAGAGAACAGTTTGGCGGAGTGATCCTCATGCCCAAATGACGCAGTCATGATCATCCATATGCACCAAAAATGTTATTTCGCTATCGGTTATCCAAAATGGATAGCCGGTGGTTTCGCCTAAAACAGATGCTAGAACTCGAGAGTTATCAATTTTCCAGGCGGTATATGCTGAGTCAAATACCACCAGAACTAGATCCTTCTCGCTGATGCGATACGGTATTTCCTTCCAAAAGTCAGGGTTGTGCTCCGTGTGTTTTTCGTTCAGTTCGGTGGAATCAAGCACGTTGCTTTGTGATTTGAAAAATTTTCTCGTCAGAGAATTTATCAATACGTTGAGTTCATTCGCATCAAGCTTCCTTGAGCTGATTTTCAAGGTGTTACATGCTTCGTCTATTTCCTCTTCCAAGTAGCTCATCAAGGGACACCTTTTTTGGAGCGGCTAAGAGGAACCAGTTTGAGCAGTATATGGCCTCTCTTTGCACCTCCACCGGACCTCTTTCCAGGAGTTTGATAGCCGATATGAGGTGATTTTGGGCCTTCTTTGCTTGGCACAAGCAGAAGGTCGTCAATATTCACTTCCACTCCCCTATTGGGCCCGCTTTGTACACGCCATTCCGTTGGAAATGATTTGCCATATTGGTCTTTGCCCCATTTTGATACGCTGTATTCAGTCTCCGGTATGCCTGTTCTGCGAAAGGCCTCATCCAAACCAACGGGGGGCGAATTGGGGCTGGCTATGGGGGCATAGTGATTACGCTATTTTTGTTCTATCTAGAAAAAATAATCGTCTGGACCATTTATGTATACATTCGGATCGCAAAGTGAAATGAATTTAGCCTTGAATTCAATTAGAGAACTTTCATTCTTTGCTTGGAAATGAAAAAGGTCATTTTGCTTAGTAATATCAACAAAAAACACCTCTCTAAGGGGGATGTTGTGTATTTTTAATTCGCGAATACCATGACAATCGATGCCCATTCTGCAGGTGTTATAGCCTTTCCCTTCCCATTTTTTTGGCAAGATATCTGGGAATTCGGGTATGTCGAACCCTAATCCAACAGAAGGTCGATCATTTTCTATTTGCAAAGAAAAAAGAGCAATTTTTCCGATTTCTATAGGCGTGCTAAAAATCTTTTCAAAAAAAATATTATGATCAAGTTCGTTCCAGTATTTCATCGGTTTTTCCTAAAGTTGTAATGATCCTTGCCGCCGTTTACGGTTCCGTTTCGAGGCTTGTCTATTGGTCGCAAATTGAAATGCGCTTTTTGGTCACCTATGCCGTCTGGTCTGCCAAATTTATGCCCGGCAGAATGGTCTTGAATAAGTACTTTAGAGCCATCTGCCCTCGTGAATTGATAAACTCTTGAATTTATGAATCTACCGCTCTCATCCAATATATTGTCATCATTCAAATCAGTCATTTTTTCTACTATGTACTGTGTCGTTCTTCCTGACTTCGGGTGTGTCATCACATCGGGGTTTTGAGTCATCGGTACATTGGCATCCCTTTTTGCTTGCCTGAACGCCCCTTTACGAGAGACATCAGGTATATCCGGTTCAGCAGGCAAAGAGCAGGTCGGTTTTTTCTTTCCTGAGCCCGGACAATTTGTACTCAATCCCAGCGGATCAATCCAGCCAGTAGGGCTGGGCACGTACTGGTACCCATTGACCCCACCCGCCAACTTCACCGGGTCCGGCGTCAGGTAACGACCGATATCCGGATTGTAGTAGCGATGGCGGTTGTAGTGCAGCCCGCTTTCCTGATCGAAATACTGCCCTTGAAAGCGCAACGGATTGTCGATCTTGCCTACGTCGAGCCGGGCGATCTGGCCGTAGGCGCGGTAGTGGGCGGACCAGACGATTTCGCCTTCGGGCGTGGTGAGTTCCTGCGGTGTGCCGAGGTGGTCGAGTTGGTAGTGGTAGGGCGTTGTGACTTGCGGTCCATAGCCTTCCAGCAGTGCCAGGGGGCGGAAGCTGCTGGGCTCGTAGATGTAGCTGCGATGACAATCCGCATGGTGTTCGGCAATCAGCTTGTCGCCTTGCCAGAAAAACTCGGTGGTCTTGCCATCCACGGTTTTGCTGACACGTCGCCCAAACGGGTCATAGCGATAACTGGCGGTTTCGCCGTTCGGTTTTGTGATGCTGATTAACCGATGCTGGCAGTCGTAGCGGTACTCAGTAACGAGTTGCTGGCCCTTGCCGCGCCGCTCGCGGATCAGGTTGCCGAAGGCGTCGTAGTCGTAATGGCGGTCGCCCTGGATCATCAGGCGGTTGCCGGCAACGATGTCCGGGCCGGGACGGTCTTGCATCAGCAGGTTGCCCGCCGGGTCGTGGGCGAAGTGCTCCTGGACGTCTTGGGAATGATCGGCGCGGGTCAGGCGATTAAGCGGGTCGTAGCGGTAGTCGTGTTGGCCTTTGCGTGTGTCGAGCAGGCGGGTGAGGGTGCCGCTTTTGTCGTAGTCGTATTGGCGTTGGTAGAGGTAGTTTTGCTGCTGCGTAACGGCGTGGGCGTGTAGGCGGTTTTGCTCGTCGTAGTGATAGTGGCTGAGCAGTTGACCTTGTTGGCGTTGGTGTTCGCGGCCGCTCTTGAATAAATGTGCAGTGAGCACCTCACCATTGAGCTCGACCGTAGCGAGATGGCCGCCTTTGTCGTGGTTGAAGGTGAGGCGGTTGTTGTCGGGCAGGCGCAGTTTTTGTAGTTGGCCGCAGGCGTCGTAGCCGTAGCGCAAGGTGCCCCAGCCTTGGTGTTCGGCGGTCAGGCGGTTTTGGCGGTCGTATTCGTAGGCCAACGCCCAGTGGCCGTCTTCGACGCTGAGGAGATTGCCTTGGCGGTCGTAGGCATAGTCGACAACGCTGGCATCAGGCAGGGTTTTTCGTACGAGGCGACCGGCGTGGTCGCGCTCGTAGCGGGTGATGAGCTGACTGCCGTCGTCGCCGTGTTCGGTCTTTTCCAGCAGGTTGCCGTTGAGGTCGTAGACGTAGGCGGTGCGTTGGCCGTCGAAGCCGGTTTCCTGCTGGATCAGGCCGTTGGGGTGGTAGTCAAGTTGGTAGGTTTCGCCGACTTCGTTTTCGATTTCGGTCAGCAGTAAGCGAACGTTGTCGTAGCGGTATTTGACCTGGGTGCCGTCGGCGTTGATACGGCGGCTGATCAGGTGCAACCCATCGGCGTATTCGTAGCGGGTGACGTGGCCCAGTTCATCGCGCTCGGCGATGATTTTTCCGTAGGGGTTGTAGCTGAATTCTCGTGTGGTGCCGCCTGGCAAGACGAGGCGAATCAACCTACCGACGCTGTCCCATTCATAGACTGTCTGTGCGCCGTGTTCATCCTCGCGGGCAATCTGTCGGCCTAAATCGTCATAGCGATAACGCTTGATCCCGCCATTGGGCAATTGCTCTTCCAGTAACTGGCCCCGCTCATTCCACACCAGCCGATGGCAACTGTGATCCGGGTACCAAACTCCGGTCAGTTGCCCGTATTTGTTGTAGCTGTAGTCAGTCGAATTACCATCTGGATCAGTTTTGTGGGTGACATCGCCTTGCTCATTACGCTCGTATTTCCAGACAGCCTCGCCGCGCCTTACAACCCGTACGAAGCCGTTGTCATGTTCGTAGGAGGTCGGCTCATCATCCCCGGGAAACAACGCCACCAAGCGTCCGGCTTCGTCGTACTGATACGCCGTCACCGCGCCCAGCGGATCCTGCTCGACGGTCAGCCGGCCTTTGTCGTCATAGGATTTGAAATGCTCGGCGCCGTCCGGATCGATCCGCTGCACCAACCGCGCCCGGTCGTCGTGGACATAGACTTCCTGGCTGCCATCGGCGTTATGCACGGTGACACGGCCGTCATCCCCCCAGGCATAGCGCGTGTCCATCTGCGAAAAGCTCGCCCAGTGCCGGACGCAGCGCGCCGCCTTGCCAGCGCGCTCCCATTCCCAAAAGAAACTCGCCCCACCGGCCAGCTGCCGCTCAAGAATGACGTGCTGATCGTCGTACCGATAACGCTCGCTTTCACCGACGGCATTGGTCGCGCAAACCAGTCGTCCAGCTTCGTCATAGGCGTAGGAAACAACGTTCTGCTCGGTTTCCCAGACGTAAGGTTCACGCCCTGTGGCGCGATGCACCTGATAGTCCACCGCGACGATTCGATCCAGCTCATAACGCAGCAGCAGCGAGCGACCAGCACCGTTATCCAGCCGCTCAATTCGCCCCGAGCGATCACGACAAATGCGTAGACGGTTGTCATACGCATCGCTGATCGCAGTCAGTACACCGTCGCGAAAGTGATAGAACCGCGACGCCTGGGCCAGCACCAGTTCATCAGGCGTCGAGCCCAAGTAGATCGCCGCTTCGGCAAGACTATTGGTGATCGCGGGTCGAGCCGCTGTAGGCAAGGGCAGGGTGGTCGAGCGGTTCTCATGGTCGGTCCACACCACCGAATCGCCCGACACACAAAGCCCGTGCGCCAGCGCATGGCTCCAGCCAAACCCCAACCCACAATCGACTTCCACCGCACTGGTGCGATACAGCCGGGTCCACTCAAACGGCAAAACCCCATCCAGCGCGCCGTCGGTGAGGGTAAGCAATTCTTCCCCGGTGACCATCGACACCGGGCAGCCGTTAGTAACCGTCTTGTCCGCAGGTGCCGCCGCATCCCCCTTCGGATTCGAAGCCACAGCCGGCGCATCATCGACGTGCTCCTGCCGGACCAATACGGTCTGCCGGGCCTTGCTTCGCACTGCGGGCACCGGGTTCGAAACCAGTTGATTCCCAGCCTTCAACGGTACAGCCGGCACCACCCTGATCGGCGTCGCCGCACTGCTCAGCAACACAGGCTTGGCGGCCTCAACATGCGTGTCCAACCGCGGCCCCGCCACCTGCCTGGCCAGCAACTCCAACAACGCCCGCGCTTGCCCGGACTTGACGCGACTGAGCATCTGCGCACCCAGCCGCAGCTGTACGCCAATACCCCGCGTGGCCCAGATCAGCAGCAGGTTGATCAAGACTTCGCCGGTGATTTCACCCAGCAACTCATACATCTGCGGCGGCGGCAGCATCCGTATCCAGGCCACCACCGCTGCCACGTAGATAAACAGCAGCGGCTCATCACTGAGCACCAGCAATCCCTTGGCCAGCGTGTCTTTGCCCAGCGCGAGCAGCGCATCCAGCTCGGCCTGGGAGAGGTACTTCAGCAACTTTTCGCTGTTGGATTTGAAGTTCGCGAGCAGGTCATACAGCTCGGTGATGTTGTCCCACAGGTTGTAGAGCGCCTTGCCGAGCCCGGTAGCAAAGGCCATGCCCTGCATTCCACTGCGTTGATAGGCTGGCGCTTTGACAAAGTCGGCCCATTGAAGCTGGAAATGCTCGTCCCACTGCTTGCGCAGATCAGCTTCCAACCCGGCAATCACTGACGTGTAGGAGGCATACAGCGCCTTGACGTGATCCTTGGAGACATTGGGGTAAAAGGTGATTTGGTATTGCTGGTCGCGGGTACAGTCGTTGACTTCGAGAATGCCGCTGGGGCCGATGGTCCGATGAAGCGGCGCGCCGACCGGGCTGCCATCTCGAGCCAGGGCTTGCAGTTCCACCTGGGTGTTGCCGATGGGTACAAACCGGGTACTTTCAAACAGATGCACCAGGGTCAACCCACCCTGGGCTTTGCATTGAGCGACGGTGCGGCTGGGTTTGTCGGAAGAGGCCGGCGCGACCAGTGCGACGTCTTCCCCAACCTTGAACACCTGCTCCATGGCAAGTGCCGAACCACTCAACAGGCTGTCGGCCCACGCGTCGAACGTGTTCAGGCAGGTACGAAAATCCGCTAAAACGCGAGTGACATCCGGCGCCTTGGGATCCATGGGGGCCAGCACAAAGCCAGCGATCACCGGAATCAAGAGCCAGCCCTGTCAACCAGGGCTCTAACGAAAACAACCATCTGCAATCCCTCGCACTATTTGATCAGGCGAGGGACTTTGCAGCGGTTCCTGGGTAAAAGAAGTCGGCGTTATTCGCGGGGATGGCGAGGAAGTTTCGCCTAAACTTCAGGTAAACCGAGGCTTGGCGGTAGGAATCGGATTACAGGTAGAACAGTCTTACAGCTTCAACTGCCCAATCGCCTTGCTCAACTCACCCGCCAACGTCGCCAGTTCATTGCTGGTGGTTGCCGACGACATGGTCTGCTGTACGGTGTTTTCGGTGACATCGCGAATACTCACCACGGCGCGGTTCATCTCTTCGGCCACATGGCTTTGCTGTTCGGCGGCGACGGCGATCTGAGTATTGCTCTCGCGCATCTGCGCCACGGCACCGGTGATTTGCGCCAGTGCGGCGCCAGCTTCCTGGGCTTGTTGTACGCAGTCGTCGGCCTTGAATGAGCTTTCCTGCATAAAGTCCACCGCATCGCGAGTACCGGCTTGCAATGCCGAGACCATGCGGGTGATTTCGTCGGTGGAGCTTTGCACGCGCTTGGCCAGGTTGCGTACTTCGTCGGCAACCACCGCGAAACCTCGGCCCATTTCCCCGGCGCGGGCGGCTTCGATGGCGGCGTTGAGGGCGAGCAGGTTGGTCTGTTCGGCGATGCTGTGGATCACCCCGACCACGCCGTTGATCTGTTGGCTGTCCTGGGCCAGTTTCTGGATCATTTCGGCGGTCTGCTGCACGCCGTTGGACAGCCCGGCAATTGAACGCTGTACGCGGGTGACCACCTCCTGGCCGCTGCCGGCGAGGGTGTCGGCGGTCTGGGACAGGTCGCGGGTAGCGCCGGCGTGCTGGGCGATATGGTGGACGGTGGCGGTCATCTCATTGATGGCAGTGGCGGCCTGGTCGGTTTCGCTCTGCTGGCCGAGCATACCGTGCTGCACCTCGTTCATGCTGCTGGCCAGGCGTGCGGCACCGTCATCCAGTTGCCGGGCGGTGCGTGCCACGGTGTTGACCACGCGCTGGTAACCGGCCTGCATGGCGTTGAATGCACTGGCCATCTGGCCGACTTCGTCCTTGCAGGCCAAGGGCACGCGTGCCGACAGGTCGCCGGTTTTCTCGACGTGCAGCATCACGTCCTTGAGGGTGTTGAGTTGGCTGAGCAGGAAGCGGATCAACAGCTGTGAGGCGCCGAGCATGGCCAGCATCAGGATTGCCACGGCGACGGCATAGTTGGCGAAGCGCTCGCTGAACACTTGGCCAAGGCTGGGTGCGTAGGCGAGGACGGCGACGTGTTGACCGTCAACGCGATCGATCACCTCGGCGCCTATCAGTGGGTTTTTGCCCAACAGCGGCATGTGATTGAGTTCGACCCAGCCGCTGGCAGTATTCAAGGCTGGAAGAGCCTGTTCGCCCAATTGTGGGGTTTGCCCCTGGGCATAGGCCAGCCATTGCTCGCCGGTGGGCAGGGCTTTGTCGGCTGGCCAGGCGTTGAGCAACCGCCCCTGAGCCTGGGCCGAAGCCTGGGATGCCTGGCTGCGTGCCTGTTGCTCAAGCTGTACCGCGTACAGCACCAGCAGCAGGGTGGTAATGAAGGCGACCGCGTTGACGGCCCAGAATTTGTACTTGAGCGAGATATTGCTAAGCCAGGCACCCATGGAAGGTTTTCTCTGATAGCGGAAACAGTATTGGCAAGGTGCCATTATTGTGCCGCTACTCAGAAAAACGTTTTTGACATGCGTCAATGCACGGCATTAATCCACATCAGGCAAGCCGAAAAAGCGGCGGGCGCAGGCGGTGCTGTGCATTGCCAGGTCTTCGAGGGTTTCATGACGGTGCAAGGCCACTTCGCGCAGGACTTCGGGCAAGTACGCTGGTTCATTGCGACCGTTTTTTGGTTTGGGGCGCAGGGTGCGCGGCAGCAGGTACGGCGCGTCGCTTTCCAGCATCAGGCGGCCCCTGGGAATTTCCCTGACCAGCGGATGCAGGTGCGTCCCACGGCGTTCGTCGCAGATCCAGCCGGTGATGCCGATATGCAAGTCCAGGTCCAGGTAGCTGAACAGCGCTGTTTTTTCACCGGTGAAGCAGTGCACCACGGCGGCGGGCAGGTGGTCGCGGTAATCTTTGAGGATCTCCAGCAGGCGCTGGTTGGCGTCGCGCTCGTGGAGAAACACCGGCAGTTTCAGCTCGACGGCCAGGGCCAGGTGGTGTTCGAGGACTTTTTCCTGCTGGGGGCGAGGGGAGAAGTCGCGGTTGAAATCCAGCCCGCACTCGCCCACGGCACGCACCCGACTGTCTCCCAACAGGCTACGCAGGCGCTGTGCACTGTCGCCGTTCCAGTCGCTGGCGGAGTGAGGGTGGATGCCAGCGGTACTGAACAAGCGCTGGCCGCTTTCATCAAGTTTTGCACACAGCTCCAGGGCCTGTTCACTGCCCTCGATGCTGGTGCCGGTGAGCACCAATTGCTGCACGCCAGCGGCGTAGGCGCGTTCGAGGACAGCCTGGTGCCTCTCGTCGAAACTGGGGTTGGTCAGGTTGACGCCGATATCAATGAGTTGCATGGTGCTATCTCCGCCTGCGGCCGGAAAGCATATCAGAGCTGTAGATTTATAAGAAAAACCAAGAACTACAACGCGTTATCGCTGTCTTTGAACGTCGCAAGCGACATTGTGGTTGGCCAGTTGCCTGTCACTGTGTCGCCGTTGCGCGCCTTGCCAGCGCATAGAGCGCTCTGTTTCTGACCTCCAGCACTTTGTTATTCGCGAAGGCGCTGGCCAGTATTCTTTCCGGAGAGCGGATGATCCGACCCTCGGCGTTGCTTGTGTTGTGCCTGACGTTGCTACTGCCCATGGCGGCGGTCGCACGTCTGGACGGGCCGTTGGAAGTCACCAAGCCTGGCAAGGTGCGTGACTTGGCGCAAATTCGCTCCAGTCGCACCCTGCGCGTACTGGTCAACCAGAGCCGCAACAGCTCCGGTGAAGTGCAGGGCCAGGCCATCGGCGTCGAATACCATCGGTTGCGCGCCTTCGAACAGTACCTCAACGGTCACGCCCGCGATGGCCAGGAAATCAACCTCAAGATCATCCCCAAGGCCAAGGACCAGTTACTCGGCGCGTTGGCCCGTGGCGAAGGTGACCTGGTGGCGCCCGGCGAGTTGCTGGATGTGAAGGCCGTACACAAGATCAGCGCCAGCGAGCCGATTGTCAGCGATGTGCCGTTGTGGCTGGTTGGCGTCAAGGGTGAGCGACGGTTTACCAAGTTGGAGCAACTGTCTGGTCGCACGCTGACGCTGACCACCGGCAGTGCGGCGGCGGATGCCATCAGTCAGGTCAATCAGAAACTGGCGCTGCACAAACGAGCGCCGGTGAAGGTGGAGTGGGTTGACCCTAGCCTGGCGGTAGAGGATGTACTGGAGATGGTGCAGGCCGGGATTTTTCACCTGACGATCGTTGAAAAACCGATTGCCGAACGCTGGTCGAAAATCCTGCCCAAGCTGCGCTTTGACAAGCAGGTGGTAATCAGCGAACCGGGTGACGAGTTCTGGTTCGTGCGCCAGGACGCTTCGATGCTGCGCGCCAGCATTGACCGATTTCTCAAGACCTATCGAACCCCTGCCGATCAGGACGTGGCGTTCCAGCGTATCTACCGACGCCTCTATCAGGTGCGCAACCCGCTGGCGCGCGCCGACCGTCAGCGTCTGGAAAAACTGCGCCCGGTCCTGCAAAAACATGCGCGCGAGCAAGGGATGGACTGGCTGAACCTGGCGGCGTTGGCGTTCAAGGAGTCCTCCCTGGACCCAGGCGCACGCAATAGCGGCGGCCCGACCGGCCTGATGCAAATCACGCCTTCGGCGGCGCAGCGGGTGGGGGTCAACAACATCGAGAGTCTCGATAGCAATGTGCAAGCTGGCGCACGTTACCTGGCGTTGATCCGGCGTAAATTTTTCTCCAGCCCCAAGCTCAACGAGCGCGAGCGCATGGCTTTTGTGCTGGCGGCCTACAACATGGGCCCGGAGCGGGTCCAGGGGATGCGCACCGAGGCCAGGCGCCGCGGGCTGAACCCCAATCAATGGTTCTTCCAGGTTGAACGCATCGCCATGGAGCAGGTGGGGATGGGCGGCGTCAGCTATGTTAATAGCGTCAACAAGTATTACTTGGCGTTCGACCGGGAGCGAGAGTCCCTGGAGCCGCCTGCAGCAAAAATGGTCTCACGAAAATAATCAACTTTATCGATATTAATTAGGCAATATTTGCGCTTTTATCATTGCTTAAACTGATTAATATAGCGGCCAACCAACCCCTACCTGGAAAAGGATTTACTTAAATGAGCCCAATGATTACACGCGTCCTGTCTACCCGCGCCGGTTACGGCCTGACTGTCCTGCGCATCTTCGTCGGCATCATCTTTGCCGCTCACGGTTCGCAAAAACTGTTCGGCTGGTTTGGCGGCGGCGGCCTGGCGGGTACTGCCCAATTCATGGAAAGCCTCGGCCTGACGCCGGGTACCCTGATGGCAGTGTTGTCGGGTGGTACCGAGTTTTTTGCCGGCCTGGCCCTGATCATTGGTTTGCTCGCTCGCCCGGCGGCATTGGGCCTGACCTTCCTCACGCTGGTGGCAATCTTCTCGGTGCATATCCATAACGGCTTGTTCATGGCCAATAACGGTTATGAGTTTGCTCTGGCTTTGCTCGGCGGGGCGCTGGCGGTGTTGCTCGAAGGTGCCGGCAAACTGTCGGTTGATCGCGCCATCACTGACTGATCTGTTTGCATGTCCCGGAAAAGGCCCGCATCTGCGGGCCTTTTCGTTGCTCGGGATTCTTGACACTGCCCCACCGGCTTCTCTAGGATGCTGCTCATGCGCCGATTTAAACAGCTAATTGCGGGGCGCCACTGGGACTCAATGCAGCCCGACAGAAGTCCGTATCCTCTCCCAGGGCGCTCTTCGAAATACCGCTAAAGCGCTGGTTCGGTGTTGCCTCTCACCTGCCCGCAGACTTTTGAGGCAGAGACACGACACGATGAATGCACCACGCCCTCTCATACGCTTGGCCCCGATTACCGCGGACCTGACTCAACGCAATCCGAAAATCCTCCTGGGTGGTAAACACCAGCCGACGCTCCTGCGTTATCTGGACGGCTGGCCACGCCGTGGCGGTAGGCCCTCGGCGTTCCTGATCCAGTTTGTCGAGGACGGCGAATCCCTGGCTCGTTTTGCCAGCAATAGTTTCGACCTTGCAGTGATCCAGGCGCCCAATGCCGGCGACGCCCATGAAGTGATCCACCAACTGACCCGTATTGCCCGCCAGGGGTTGATTGCGCGGCGTTGAGCCGTCAGTCATAGACCGCTGGCGCGGCTGATCGGCGTCGACGCTGGTGGAGGGCAAGTCCCCAGGCAATCAGGCATAACAATAACGGCATCGTGGCGATCATCAGCCCTTTAAGGTATCGCTCGAAACGCTGCAAGGGCGCGTATGCCTGGGCTTTGAGTGTATGCAACTCGATGGGCAATTGCAGGCGCTCCCTGTTGAGTGCCTGCAACTGGGTGTTGGTATCCACGGCCTGTGTGACCAGGCGTGCGTGCCCTGGATTCAGCCTTTGCCATGCTTGCTCTGTGTGCTCGTGCCGTCGCTCCAGTTCAACCGCACTTTTGCGATAAGCCTGTGCGGCTTTTTCGCGCATGTGTTCGAGCCTGTGCAGTGGCTGGGTGATGACGCGAGGTCGGATGCGCCTGAGTATCTCCGGAACCGCCAGGTTATCCAGGGTATTCAATACAAATTGCGCGTTGCCGTTGGGCTGAGCGTTGCTGACAGCGTACGCGAGCACATCAGTGTCGGCCACGACCACCACCTGGATCTGCTCGGCATGTTGCATCCCCGGTGGCTGGCCCTTGAGGCCGTCGGGAAACACCGAATAAGCGGGGCCCTCAACGCGGGCGGCAATCACGTGGCGCTCTCCTGTCGTGGCGGTTTCATCGATGAGTGAGTCGAACGTGGTCGCAGAAGCAAAGCGCCCTGCATCCAGCAGCACGGACTGCCGGGAGCTCTGTAGCAAGGGGGTCAGCAGCGTACGATTTTTGTTGGACAGGGAGAGTGCGCCGCTGCTGGACACGGTCACGGCATCCAGGTTCCAGGTGCTCAGGTCTGTCGGGTTCATTGCCTGGCGTGGAAGTTCCAGCCTGGCCGGGTGCAGTACCTTTGGCATTCCGGGGCCGGGCGTAGCCGATGAGGCGTAAATATTATCGACCAACAGCTTGTCCGCTGGCATTTGTATACCCCATGCAGTGAGCAGTGCATCCAGCCTGGCGTTGGTCGATATGGCTTGCGCAGCTATCTCGCTCACCGGGTCGATAAAGGCCATCAGCCTTGCGCCTCTCATTACCGCTTGCTCAATGGCATACAGAGCCTGCTCGGGCAGGGCGCCGGGCTGTACGACCATCAATGTACTTATCGATGACGGCACTTGAGCGATGGTCGATGCCAGTTCCACCACGTTGAATTGTTCGCGCATCTGCTCCAGTAGTTCGCCGGCAGGTTCGTGTAGCGCCAGTCCCGACAGCAGGCCGATAGTGGGACGTTCAGGGTGCATGAGTTTGTGGAGCAGGTGGCTGATTTCATATTCAAGCAATGACTCATGCTCGGGACTGAACAGGTCAATGCGTTGCGCGCTATGGCCGGCACGGGTGCCAATGAGGCCTAGGAAACCTTGCGTGTCATCTAGGCCAAACAAACCAGCTTTGTAAGCGTCTTCTGAAAAAGGCGTTGGATTGATGACATGTAGATTGATCATGCCGTTGGCCGCCTTTTCGACTTCCTTGAGCATGTCTTCAACGCGACGGCCGTAACGACTCACTGCCTGGCTCCGTTGAGGGGCATTGATGGCATTGAAGTAATACAGGTCCAATGGGTTTTCAAGTGTTGTCAGCAGTTGGCGCGTTGATGACGATAAGGTATGGATTTGTGTGTGTGAAAAGTCCCAGCGGATATTGGGTATTTTCGGTACCCAGACCAGATTGAATGCCAGAAACAGTAGCGATATGACAAGTAAGGTCATACCCGCACGAAGAGCGGATCCCATCAGTGGCTTTCCTTCTCAGCTGTTCTTGTAGTTGAGTGTGATGGTCGTCGCAAAGAGAAAAGCCAGGATCATACTTATAAAGTAAAAGCCGTCATGCAGTGTCAGTTTGCCATTATCCATCGTGCTAAAGCGAGCAATAGGGTCAAGGGACATCAGGCTGTCGATAATCCAAATGGGTGTCTGGCTATCAAGTGCATCCAGCATTGAGGAAAGCGCGCTGGCAATCAGCAATAAGCCCAGTGTGAGCAGGAAAATAATGATGCGTTGCTTGGCAAGTACACAGATGAAGCAGCCCACCGAGAGATAACTTCCGGCCAGCAACCAACTGGCCAGGAATTGTGACGCGATAACGGCATTATCCGGTGTGCCCAGATAGTTGGCCGCGATCACCAAAGGGAAATTAAACATTAAGGCAATGGCGCAGACGGTCCAGCCTGCGATGAATTTTCCGACCACCTGTTCAGTGGCGGTGACAGGCAAGGATTTCAGCGTGTCGCAAAAGCTGCTGTTGTATTCATCCGACCACAACTGCGTCGATAAAATGGGGACCAACAATAGATAGAGCCAGGGGTGCAGTTCGAAGAAAACCTGCAAATCGCTGCTGTTTCGCTCCATCCAGTGCTGGGTGTCCAATCCCAATGTCGCACACAGCACGAGGAAAACCGCCACACTCAGGTAAGTGCTTGGTGAGCAGGCATAACTGGCGAGTTGACGCTTGAAAATAACAGGTAGCAGTCTCAAGCAGGTATCTCCTGGCTCAGATGGTGAACGACATCGCCCAGGCGACCCGGCTCCAGGCTCAAAGACGTTATGTTCCAGCCGCGATGTGCGATAAGCGCGTTAATCGAGGGGAAGATGGAGTGCCCGGGCATGGCCAGGACAGTCACCTTGCCCTGTGCATGTTGGTCCTCCTCGATGCCCGCGACGCCGGGTAATACGGCAAGTGCGAGTAAATCCAACGGGCTGTCTGATGCCAGGGTCACCGCCTGGAAATGCCGGGAACTGCGCTGCAGATCCGCCAGCGAAGCATCGGCGGCCAGGCGGCCACCGGCGATGACCAGGGCGCGGGTGCACATGTCCGTCAGTTCGTGGTACTGGCGGGAGGCGATAATGACCGTCATGTCCTCGGTCAGGGACTTGATAAGTGCGCTGAACTTGAGCCGTTGATCAGGGCATAGCCCTTGCGTGGGTTCATCGAGCAGGAGCAGGCTTGGGGAGTGGACTAAAGCCTGGGCCAATGCAACCCTGCGCTTCAAATCAGGGGACAGTATGTCGGTGGGGCAGTCGAGCACGGGCATCAGGTCCAGCCGTGCGGCTACCTGCTCTACCTGGCTACGCTTTTCCAGGCCCCTCAAACCACGAATGGCCGCAATAAAATCAAGCATGTTTTTGACCGACATTCTATGGTGGGTGAGTCCGCCCTGAAGTTGATAGCCAATGGCTTTTTTGGCTTGAAGTGAATGAGTTTGGGTATTGAACCCCAGAATATTGATTTGCCCAGAAGTCGGTTTGATCGTACCGGCGATCAAGTTCAATAAGGTCGTTTTCCCTGCGCCACTTTCTCCCAACAGGCCCACGCATTCCTGATGCTGCGCACTGAAGGAAATATTGGTAATTGCGCTTGTTCTGCCCAGCTGTTTTGTTAAGTTGCTTATCTCGATCATGTCGTTACCGAATAAGTGTTCGGGGCGTGTGCGAAGCGGCGCTTTATAGGGAAGGGCCTTAAAAAGAGTACGTTCATTAGTTGTGGTTGGGAACGCACGGCGCGACTTATAAGAAGAATCCTACGTTCGGCTCGATAATTCGCTGAAACAATTGTTTTGTTTGGAGGGCTTATTAATGTTCGGATGTTTATCTGATGTTTATATAAGGTTTTCTCTTTTGTAACGAGGCCTGATCGCCATGATGCTTCTACGTACTCTTGTTCTTGAGCGCAGCGATGCGCAGGCACCTGTAAACGGTGCGTTGCTCTGTGGGTTTGCTGTCGCCCAAACGGCTTCGAACTTTCTTGTGTATAGCCTCGATGAAGAAGCCGAACCTGGTCATTCCAGGGTCTACATCGCGGTTCTGCGTAAAAAGCTTGAACGCTACTTCCTGGGCGGCGTTGATTCGAAGGAGGATTTGCAGGTGGCGATGCAGGTCTTCAAGCAGGTTCTGACGCTGGCGGCGGCACCAGGCTCCAAGGCGATACCGGCTGCCGAGCCCCAGGTTCCGTTCCATTTCATTGACCTGAAGGGGTGCAGGTTGCCGCCTGCCCGACCCGAGGATCACCACTCAGTGATCATCAAGAAAGCGTTGGTGATGAAGGTGATTACCCTGGGTATGTCAGCCCCTGCGCTGCCTGCCATCGAAAGTAGTACGGTGATCGTGCCGTCGATCCGCTTCTCATCGCAAATGGTTGCACCGCCACGCAACCCAACCCCACCCAGGATTGCGCCACAGCCTGTGGTGGAAGATATCGTGGAAGAACCGGTGCCATCGTTTGTGCAGATGCCGGAGGCGCCCGCTGAGGCAGTTAAGGTGCCTTTTCAGGTTGAACAGCCTGAAGTCCCACCGTTTGAGGAGCCTGCGCCGCTGGAGCAAGAGTCTTTGCTTGAGATGGACAGCACCCTGAGCAATCTCGCCAAGGTCGCCCAGGAGCTGACGCAAAAAAAACGCGCTGTCCTCGAAAAGGAAGAGCAACTTGAGCACTGGCAGATACGGCTGCAAGAGCAGCAAAGCCAATTGGACGAAAAACACCAAGAGCTGGAGCAGCGTCATGCTCAACTGCAGGATCAGCAATCAGAGGTCAACCAAAAGGCGGAAAAGCTGGCGATGATGATGTCGCAGTTGTCAGGAGTGCGCCAGCATCTGCACGGGACGCTCTTTGGCCTGGACCAGGTCCTGGATGGCCAGGGATAAGCCGATGGGCTCGCCGCCCAGGTTCATTTATCATCACCCCCAGCCAGCCAACGCCTGGGCATGATGCCTGGCGTATTTGGCACCATTGGACACTGCCTGGGGATGCAAGCGTTTGAGTACCAAGCTGATTACCAAAGAAGGCCATGAAGCGCTTAAAAAAGAGTTGGATTACCTGTGGCGGGAAAAGCGTCCGGACACCACGCGCAAAGTGACTTGGGCGGCCTCGCTGGGCGATCGCAGTGAAAACGCGGACTACCAGTACAACAAGAAACTGCTGCGGGAGATCGACCGGCGGGTGCGCTACCTGCGTAAACGCCTGGAAGATATGCGCGTGGTGGAATACATGCCCGAGCAGGAGGGCAAGGTGTTTTTCGGCGCATGGGTCGAAATCGAAAACGAACAGGGTGACACCAAGCGTTTTCGTATCGTGGGTTATGACGAGATTTATGACCGAATGGATTACATCTCCATCGACTCACCCATGGCACGGGCCCTGCTGCGCAAGGAGGTGGACGATGAGGCAATCGTGCACACCCCAGGCGGCGAGGTGTGCTGGTGGATCACCAAGATTGAATATGTGAAGCAGGCATAATGGCCCGTGCTTTGAACCGAGCACGGGCCAGCCAGGTCTCAGCCTTCGCGCAATACGGTCAGCGGGCTGGCATTCAGTGCGCGACGCGTGCCGAATACCCCGGCAGCGCCGATCAGCACGGCCCCGATCACGGGTAGCAGTAGCAGCCACGGGTGGGGATGCCACGCCAGGTCAAAGGCGTAGCGGTACAGCACCCACGTCACCAGTTCGGTGCCCAATGCCGCAAGCAGGCCACTGACGGCACCCAGCAGGCCGAACTCGATGCGTCGCGCCTTGATCAGCAATTTGCGCTCGGCACCCAGGGCTCGCAGCAAGGCTCCCTGGCGGATGCGTTCGTCCAGAGTGGCCTGCAAGCCGGAGAACAACACCGCCATCCCCGCCGCCAACACAAACAACAGCACGTACTCCACCGCCAGGGTCACTTGGGCGAGGATGCTGCGCAACTGCTCCAGCAACGCCTCGACCTGCAGGATAGTGACAGCCGGGAAGGCCCGTGAAAGATCGACGATCTGTTGGTCGTGACCGGGTGCCAGGTAGAAGCTGGTCAGGTAGGTCGCGGGTAAGTCTTTCAAGGTGCCGGGCTGGAAGATCATGAAGAAGTTAGGCTGGAAATTATCCCAGTTGATGGTCCGCAGGCTGGTGACCCGTGCCTCGCGGTTTTCCCCGCCGATGGTGAACAGCAAATGGTCGTTGAGCTTGAGTTTCAGGCTCTCGGCCACCTTGGCTTCCACCGACACGCCAGGAATCTCATCGCTTGGTTGCGCCGACCACCAGGCGCCCGCCGTCAGGGCGTTACCCGGAGGCAAATCGGCAGCCCAGGTCAGGCTCAGGTCGCGTTGAATGGCACGGTCGCCACTGGAGTCCTTGCTGACAATCTCTTGCACGGGTTCGCCGTTGATGCTGATCAATCGCCCCGGCACTACCGGATACAACGGTGCCGCTTGCGCTTGTACTTCCAGGAGGCGGGCGCCAAAGGCGTCCTTGTCGGCCGGCAGGATATTCAATGCGAAATAGTTGGGCGCGTCTTTGGGCAGTTGATTTTGCCAGGTGTCGAGCAATTCGCCCCGCAACAGCGCGATCAATCCCATGGACAGCAGAATCAGGCCAAAGGCCAGGGATTGGCCTGCCGCCGCCAGCGGGTGGCGCAGCAATTGGCCCAGGCCCAGGCGCCAGGGCAAGGAGGCGCGAGCCAATAGGCGTCGCAGGCTTTGCAACATCAGCAGCAACAAGCCGCCAAGGATCAATGCCGCGACCACGCCGCCGCCCAGCAAAGCGAAGGTCAATACCAGGTCCAGGCTCAGGCGCCACATGATCAGGCCCAAGGCAAACAGCGCCGCGCCGTAGACCATCCAGGTGCTTGAGGGGATGGGCAGCAAATCGCGGCGCAATACCCGCAGCGGCGGTACGCGCCCCAGCGCCGCCAATGGTGGGAGGGCGAAGCCTGCGAGGGCGACCAGCCCGGTGCCGATCCCCGCGACGGCCGGCAGCAATCCGCCCGGCGGCACATCGGCGGGCAGCAGGTCGTGCAGGAAATAGAACAATCCAAATTGCGCCAGCCAGCCGAGCAGGGCGCCGACCAGGCTTGCCAGCAAGCCCAGTACGCTCAGTTGCAGGCTGAACAGCAACATGGCTTCACGTCGTGACAATCCCAGGCAGCGCAACAACGCGCTGGCATCGAAACGACGACTGGCGAAGCGGTTGGCCGACAGTGCCACGGCCACGCCGGCCAGCAGCACCGCCACCAGGCTGGCCATGTTCAGGTAGCGCTCGGCCTTGCCCAGGGCGCCGCCGATCTGCTGGTTGCCATCGCGCGAATCCTGCAGTCGCTGGTTCGCAGCGAGGCCCGGCTTGATCAGGTCGCGATAGGTTTGCAGCGCCTTGCTGCCTTGCGGGGCACGCCACAGTTCGCGGTAACTCACACGGCTGCCTGGCTGGACTACACCGGTGGCGTCCAGGTCGGTCAGGTTGATCATCACCCTGGGCGTGAGGCTGTAGAAGTTGCCGGCCCGGTCGGGCTCATACGTCAGGATACGCGCCAGGCGCAGGGTCTTCATGCCGACGTCGATGCTGTCGCCGACTTTCAGGTCCAGCGCAGTCAGCAGCCTTGCTTCCACCCAGGCTTCACCGGGTTTGGGGCCGCCGCCCGGCGTTTGCGTACCGAAGGGTTCGGCGCTGCTTTTCAACTCGCCGCGCAAGGGGTACTGCTCGTTGACGGCCTTGATACTGGAAAGCTGAATGCCATTGTCCGTGGCGATAACGCTGGAGAACTCCACGATGCGGGCGTGATCCAGGCCCAGTTCGGCCCCGGACCTGATTTGCTCGGGGCGGGCAGGTGAGCTGCCTTCGAGCACCAGGTCGGCGCCGAGGAACTCGGTGGCACGCAACAGCATGGCGCCGTTGAGGCGCGCGCCGAAGTAGCCGATGGCGGTGCTGGCCGCCACGGCCACCAGCAGGGCAAAGAACAGCACGCGCAGTTCACCTGCGCGGGCGTCGCGCAGTAACTGGCGCATGGCAAGGCTGAACAGGCGCAACAGCGGCAAACGTGCCATCAAGGCTCCAGGGGCGCGACCATCAGGCCGGCTTCAAGGCGGATCAGGCGTCGGCAACGGTGGGCCAGGCGCTCGTCATGGGTGACCAGTACCAGGGTCGTGCCGCTCTCTTTATTGAGCTCGAACAGCAGGTCGCTGATGCGCTCGCCGGTATGGCTGTCGAGGTTGCCGGTGGGTTCGTCGGCAAACAGCACGTCCGGTTCGGCGGCAAACGCGCGGGCAATGGCGACCCGTTGCTGCTCGCCACCGGACAGTTGGCGCGGCGAGTGGGTCAGGCGCTGGCCCAGGCCCACGCGTTCCAACAGATGCCGGGCGCGTTCGCGGGCGTCCTTGCGGCCGTCCAGTTCCAGCGGCAGCATCACGTTTTCCAGTGCATTGAGGCTGTCGAGCAGTTGGAAGGATTGAAAGACGAAACCCACATGTTCGGCACGGATGCGTGCACGCTGGTCTTCGTCGAGGGTGCTCAAGGCTTGCCCGGCCAGGGTGACTTCGCCGCTGCTGGGCAGGTCGAGGCCGGCCAGCAGGCCCAGCAGGGTGGATTTGCCGGAACCGGAGCTGCCGACGATAGCCAGGCTATCGCCCTTGTTCAGTTCCAGGCTCAGTTCGTGCAGGATAGTCAGTTCACCTTCCGCGCTGGGAACCACTTTGCTAAGGTTTCGCGCGGTGAGAATGCTTGCGCCCATGGAGAATCCGATGCGAATGTGGTTTTTGAGTGCTGGCCTGGCCTTGATGTGCATGGCCCAGAACGCAGCGGCGGGTACAGTCCTGATCGTTGGCGATAGTATCAGTGCCGGTTTCGGCCTGGATACCCGCAAAGGGTGGGTTGCTCTGCTGGAACAACGGCTCAAGCAGGAGGGTTTTGACGACAAAGTGGTCAACGCATCCCTCAGTGGCGACACCAGTGCGGGTGGCCTCGCACGCCTGCCTGCGGCGCTTGCAGAGCATAAGCCTGACGTAGTGGTTATCGAACTTGGGGGCAATGATGGCTTGCGCGGGCAACCGCCGGCGCAATTGAAACAAAATCTTGCGTCGATGATTGACCAGTCCAAGGCTGGCGGTGCCAAGGTGCTGCTGCTGGGTATGCAGTTGCCACCCAATTACGGGCCGCGATACACCACTGCGTTTGCCGAAGTCTATGGTGTGTTGGCCAAGGAAAAAAACGTTCCGCTGGTACCGTTTTTCCTCGAAGGCGTGGGCGGTCATCCAGAGTTGATGCAGGCTGATCAACTGCACCCGGCGGTCGCAGCGCAAGGCAAGTTGCTGGAAAATGTCTGGCCGACGCTAAAACCGCTGCTATGACGCTTTTCTACCGGCAGGCTTTCGGCTAAGGTGGCGCCCCCCTGATCTGGAGCCCCCGATGTCGCGCCCTGCCTGGTCCCTGTTTAACTACCAACTGATCGAGCCGGACGAGCAGCTGGATCTGTTCGCCTGCCAGGAAGTGCGGGTGCATCTGGTGGCGCGTCAATTGGAGTTGGGCGGCTCGATCGACCGCACGCTCTGCGGCACTTTATTGCCGGCGCAGCCACGCTGGTCGTCGGTGAATCGCTCGATCTTCCAGGATCAGCGCCTGTGCCCGTTATGCCGGGCGATTCTCGAATCGCAAAAGCGCGGCACGCCGCCGATCTGGCCGGAGCTGCGGTTCGAGTTATAGAAGCAGCTGCAAGCTTCGAGCTATAAGCTGTAAGCTAGCGGCTGAAAGCTTGTAGCTTGTAGCTCGCTTTTAACCTACCCGTCGTCTTGCGAAGGATTTTCCGGATGTTGTCGCGCCTTTCCGTCGTCACCTGCTGCCTGTCTCTCGCTGCGCTTTGTGCGGCCGGTTCGGCGGCAGCCTTGCAGTTGCCCCTGCCGCCGCCAGGCGAGGACATTGTCGGTCAGGTCCAGGTCATCAAGGCCAAGTACGAAGATACCTTTGCCGACCTGGGCACCACCTACGACCTGGGCTACTCGGAAATGGTCGCGGCCAACCCCGGCGTCGATGCCTGGCTGCCGGGCGCGGGCACCGATATTGTGCTGCCGACACGTTTTATCCTGCCGCCGGGGCCACGGGAAGGCATTGTGATCAACTTGGCCGAGTACCGGCTCTACTACTATCCAAAGGGCCAGGACGTCGTCTACACCTTCCCGTTGGGCATTGGCCGTGAAGGCTGGGGCTCGCCGATCGCCCACACCAGTATCATCGCCAAGACGCCGAACCCGACCTGGACGCCACCGGCCTCGATCAAGGCCGAGCACGCCGCCAACGGTGACCCGCTGCCCAACGTGGTGCCTGCCGGTCCGGATAACCCGCTGGGGCCGTTCAAGTTCACGCTGGGCACGCCGGGTTACCTGATCCATGGCTCCAACATGAAATTTGGTATCGGCACGCGTACCAGCCACGGCTGTTTCCGCATGTTCAATAACAACGTACTGGAAATGGCCGGCATGGTGCCGGTGGGCACCTCGGTGCGCATTATCAACGACGCCTACAAGTTCGGCAGCAGTGGTGGCAAGGTCTACCTTGAAGCTAATACCCCGTTGAACGATGACGGCACGCCTTCGGTGGTCGACAAGCACACGGCGGTCATCAACGCGTTGCTCAAGCGTGAAGACCTGTCCAACAACCTGCGCGTGAACTGGGACCAGGTGCGTGATGTGGTCGCGGCCGAGGATGGTTTGCCGACCGAGATTGGCGTGCCGGGCGCGGCGCCGGTGGCCTCCAGCACGCCGGTCGACCTGTAGGCGCGTCAAGCGCGAGGCAAAAAAAAGCCGACCCATAAATGGATCGGCTTGATAACAACCCCGAAGGATTATTACTTGCGGCTTGCTTTCTCAAGCATGCGCAGAGCGCGCTCGTTAGCTTCGTCAGCAGTCTGTTGTGCTTTTTGAGCAGCAGCCAGAGCTTCATCAGCTTTACGGTAGGCTTCGTCTGCACGAGCCTGGGAGCGAGCTGCTGCGTCTTCAGTTGCAGTCAGACGAGCTTCGGTTTCTTTGGAGACGCTGCTGCAACCGGTAGCCAGAACTGCGGCCAGAGCCAGAGCAGAGAATTTCAGAACGTTGTTCATCGTGTTCCCCTTCAAGGACTTTCAATTAGATGGCTACTTGCTCAGAGTGAGCTAATAGCCGGCGTACATACTACCCATTACTTGTAGTAAGTAAACTGACGTTGCGCAAGAAGCAAAAAAAATTCCTGTGCCGAATCTATTTTGGCTAACCTTTTGAAGGTTTGTATGAAAACTGTCCAGTTTTTTTCATCTCGACCGACATTGGATCCAGGCTGAAAGGGCCGGCCCGCATGTGTTAAGCCTTGTAAACAGATGAAAATTTATATATCGAAGCGGGCACTTTCGTTGCCATCGGCTTTACTCCGGCTGGCATCTTTTGCGCATGTAGAGGTGACTTTAAGAGCGGCAGTTCGTCTCAAGCTTCAACTGCCGGCAATGTTCAGGCTATCGGTCAACGGTTGATCGAGGCCCTTTCTATATATCCAGCCGGGGCAGGGAATGATGAGTGCGCCTTGAGCAATTGCAGGATTGGTGCCTACTATTCCCTACGTGCTGGCTGTGAGCGCTCAGGGTTTTCTCGTTGTCGAAACCGGCACGGGGTGGCGTAGATGTTCCTTCGCCGGAAAAACATCGGTAAGGTAGGGTCAATATTCAAGACCCGCGAGGAGTAGTGATGAGCGAGGCGTTGTCCATCCACCATGACCAGGCTGGTCATCAGTTCGAGACCAATGTGGACGGTCATCGTGCCTATCTGACCTATATGGACCTCGGGAAGCAGACGCTGGATATCTATCGCACGTTCGTGCCCAACGCGCTGCGCGGACGAGGCATTGCGGCCGCGTTGACCGAGGCAGCCTTGGAGTATGCCGAAGTGACTGGCTACACCGTGATTCCATCGTGCTCCTATGTCGAGCGCTATATGGAGCGTCACCAGCGCCATGCCGCAAAGCTGTAACTGACCAGTTGCCAATAAAAACGCCGGGCTTGCCCGGCGTTTTTGTGTGCGTCTGATCCAGAAAAAATGCGTGGTTCAGCTGCGTTTGCGCTTGGGCAACACGTCCTTGAGCTTGGCGTGCATGCTGCGCAGGGTGGTTTCGGTAGCCGCCCAGTCGATGCAGGCATCGGTAATCGACACGCCGTACTGCAAATCGGCCAGATCCTTTGGAATTGCCTGGCAACCCCAGTTCAAATGGCTTTCGACCATCAAGCCGATGATCGACTGGTTGCCTTCCAGGATCTGGTTGGCGACGTTTTCCATCACCAGTGGCTGCAAGGCCGGGTCCTTGTTGGAGTTGGCGTGGCTGCAGTCAACCATGATGTTTGGCTTGATCTTGGCTTTGTTCAGCGCCTGTTCGCACAGTGCGACACTGACCGAATCGTAGTTGGGCTTGCCGTTGCCACCGCGCAGCACTACGTGACCGTAGGCGTTGCCCTTGGTGGTGACGATGGAGACGCCACCTTCCTGGTTGATACCCAGGAAACGGTGAGGGCTGGAGACCGATTGCAAGGCATTGATCGCCACGGTCAGGCCGCCGTCGGTGCCGTTCTTGAAGCCTACGGCCGAAGACAGGCCGGACGCCATTTCGCGGTGGGTTTGCGATTCGGTGGTGCGTGCGCCGATGGCCGACCAACTGATCAGGTCCTGCAGATACTGCGGGGAGATCGGGTCCAGCGCTTCGGTGGCGGTAGGCAGGCCCATTTCAGCCAGGTCCAGCAACAGTTTGCGCCCGATGTGCAAGCCGTCCTGGATCTTGAACGAGTCGTCCAGGTACGGGTCGTTGATCAAGCCTTTCCAGCCGACGGTGGTACGCGGTTTCTCGAAATAGACGCGCATCACCAGGTACAGGGTGTCGGACACTTCAGCGGCCAGCACCTTGAGACGCTCGGCGTATTCGTGGGCAGCCTTGAGGTCGTGGATCGAGCAAGGCCCGATCACCACGAAAAGACGGTGGTCGGTGCCATCGAGAATGTCACGGATGACTTCGCGACCCTTGGTGACGGTCTGCAGGGCAGCGTCGCTCAGGGGGATTTCGCGCTTGAGCTGATCGGGTGTGATCAGGGTCTCGTTGGATTCGACGTTAAGGTCATTGATCGGTAAATCAGCCATCGTGTTACTCGCCAGGGTCACGGGTGCCGGCCGCCAGCCATCCCCGTGCGGCGGGCACAGCATGATTTGAATACAGGGGGGAGGAACCTTAGCGCGTAACACGGGCCCGCGACAATGGGCAAAGCCCGGTTTAATCCAGCGCCGATTGCACAACGGCCTCATGGGAGAACTCGGCGGCGTGGCGCGACACCCAGTCACGGGCCATGGCTTCCAGTTGCGCAGGTGTTGGCTCGGTGTTTTCGTGCAGGCGGCAGTAACGTTCGATCTGGCACACTTGCTCGCCCATTCGCGCACCGAACAAGGCGTGCTCATCGGTAAAGCAAATACCGACGCGATAAGCGTTTTCGCCTTTGCGGCACCAGGCTACATAGCCCGGATAACGGGCGCTGGGCCCCAAGGAGGGGATATGCAGGTCGACCGCCGTGCCTGGGCGCCAGGCTCGCGGCCAATTGCAGGCGACGCCGCCGCGGCCGATAGTGTGCAGGCGTTGACGGGGCAGGGCAGGAGAGGGACGTTGGATCAACTCGACAGCGACATCATCAGGGTGAGGTAAAAAACGACCCATGTACACGGACTCCGAGCGCCGTCCGGTTGACGGCAGTGGCAGCAGTATAGTGAAGGAACTGGAATTGACCGACCTGGATATTGACCAGCAATTGCTGGGATTGCCAGGTATTTCGCTGGTAGTGTTTACCAGTGTCGGCTGCTCCAGTTGCCGTTGGGCACGCCAGCAACTGCCGAGCTGGCCGCTGCCGGTGGACCGCGTGTGCTGGGTTGATGCCGGGCACAATGGCGGTGCAGTCGAACGCTACCAGATCTTTCATTTGCCGGCGTTGTTCCTGGTGTGCGAGGGTCAGTTCCTCGGGCAATTACAGACACGGCTTACGGCATCCGACCTCGCCAAATGTGTAAACCAGGCGCTCACACGCACACCAGAGGATTTGCCATGACAGCCCTTTCATCCCCGTCGCCACGCATTGGCATTATTGGCACGGGTGCCATTGGTGGTTACTACGGCTTGATGCTGGCGCGTGCTGGCTTCGATGTGCATTTCCTGTTGCGCAGCGAATATGCAGCGGTTAGTCAAAAGGGCCTGCACGTCAACAGCACGGTGCATGGCCCGTTGCACCTGCATCCGGTTCAGGCCTATGCCTGCGCCGCCGACATGCCTTCATGCGACTGGCTGTTGGTGGGCACCAAATCCACCGGCAACGTGGACCTGGCGCCGACTATCGCCCAGGTCGCGGCGCCGGATGCCAAGGTGGTGCTGCTGCAAAACGGCCTGGATGTAGAGGACAGTCTGCGTGAACATTTGCCAGCGTCGCTGCACCTGCTCGGCGGGCTGTGCTACATCGGCGTGTACCGGTCCGCTCCGGGTGTGGTCGAGCATCAGGCACTGGGCCGGGTCAACCTGGGGTATCACAGCGGTACGGCTGCCAACGATGAGGCGCAGCAAAAGGCAATTGTCGAAGAGGGCGCGGGGCTGTTTCACCGGGCCGGCATCGAGTCCCAGGCCATGGCCAACGTGCATCAGGCGCGCTGGCATAAACTGGTGTGGAACGTGCCGTATAACGGCCTGTCTGTGTTGTTGGGCACGGGAACCAAGGCCATGATGGCGGATGAGTCCAGCCGCGAATTGATCCAGGCCTTGATGGCCGAAGTGGTGCAAGGCGCCCGTGCCTGCGGCCATGAAATTCCCGTCAGCTACGCAGGGCAGATGTTTGCCATGACCGAAACCATGGACGATTACTTGCCCAGCATGTATCACGATCACGTGCATAAGCGCCCATTGGAATTGGCGGCGATCTACGCCCGGCCCCTGGCCGCTGCGAGGGCGGCCGGTTGCGAGCTGCCGCGTATGCAGGCGCTGTACCAGGCCTTGAGTTTTATTGATCGGCACAATCGCTGATTGGGGGGAGACACCATGGCAAAGGGGTTGGGTGACAAGCTGGTGCTGGCGATTTCCTCGCGGGCGCTGTTCGACCTCAGTGACAGTCACAAGGTCTACCTGGCTGAAGGTGTTGAGGCTTACCGCAAATACCAGATCGAACACGAGGAAGAAACCCTCGAGCCCGGCGATGCCTTCCCGCTGGTCAAAAAGCTGTTGAGCCTGAATGCCAGCTTGGGCCGTGCGCGGGTTGAGGTGGTGCTGGTGTCGCGCAACAGTGCCGATACCGGGTTGCGGGTGTTCAACTCGATCCAGCATTACGGCCTGGACATTTCGCGCGCCGCTTTCGTCGGCGGGCGTAGTCCTTATCCTTATTTGGCTGCCTTCGGTTGTCATCTGTTTCTCTCCACCCATGCTGAAGATGTGCGCAGCGCCCTGGATGCCGGTTTTGCCGCGGCGACGATTCTGTCGGGCGGTGCGCGCCGGGCTTCGAGCGAAGAACTGCGCATCGCATTCGACGGCGACGCAGTGTTGTTCTCCGACGAGTCCGAGCGTGTCTACCAGGCTGGCGGGCTGGAAGCCTTTCAGGCCAGTGAGCGGGAGTCGGCGCGCCAGCCGTTGCACGGCGGCCCGTTCAAAGGCTTCCTGGCGGCGCTCAACCTGTTGCAGCGCGAGTTTGCCGATGACGCCTGCCCGATCCGCACGGCGCTGGTCACTGCACGTTCGGCGCCGTCCCATGAGCGTGTGATTCGTACGCTGCGTGAGTGGGATATCCGCCTGGACGAGTCGCTGTTTCTCGGTGGGCTGGAAAAATCCGCCTTCCTGGAGGCCTTTGCGGCCGATGTATTTTTTGATGACCAGGCCGGGCATTGCGAGAAAGCCAGGGAGGTGGTGGCCACCGGGCATGTGCCCCATGGCATCAGTAACGAGTTGAGAATCCAGACCGAGAGCTAGCTGCTAAGCTCATTCAATCTCCGCCATCCTGGCAGTCCAGGAGGTTCTATGATTCGTTCGATGTTGTATGCCACGGACCTGGGTCTGTATGCGCCGTACGTGATGCAACATGCGCTGGCGTTGGCGCGAACGTTCAAGGCTGACCTGTATGTGATCCATGTGGTCGAGCCCATCGGGTTGTTCGCCGAATCAGTATTACAGAGCTACCTTGATGAGAAGGCGCTGAGCGAATGGCAGAGCCAGGGGTTGAGCACGGTCATGGCGACCATCGAACAGCGCGTATTGGACGGCTTTCGCGATGAGTTGGGGGAAGGGGAGCAGGACCTGCAATTGATTCGTTCGGTCAGGGTGATCCAAGGGGATACCTGCGAGGTGATTCTCGACCAACTGCGAAAACTTTCCGTCGACTTGCTGATCGTAGGGAGTCATAGCCAGGCAACCGGCGTGGCCGTGCCCTTGGGGCGCACCGCTGCTCGCGTGTTGCAGCTGTCTCCGGTGCCGGTTTATCTGGTGCCGTCGCTGCAGCGTAGACGCAGCGAAGATAGCTGATCGGTAAAAACGATAAAAAGTTCTAGATTTATCTGTCTAACCTTTAATATAGTTATATATCGTCGCTGATACCCGTGGCGTCTATCTGCTTTGAGGGATTGATATGAAGCTTCAACAACTGCGCTACATCTGGGAAGTGGCGCACCACGACCTCAACGTTTCCGCTACCGCTCAAAGCCTTTACACCTCGCAACCCGGTATCAGCAAGCAGATCCGCCTGCTCGAAGACGAGTTGGGCGTCGAAGTGTTCGCTCGCAGTGGCAAGCACCTGACCCGCGTCACCCCGGCTGGCGAGCGGATCATCACCACCGCTGGCGAGATCTTGCGTAAAGTCGAGAGCATCAAGCAGATCGCCCAGGAATTCTCCAACGAAAAAAAGGGCACCCTCTCGATCGCCACCACCCACACCCAGGCGCGTTATGCATTGCCGCCGGTGATTCGCGATTTCATCAAGCAATACCCGGACGTCGCCCTGCACATGCACCAGGGCTCGCCGATGCAGATCGCCGAGATGGCCGCTGATGGCACCGTCGATTTTGCCATCGCCACCGAGGCCCTGGAGCTGTTCGGCGACCTGGTGATGATGCCGTGCTACCGCTGGAACCGTTGCGTAGTGGTGCCCCAAGGCCACCCGCTGGCCAAGCTGCCGAAGCTGACCTTGGAAGCTTTGGCTGAATACCCAATCGTGACGTACGTGTTTGGTTTTACCGGCCGCTCCAAGCTCGACGAAGCGTTCAGCCACCGTGGCCTCACGCCAAAAGTGGTGTTCACCGCTGCAGATGCTGACGTGATCAAAACTTACGTTCGCCTGGGCCTGGGCGTCGGGATCGTCGCCAAGATGGCGGTCGACACCAACCTCGACAAAGACCTGGTGGTGCTGGATGCCAGCGAATTGTTCGAGTCGAGCGTGACCAAGATCGGCTTCCGTCGCGGCACCTTCCTGCGGGGGTTCATGTGCGATTTCATCGAGAAATTCGCACCGCACCTGACCCGCGAAGTCATGGCCAAGGCGATCCAGTGCCACAACAAGCAAGAGCTGGAAGATTTGTTCGACGGTGTTGAATTACCCGTCCACTGAGTGATTTATCGGGCCTCGGTAACCATAAAGTGTTGCCGAGCGCCTGCCACCAGAATCTCCACCTCATCCCCTTCAAACTTGCCCAATAGGCTTTTGCCCAGGGGCGAGCGCGGGGTGATGACGGTCACCGGTTGCCCGACCACATCGACTTTCAACCCTGCCGCATCCGGCGCCAAAAATAGCCATTGCTGGCGACCGTTCTCGTCTTCCAGGCCCAACAGCGCCCCGACTTCTATCCCGCGTTGTTCATCGTACCCTCGCAACTGAAGGTTCTGGCACAGCGTCAGCGATTGCTTGATCTCCTCGACCCGCTTGGCCTGCCCGGCCGCGAGGTATGACGCCTCCAACCCCAGGGTGTCGTATTTGTTCTCGGCGATGTTTTCTTCGTGGGTCGCGGTTTCGTAAGCGGTCTGCGCGGCGCGTTGGGCAATATCGAGGTCGGCGGTGAGTTTTTCCAGGATCAACTGGAGGACGGCGTGTTTATTCATGATCTTCAATCGCAAAATTGCAGGACATTGGCCCGAGTCTTTTCACTGGGGGCGTTCTGGTCCTGTTGCAGCCAGAACTGGCATTTGGGGTTGGACAGGTTGCGCGCATTACTGCGGGCCTGGTCCAGGGCCTGTTGTTGTTCCTGCTTTTGCAGGTTTTGTTGATACTGTTCGAACATGCGGTTCGGTGGCTGCGGCACAACTGCGGCCGGCTCGCCCAACTGCTGAACCGCCTGGGCCACGGGTGCCAGGCTTTGGGGAAACAGATAGCGAGTTGCCAGCCAGGCGGTCAGCGCAATGGCGATAAACCCCAGCCACACGCCTGCGGCAATGGCGATGCACAGCTTGAACAGTGACAGCTGACGGTCGGACATGATGGCCTCCTGGCAGACATTGACGGCGTGGTGCCGATTGTCGCACAGCCGCCGTGCAGAATAATCGCGATCAAGCCTTCTGCATCAGCGCATTTATGCGGACAATCGAGCCTTTGGACGATGGAGCCCGGAATGAAAGCCCGCTGGGATATTTTTTGCAGCGTCGTCGACAACTACGGCGACATCGGCGTGACCTGGCGCCTGGCCCGACAGTTGGTGGCGGAGCATGGTTGTGAGGTGCGCTTGTGGGTCGATGACCTGCGGGCGTTCGAGCGCATGTGCCCGCACATTGATGTGCAGATGGACCAGCAATGGCAAGAGGGCGTAGAGGTGCGGCACTGGCCGGCCGAATGGCCGGGCGCGCAGTCGGCCGATGTGGTGATTGCTGCATTCGCCTGCCAGCTGCCGCCGCACTACATGGAGCGCATGGCCGAGCGTGAGCTTCCGCCGTTGTGGATGAACCTGGATTACCTCAGCGCAGAAGACTGGGTGGTGGGTTGTCATCGCCTGCCTTCGGTGAAGTTCAAGGGGGTGCAGAAGTACTTTTTCTTCCCCGGCTTTCGTCCTGGTACCGGTGGTTTGCTGCGTGAAGCCGGGTTGGTGGAGCGACGCCAGGCTTTTCAGCAGGATGACGTTGCGCAACGACAATTCCTGCAGAGCCTGGGCGTGTCTCCTGCGGGCGGGGCACGATTGATCTCATTGTTTGCCTATGAGAATCCTGGGCTGGCCGGTTGGCTGGACGTGCTCGCCAAGGATGGGCGTGCGACTCACTTGCTGGTGCCGGAAGGGCGAATTCTGGGGGATGTGCAACGCTGGTTGGGCGTGACCAGCCTGTCGGCGGGAGACATCCAGGTACGCGGGGCGCTGACGGTGCAGGTCATTGCATTCATGCGCCAGGAGCAATATGACCATTTGCTGTGGTGTTGCGAGTTCAACGCCGTGCGCGGTGAGGATTCCTTCGTGCGCGCCCAATGGGCGGGGAGGCCGTTGCTGTGGCATATCTACCGCCAGGATGAAGACATCCACCTGGACAAACTGGATGCCTTCCTTGAGTTGTACACCGCTGCACTCTCGCCTGCCGCCAAAGCGGCTGTCTTTGCGCTTTGGCAAGCCTGGAACGCTGATGGCGACATGGCACAGTCCTGGAAAATGCTGCTGGAACACTGGCCCGAGGTGAATGAGCACGCGCAGAACTGGTGTCTGGAACAAGGCTTGCAGGCCGATCTTGCGACGGCGCTGGTACAGTTTTATGAAAGTTGGATATGATACGCCACCTTGATTTTTGTAAATCCCATCCAAATTTCGGATATATGCAATGAAAACTGGTAAAGAACTGAAACCCGGTACAGTGATCCGTCTCGAAAACGACCCTTGGCTGGTTCAGAAAGCTGAGTTCACCAAGTCTGGTCGTAACAGCGCAATCATGAAGACCAAGCTGAAGAACCTGCTGACCGGTTACAAGACCGAGATCGTCTACAGCGCTGACGACAAACTGGACGACGTGATCCTCGACCGCAAGGAAGCGACCCTGTCCTTCATCAGCGGCGACACCTACACGTTCATGGACACCACCGACTACACCATGTACGAGCTGAACGCTGAAGATATCGAAGCCGTTCTGCCGTTCATCGAAGAAGGCATGGAAGACGTCTGCGAAGCGATTTTCTTCGAAGAGCGCCTGGTGTCCGTAGAGCTGCCGACTACCATCGTGCGTAAGGTTGCCTACACCGAAGGTTCCGCTCGCGGCGACACTTCGGGCAAGGTGATGAAGCCTGCCAAGCTGAGCAACGGTACCGAACTGCAAGTGGCCGATTTCATCGAAATCGACGACCTGATCGAGATCGACACCCGCGAAGGTGGTTCGTACAAAGGTCGCGCCAAGAAGTAATTCTGGCCCCGCCGGTACGCAAAAAGCCCGACCTGGTGTCGGGCTTTTTTGTGGGCGTCTGTTTATCAGACTGTTACATGCAAGCGCACATCCACGTTGCCACGGGTGGCGTTGGAATAAGGGCATACCTGGTGGGCGGCGTCGACCAGGCTTTGCGCATCCTCCTGGGCCAGGCCCGGCAGGCTGACGTGCAGGTCGATGTCCAGGCCGAAACCGCCGGGGATCTGACCGATGCCAACGTGGGCGGTGATAGAGGCGTCATCCGGGATTTTGCGTTTGGTCTGGCTGGCGACAAATTTCAGCGCCCCGATGAAGCAAGCGGAGTAGCCCGCGGCGAACAGTTGCTCCGGGTTGGTAGCCTGGCCACCAGCACCGCCCAATTCCTTGGGGGTGGAGAGTTTGACGTCGAGGATGTTGTCGCTGGAAACAGCGCGACCATCACGGCCGCCAGTGGCGGTGGCTACTGCGGTATAGAGCGTTTGCATGGGGCGTTCCTCTTTGGTTGGTAGCGCTAAATGTTTGCGCGCTAATTAGTTGGCAGGGCCAATGTATAGCGCTAATGTTTTGCGCGCAAGCTAAATGTTTTTGACTGGCTGAAATTTAATGTGGGAGGGGCGCACCGCCCTTCCCACATTAAAGTGATTTGCTGTTTTCTAAATAGCGCTTTGCAGATTGCCGCGCAACGCGATCAGGTCGGCTTGCAGCTTGCGCAATTGCGCAAGCTGCATCCCGCTGGCGCCCAGGATGCATTGGGGCACATCCTTGGCCTTGCCCTGCAAGGCACGCCCGGCGTCGGTCAGCTCTACCACCACCACCCGCTCATCTTCGCGGCTACGGGTGCGGCTAAGCAGGCCCTCGGCTTCCAGGCGTTTGAGTAATGGCGTGAGTGAACCGGGGTCCGTCAGCAGGCGGCTGCTGATTTCGCTGACGGTCAAACCATCCTCTTCCCACAGCACCATCATGGCCAAGTACTGCGGGTAGGTCAGGCCGAGCGCCTGGAGCAAGGGTTTGTACACCTTTGTCATCAGCAACGAGGTGGAATGCAAGGCGAAGCACAGCTGATTGTCCAGCAGCAGCGATTGGCAGGGATCAGGGTTTTTACTCATTGGGGTGCCTCGTAAAAGCGTGTCTGCGCTGGAATCTAGCGGGCAAATCTTTAATGCGCCAGGTAATTTTGCCAGGCGGGTCAGATCAGGCCGCTTTGCAAGGCCAAATCCCAAGGCGGCACTGGGCTGAAGCGCGACTTGAGGTATTCAAGGAGTAATCGGCTACGGGCGTTGGGTTGTTGTTCCAGGCGCAGCGCATAAATGCCGGCGGTCTCCGGGCTGGGCAGGCCGTTTTCACAAAACAGCGGCAGCAGCTCACCGCGTACCAGGTATTCACTGGCAAGCCAGGTAGGCAAATGCGCGATGCCCAGCCCCGCCAGCGCACCGCTGAGCAGGGCCTCAGCGTTGTTGGCGCTCAGGCGGATACGCCGCGGACGATAAGTGGTGCGACGCCCGTCATGCTCAAAGCGCCAGGCAAACATTGGCGCCAGGCCATCCCAGTCAAGGCCGTCATGCTCGCTCAGTTCTCGAGGATGGGTCGGTGTGCCGCGGCTCTTCAAGTAGGCCGGGCTGGCACAGGCGATACGCACGATGCTCGCCAGCGGGGTAGCGATCAACCGCGTGTCTACGATATGCCCGGCACGCAGCACCAGGTCGACCTTGCCCAGATGTGCGCCCTGCATATCGACAAAGCTGTCGATCAGGTGCAGATGCACGTCCAGGCCCGGGTACACGTTCAAAAAATCCGCAATCACCGGTGCCAGGTGCCGTCGACCGAATGCCGCAGGTGCATCCACCCGGATCAAGCCTTCCGGCGCGTGGCTCAGGGACACTGCTTCCGCCCGGGCCAGTTGCAACTCACTGACGATCCGCCGGGCCCGTTCGGCAAAGGCCAAACCCGCCGGTGTCGGCAGCACCGCATGGGTGCTGCGCTGGAACAGCTGGCTGCCCACTGAGCTTTCCAGGCTGTCGATACGCCTAGCCACCGCGGAGGGCGTCAGCGGATGGCGCCGTGCGGCGGCGGAAAAGCTGCCGGTTTCCAATACGTCCAGAAACAGGCCCAGTTGTTCGGTGAGGGTATTGGGGTTCATTGGCTAGCGCTTGTGCGAGATGGGCATAGCCATTGTGCGTTGCTGTGCGTTTCCGCGCTAGAGCCGACTGCGTAGCATGCAAGACTTGGGATGACGGAGTAGCGCGGTGTTGGATTTAGTGATGTACCTGATATTGGGCGCGGCCCTGGGCACGGTGGGTGGGCTGTTTGGCATTGGCGGCGGGCTGATTGCTATCCCGGTGCTGGGCGTGCTGTTCGGCCTGGATCAGCAGATCGCCCAGGGCACCGCCTTGGTCATGGTGGTGCCCAATGTGATGCTTGCCCTGTGGCGCTATCACCAGCGTAATCGCATCGAGTTGCGTCACGCCTTGCCATTGGGCGTGATGGGATTCTGCTTTGCCTGGCTGGGATCTATCTGGGCGGTGGGGCTGGATGCGGGCGCAATGCGTATCGGCTTTATTGCGTTCCTGGTGGCGCTGTCGGCCTACAACCTGCTGCGCATGTTCACCCGCAACGCGCCGCCCACGACGCAGATGCGCTATTCATGGCCGTGGCTTGGTGTATTGGGCGCGGCGTCCGGCTCCATGGGCGGATTGTTCGGCGTGGGTGGCGCGGTGGTCGCCACGCCGGTACTCACCAGTGTGTTCGGCACCACCCAAGTGGTTGCCCAAGGCTTATCGTTGGCCTTGGCGCTGCCCAGCACCAGCGTGACTCTGGTCACTTATGCCTGGCACCACGAGGTGGACTGGATGATCGGCCTGCCACTGGCGGTAGGTGGCCTGCTCAGTATCAGTTGGGGTGTGAAAGTCGCGCACGCCATGCCGGAGCGCCTGTTGCGCGGCCTGTTCTGTGGCTTTTTAGTGGTGTGCGCGGTGATGTTGACCTTTAAAGTTTGAAGCCTTCAACGATGTACTCCGCCAGGCATTCCGTGATCGGCGACGTCATCTGCGGGTTGCGTAGCAAGCGCAGATTCATCGACGGCAGCGGGGGAAAGCCTTCTTCGCTGCCAAGCACTCGCAGGTCGTCGGTGATCAGGCTTTCCATGCTGACCATCGCCGCCAGGCCAGCACTGACCACCGCCTGGATCGCCGCGCCGTTGGAGCTGTGATAGGCCAGGCGATAATCGCGTCCGGCCGCATCCAGTGCGGCGCGTGCCCAATGGGTGTACAGGCAGTCATCGCCGGAAATCGCCAGGGGCAGGGCATCGTGCTCATCGACACAGAAGCACGGTGACGCAGCCCACACCATGCGTTCAGTGCGCAACAACTCACCGATATCATTACCGGGCTCGCGGCTGATGACGGTCAGCGCCAGGTCCCGCCGTTGCATCAATACAGACGACGCCTCGCAGTGCATCTCAAGCTGAATCAGTGGGTAAGCTTTGGAAAACTGCTTTAGGATCCCCGGCAGAAAACGCATCACGTAGTCATCCGGCGTGCCGATGCGTACCAGCCCCACCATGTGTGGCTCGCGCAGGGTATTGAACACCTCGCTGTGCAGTTTCAGGATGCGCCGCGCGTACCCCAGCAGCACTTGGCCTTCGGGCGTAAGCCGCACCTGTCGGCCATCACGCTCGAACAGCTTGCGCTGCAACACATCCTCCTCCAGGCGTTTCATCTGCATGCTCACCGCCGATTGAGTGCGGTTGACCAGCTCACCGGCGCGGGTAAAGCCACCTTGGTCGGCAATGGCCACGAAGGTGCGTAGCACGTCAGTGTCGATACTCGGGTAACCGGACAATGGATCAATCTCCGAGATGTATTGCATAAGAAACATTCGTTGGATTGATCATAGCGGCAGGCACACACTTTCGTCATCCCCACTGGAGGGCGAGTAGATGAAAGGCCAGAAAGGTTCTGTATTGCTGAATAAAGGGGCGTTTGCCGAGCTGTTCCACAGGTTTGCGCGTTGGCAGTTATTGCATCAGGAGCGCAACTTGCTGGCGACCTTGAGCGATGACGCACTCAAAGATATTGGGCTCAACCGCGCCGACGTCGAGCAGGAAAGCCATCGGCATTTCTGGGAAGACCCGCTGCGAAAGTAAGCCAGGATGCAGTAGGGTAGGGGCGAGCTTTTATGGAGATTGCCATGCCCGCCGACCTGTCCTTTTCACTCAAGCAAGCTCGACGCATGGCGCTGGCCGCCCAGGGTTTCTCGGGGCGCCAAGCGCCTGCCCAGATAAAAGCTGCGCACCTCAACCGGCTGATCGAACGCCTGGGCGTTATACAGATCGACTCGGTCAACGCATTGGTGCGTTCCCACTACCTGCCGTTGTTCTCCCGCCTGGGCCAGTACACCCCGTTGCTCCTTGAGCAAGCAGCCTGGAGCCAGGGGAGGCGGCGTTCATTGTTCGAGTATTGGGGGCATGAGGCGTCGCTGTTGCCGATGGCGATGTACCCGCTGATGCGCTGGCGCATGGAGCGGGCCAGGCAAGGGCAGGGCATCTATGCGCAGATGGCGCGTTTTGGCCGTGAGCAGCAGGCGACTATCCAGCGTGTGTTGCACAGCGTCGAGCAACAGGGCGCCTTGGGTGCGGGCAGTTTGTCGACCCGAGAGGAGCGTGCTGGGCCCTGGTGGGATTGGAGTGATGAGAAGCACGCACTGGAATGGCTGTTCGCCGCCGGTTTGGTCACCGTTGCTGGGCGCCGGGGTTTTGAGCGGCTATATGATTTGCCGGAGCGTGTGATCCCGGGCGAGATTCTTCAAACGTCCGTGAGCGAGGCTCAAGCCCAGCGCGGCTTGCTTTTGCATAGCGCGACGGCGCTGGGTATCGCCACCGAAAAGGACCTGCGCGATTACTTCCGCCTCGACCCCGCGGACAGCCGCCCGCGCTTGGCCGAACTGGTCGAGGACGGGCAGTTGCTGACGTGCCAGGTGCAAGGCTTCAAGCAACCAGCGTACTGTCTGCCGGAGCCCAAAGTGCCACGCAAAGTGCCGGCGAGCGCTTTGCTGTCACCGTTCGATTCATTGATATGGGAGCGCAGCCGCACCGAGCGCTTGTTCGATTTCCGCTATCGACTGGAGATCTACACCCCGCAAGACAAGCGGGTGTATGGCTACTACGTGCTGCCGTTTTTGCACAATGAGCGGATCGCTGCGCGCGTCGACCTGCGGGCCGAGCGTGCCCATGGGCGGCTGGCGGTGCATGCAGTGCACGAAGAGGAATCGGGGCTGGACGACGAAGGCATGTTGGCGCTGGCCTTCAACCTGCGGCAAATGGCCGCCTGGCTGGGGCTGGAGCAGGTCCAGCTCAATTGCCAGCGACCCGATGCCGCCCGATTAAGGGCGGCGATGTTGATCAGCGTTTGACCTGTTTCAAGGTCTCGGCAATCAGAAACGCCAGCTCCAGCGACTGATCGGCATTCATCCGTGGGTCGCAATGGGTGTGATAGCGGTCCGATAGCCCGTCTTCGGTAATCGGCCGTGCGCCGCCGATGCATTCGGTGACGTTCTGCCCGGTCATCTCGATATGAATGCCGCCGGCGTAGCTGCCTTCGGCGTGGTGCGCCTGAAAGAACTCCTTCACTTCGCCGAGGATTTGCGCAAAGTCGCGGGTCTTGTAGCCGCTGCTGGCCTTGATGGTGTTGCCGTGCATCGGATCGGAGCTCCACAGCACCTGCTTGCCCTCGCGCTGTACGGCGCGGATCAGGTTGGGCAAGTGGTCGCCGACTTTGCCTGCGCCCATGCGCGCAATCAGGTTGAGGCGACCAGGGTCATTGTCCGGGTTAAGGATATCAATCAGGCGGATCAGATCGTCCGGGTTCATGCTCGGCCCGACTTTCACGCCGATCGGGTTGTTCACCCCGCGCAGGAATTCGACGTGGGCGCCGTCCAACTGGCGTGTACGGTCGCCGATCCACAGCATATGGGCCGAGCAGTCGTAGTAGTCGTTGGTCAGGCTGTCGCGACGCACGAAGGCTTGTTCATAGTTGAGCAGCAACGCTTCGTGGGCGGTGAAGAAGCTGGTTTCGCGCAATTGCGGCGAGCTGTCCATGCCACAGGCGCGCATGAAGGCCAGGGTCTCGTCGATGCGGTCTGCCAGTTGGCTGTACTTCTCGGCCAGTGCGGAGTTGGCGATAAAGTCCAGGTTCCACTTGTGCACCTGGTGCAGGTCGGCGAACCCCCCTTGGGCAAACGCGCGCAGCAGGTTGAGGGTGGCGGTGGACTGGTGGTAGGACTGCAACAGGCGGTCCGGGTCCGGCACACGGCTTTTTTCATCGAAGCCGATGCCGTTGACGATGTCGCCACGGTAGGCGGGCAGGGTGATGCCGTCGATGGTCTCATCGTTGGACGAGCGCGGCTTGGCAAACTGGCCGGCCATGCGTCCGACTTTCACCACCGGGCAACCGGCGGCGAAGGTCATGACAATCGCCATCTGCAGCAGCACCTTGAAGGTGTCGCGGATTTTTGCCGCGGAGAACTCGGCAAAACTCTCGGCACAATCGCCACCTTGCAGGAGGAAAGCGCGGCCCTGGGTCACTTCGGCAAACTGGCGACGCAACTCACGGGCTTCCCCGGCAAACACCAGCGGCGGGTAGCTGGCCAGGTTCTGCTCCACCTGCAACAGGTGTGCAGCGTCCGGATACTGGGGTTGTTGCTGGATCGGCAGGGCGCGCCAGCTGTCGGGGCTCCAGGGTTGGCTCATCATGAACTCGATTGGGTGATTGACGGATGACGCTGATGTTATCAGCAATTAGTGCGTGACCTGTTGCTGCCGGTTGGCCGACAATAGCGCCTTTGCCAAGCGGTAAACCCCTTAGGAGTAGTGATGACCGAGGAGCGTGTCGAGCGCCTGCTGGCCGAAGTCCATGATGATTTCGGCATGATCCGTGTGCTCGAAGTAGCCGATTACCGCTTTCTCGAATTCGGCGACGCCATCGAGCAAAGCTGCGTGTTCACCGCCGATCCGAGCTGGTTGGAGTATGACTACACCCGCGCCATGTTGATCGGTGCGCTGTGCCATGAGCAGCCGGAGAGCGCGTTGTTCCTCGGTTTAGGGGCGGGCACGTTGACCCAGGCATGCCTCAGGTTTCTGCCGCTGGAAGACGTCGAGGCCATTGAACTGCGCCCTGATGTACCGCGCCTGGCCATCGAATACCTGGGGCTCGATGACGACCCGCGCTTGTACATTCGCGTGGGGGACGCCCTGCAATTGCTCGATACCGCTGAATCGGCCGACCTGATCTTCGTCGACCTCTACACCGATGTCGGCCCCGGTGTGGGGCATCTGGCCTGGACCTTTCTGGAAAGCTGCCAGAAGAAACTCAACCCCGGCGGCTGGCTGGTGATCAATCAGTGGGCCACCGATGATGGTAAACCGCTGGGCGCGGCATTGCTGCGTGGGTTGTATCACCGACACTACTGGGAGCTGCCGGTGAAGGAGGGCAATGTGATTCTGCTGGTGCCTTCCGAGCTGGATCAGGAACTGGACCTCGATGCCCTGTCAGCCCGCGCCGAAGCCTTGGCGCCGAGATTGGGGTACTCGTTGCAGCCGTTGATCAAGGCTATTCGGCCGGCAACCTAGTTGTGTGCTCCGTCGCCATCGGGAGCTTGCCCCCGATGGCGTCGGTATTACCAACTCAAATCCCCTTGAACACCCCCGGCCGCTTCTCGATCATCGCCCGCACGCCTTCCTTGGCATCCTCGCTGTTGAGCAATTTATCCACCATGGGCGGCAGGGCGGCGGCGGCGACAGCTTCGCCTTCCATACGCGCCAGACGCGCCGACATCAGCGTCGCCTGCACGCCAAGCGGCGCCTGACGAGCAATGCGGTTGGCCAGTTCGATGGCGCGGGGCAACAGGTCTTCACTGGCCATTACTTCCTGTACCAGGCCCAGGCGCAGGGCTTCATGGGCGTCGAACTCGTCTCCGGTAAGCAGCCAGCGCATCGCATTGCCCCAGCCCGCGATCTGGTGCAAGCGCATTGTTGCGCCGCCAAACGGAAAGATCCCACGTTGCACTTCCATCTGTGCAAAGCGTGTATTGCTGGCGCAGAGGTTGATATCCGCCGCCAGCATCAACTCGATACCAATGGTCAGGCAGTAGCCCTGGGCCGCGACGATCACCGGTTTGCTGACCCTGGGCCCTGCGAATACGCCCCAGGGATCGCATCCGCCGAGCGGCGGTTGCCAGCCGCCCGCCATCACGCCGCTGACATTGGCCAGGTCCAGCCCCGCCGTGAAGTGATCGCCGTGGGCAAATACCACGGCCACCCGGGCGTCATCGTTTCGATCAAATTCGCCATAGGCCAGGCTCAGCTCATTGAGTAAATCCAGGTCGAAGGCATTGCGCTTGGCCACGCGGTCCAGGCCCAGCAATAGAACATGGCCCTCAAGTGCACGGCTGACGCGGCTACTGCTGGCTTGTTTCATCGGGTGTGCCCTCGGGCGCGGGTAGGGTTTCAGACCGAAGGGCCTGAGTGGGTGGGTGAACCGTTTAAGCTTGATGACCAGCAGGGCCGGGCCTTTGAAAAATAGACCCTGGCGCACAGATCTGCAAAGCCCGCGACGCAGCGCGGTTTATCAGTGCGCTGCGATAAAAAAAGCTCCCTTTTTCAGCTATTTCCGGTATAGTGCGCGCCGGCCTTTAACCGGGCCGCGTTTAGGTAGCGCAATTCCCCGAAGTCAGCTTCGGCTGCACGTCCGCACAGCGGACTCTCCCTTGACGAATCTTTTTCATTCATTCGTTTTCGCAAATCCCCGCCGACAAAGCAGCCAGGGCGACTCTTGAGTCTCAACACGGCATGCGCAGCTTTGGAGCATGGGTCTTTGCGGATGCACTTAGAGGCAGACCCATGACCCAGGAAACCGGCGGCTTCGCCGCTTTTAATCTTAACCCGAACATTCTCGCCGCTGTCATCGCGACTGGCTACGAAGAACCTTCGGCTATTCAGCAGCAATCGATCCCGATCATCATGGCCGGCCAGGACATGATTGGCCAGGCGCAAACCGGTACCGGTAAAACCGCCGCGTTCGCCCTGCCTATTTTGCATTGTATCGATCCTGCCAAGCGCGAGCCGCAAGCCCTGATCCTGGCGCCAACCCGAGAGTTGGCGCTGCAAGTAGCAACCGCTTTTGAAACCTACGCCAAGCAAATGCCAGGCGTAACCGTTGTGGCCGTTTACGGCGGCGCGCCGATGGGCCCACAACTCAAGGCTATCCGTAACGGCGCACAGATCGTTGTCGCCACCCCGGGCCGTCTGTGCGACCACCTGCGTCGTGACGAAAAAGTCCTGTCGACCGTGAACCACCTGGTTCTGGACGAAGCTGACGAAATGTTGAAGCTGGGCTTCATGGATGACCTGGAAGTCATCTTCAAGGCGCTGCCACCGACCCGTCAGACCGTATTGTTCTCGGCCACCCTGCCGCAGTCGATCCGTGCCATTGCCGAACGCCACCTGCGCGATCCGCAACACGTGAAGATCCAGACCAAGACCCAGACCGTTACCGCGATCGAACAGGCTCACCTGTTGGTTCACGCTGACCAGAAGACCTCGGCTGTATTGAGCCTGCTGGAAGTCGAAGACTTCGACGCCCTGATCATGTTCGTGCGCACCAAGCAAGCGACCCTGGACCTGGCCAGTGCCCTGGAAGCCAAAGGCTACAAAGCCGCTGCGCTGAACGGTGACATCGCCCAGAACCAACGTGAGCGCGTGATCGACTCCCTCAAGGATGGCCGTCTGGACATCGTTGTGGCGACCGACGTTGCTGCTCGTGGCCTCGACGTTCCACGTATCACCCACGTGTTCAACGTTGACATGCCGTACGATCCAGAGTCCTACGTTCACCGTATCGGCCGTACCGGCCGTGCGGGTCGCGAAGGTCGTGCACTGCTGCTGGTGACTCCGCGCGAGCGCCGCATGCTGCAAGTGATCGAGCGTGTCACCGGTCAGAAAGTTGCCGAAGTACGCCTGCCGGATGCCCAGGCCGTTCTTGATGCACGCATCAAGAAATTGACCAACAGCCTGGCGCCATTGGTGGCTGATGCTGAATCGACCCACGGCGACCTGCTGGACCGCCTGACCGCAGATATCGGTTGCACCCCGCGTGCCCTGGCTGCAGCCCTGCTGCGCAAAGCAACCAATGGTCAAGCCCTGACCCTGGCTGCCATCGAGAAAGAGCGCCCACTGGTCCCGAACAACGCCCCGCGCGGTGATCGTCCAGAGCGTTCCGGCGACCGTCCAGAGCGTGGTGATCGTGAGCGTCGTGCTCCGGTTCCATTGGCTGAAGGTCGTGCTCGTTGCCGTACCGCGCTGGGTGCGCGTGACGGTATCGCTGCCAAGAACCTGCTGGGCGCTATCCTCAACGAGGGTGGTCTGGCGCGTGAAGCCATCGGTCGCATCCAGGTACGTGACAGCTTCTCCCTGGTGGAGCTGCCGGAAGATGGCCTGGAAAAACTGCTGGCCAAGCTCAAAGACACTCGCGTTGCCGGTAAGCAGCTCAAACTGCGTCGCTACCGCGAAGATTGATCCGCCTCTGGGCTGATTGATCGCACATAAAAAATCCCCGACTGGTTCGGGGATTTTTTTTGCCTGGGATTTCAGGCTGTGCATCTGCGTTAGCCAAAGCGGTAGATGTCCATGCCCAAGGCGCCGAGGGTGAAGCCCTGATGCGCCACGCTGAAATCACCTCCGGCACCCCGCGCAAAGTACAGCGGCAACAAATGCTCGTCGCTGGGGTGGCTGCGCACTGCATGGGGCGCCAGGAGGCGATAGTCATGCAAGGCTGTTTCGTCACCGGCAGCGAGTTTTTCGACCACCCAGTCGCGAAAGGCTAGCGCCCATGGCGTGATGGTTTCCGGCCCGGCCCGCCAGTCCAGCTCACTGAGATTATGGGTGATGCTGCCGGAGCCGATCAGTAGCACACCTTGATCGCGCAGGCTGCAGAGGGCGTGTCCAACCCGGGTTTGAAAAGCCGGGCCCATGCGGCTTGGCAGGGAGACTTGCACCACCGGAATATCCGCCGCCGGGTACATCAGCGACAGGGGCACCCAGGTGCCATGGTCGAAGGGCTGTTGGTTGTCGACGCGTGCAGTCAGGCCGTCAGCCTGCAATAACTCGACAATTTCATTTGCCAGCTGTGGATCACCCGGCGCAGGGTATTGCACCGCAAACAGTTCGCGAGGGAAGCCGCCGAAGTCGTGCCAGGTTTCGGGCGCGGCGCTGCCACTCACCAGTAACTCGTGGCTTTCCCAATGCGCCGATACCACCACAATCGCCTTGGGCCGTGGCAACGCGGCTGCCAGGGCCTGCAGCGCCGGGCCGCTGGCACCGGGTTGCAGGGCCAGCATCGGAGAGCCATGGGAGATAAACAGGCTGGGGAACATAAGAGGGGCCCTGAAGATTAATATGGGGCTATCTTCATTCAGATCATTAATCGAGATCTAATATAAGATTTAGTGTCTTTTGATCGATTTTTTCAAGGTGATGCATGGACGCAAAAATTTGGCAGGAACGCTGGGCAACCAATCAGATCGGTTTTCATCAGTCCGACGTTAATCCTTACTTGCAGCGGCATTGGTCAGCGTTGGCCCTGGCTGATGGTGCCAGGGTTTTCGTGCCTTTGTGTGGCAAGAGCCTGGACATGAAGTGGTTGGCGGATCGCGGGCATCGCGTGATGGGTGTGGAGGTGTCTGATCAAGCCGTTGAGGCGTTCTTCAGCGAGCAGGGGCTTACGCCGCAGATCGATCATAGAGGCGTGTTCAAGGTGTATCAGGCGGGCCTGGTCGAGGTGTGGTGCGGTGACTTCTTCGCCCTTGACGCAAGTGCCTTGGCTGATTGCACGGCGCTGTATGACCGCGCGGCACTGATCGCCTTGCCGCAGCCAATGCGCTCGCGATACACCGAGCATCTCGATACCCTGCTGGCCCCCGTCTGTGAGGGGTTGTTGATCACTGTCGACTACGACCAGGTACAAAGGGCTGGCCCGCCTTTCGCTGTCCCGGATGAGGAAGTGCAGTCGCTGCTGGGCCCGCACTGGAATGTGGTTACGCTGCAAGAGCGGGACATTTTGAGTGAAAGCAGCAAATTCAAGGCGGACGGCGTTACTCGGCTTGATGAGCGTGTTTATCGGCTGACCAGGCGGTAAATCACGCCCACGAAAAAGGGGCGATTCAATCGCCCCTTTTTTGTCTTGCCTGGGTTATCAGCCCCGACGACGCAGTGCGTCGATCCGCTCTTCCAGCGGCGGGTGGCTCATGAACAGGCGAGCCATGCCCTGTTTGATGCCACCGTTGATGCCAAAGGCCGTCAGGCTGTCCGGCATATGCACTGGCAGGCCCTGTTCGGAGCGCAAGCGTTGCAGCGCGCCGATCATTGCGCTGGTGCCCGCCAGGCGTGCGCCGGCTTCATCTGCGCGGAACTCGCGTTTGCGCGAGAACCACATGGTGATCGCGCTGGCCAGGAAGCCCAGCACCAACTCGGCGAAGATGGTCGCCACGAAGTAGGCAATGCCGCGACCTTCTTCGTTCTTGAAGATGACCTTGTCGACAAAGTTGCCGATGATCCGCGCAAAGAACATCACGAAGGTGTTCACTACGCCCTGTACCAGCGCGAGGGTGACCATGTCGCCGTTGGCCACGTGACCGATCTCGTGGGCCAGCACCGCCTTGACTTCATCGGGCGAAAAACGCTCCAGCAGGCCCTGGCTTACGGCCACCAGCGCGTCGTTCTTGTTCCAGCCGGTGGCGAAGGCGTTGGCCTCATAGGCAGGGAAAATCCCCACTTCGGGCATTTTGATGCCTGCTTCTTGAGATAGCTGCTCCACGGTTTGCATCAGCCATTGTTCATGGCGAGTGCGAGGTTGAGTGATGACCTGGGTGCTGGTACTCATCTTCGCCATCCACTTGGAGATGAACAGCGAAAACAGCGAGCCGGCAAAACCAAAGACCGCACAGAAAACCAACAGCTGATTGAGGTTCAGGTCAACCCCGTTGGCCGCCATGAACCCGTTGAAGCCGAACAGGCTCAGGGTGATGCTGGCAATCAGCACGACCGCCAGGTTAGTGGCCAAGAACAGCAGGATGCGCATCATGGTTGTAGGGTTCTCCTCATGCTTAATATGTCGCGTACTGCGGGGTATATAAGGTGCCGCATGGGGTGATTCAACCGAGCGACTATTTCAAACTGTGTCCTACAGCGTGAACGTAAGGCCCTGAAGGGATTTTCCGACCTGTATTGTCGGCCATGACCGGCGTGAGTTTGCCTTGCCGCCCCGTGATTATAGGGGGCACGCCTCGGGCAGGGGCTGAGTGAACTACCACCGCACGTAAGCGAGAAAGAAGTGTTGCCAGATAATCGCTGTACGACCCAATGTGAGTCGTACAGCGTCAATGTCCTTACTGGCGATAGGACTTCAGGAAGTTGCCGATGCGACCGATGGCCATTTCCAGGTCATCCACACGTGGCAAAGTCACCACGCGGAAGTGATCCGGCCATGGCCAGTTGAACGCAGTGCCCTGGACCACCAGCAGCTTTTCCGACAGTAGCAGGTCGAGCACGAACTTCTCGTCGTTGAGAATCGGGCAGACTTTCGGGTCGATCCGCGGGAACGCATACAACGCGCCCATAGGCTTCACACAGCTCACACCGGGGATCGCGTTGAGCAACTCCCAGGTGCGGTTGCGCTGCTCCAGCAGGCGACCCTGGGGCAAGATCAGGTCATTGATGCTCTGGTAGCCGCCGAGGGCGGTCTGGATGGCGTGCTGGCTCGGCACGTTGGCACACAGGCGCATGTTGGCCAGCATGTCGATGCCTTCGATGTAGCTCTGGGCATTATGCTTGGGGCCGGAAATGGCGATCCATCCGGAGCGGAAGCCCGCCACGCGATACGACTTGGACAGGCCGTTGAAGGTCAGGCACAGCAGGTCCGGAGCCAGGGAGGCGGTGCATATGTGAACGGCGTCATCGTAGAGGATCTTGTCGTAGATCTCGTCGGAGAACACTACCAGGTTGTGCTGGCGTGCCAGTTCAAGCATGCCCAGCAGCACTTCCTTGGAGTACACGGCGCCGGTAGGGTTGTTCGGATTGATGATCACCAGGGCCTTGGTGTTGGGGGTGATCTTGGCCTTGATGTCGGCCAGGTCCGGAAACCAGTCGGCACCTTCATCACACAGGTAATGCACCGGATGGCCGCCAGCCAGGGTCACGGCAGCGGTCCAGAGCGGATAGTCCGGTGCCGGCACCAGCACTTCATCGCCATTGTTGAGCAGCGCCTGCATCGACATCACGATCAGCTCGGACACGCCGTTGCCCAGGTAGATGTCCTCGATGCCGACACCTTCGACCTGCTTCTGCTGGTAGTACTGCATTACCGCCTTGCGTGCACTGAACAGGCCCTTGGAGTCGCTGTAGCCTTGGGCGGTCGGCAGGTTGCGGATCACGTCCTGGAGGATTTCGTCCGGCGCTTCGAAACCAAACGGCGCCGGGTTGCCAATGTTCAACTTGAGGATGCGATGGCCTTCCTCTTCCAGGCGCTTGGCGTGCTTGAGCACTGGGCCGCGAATGTCGTAGCAGACGTTGGCGAGCTTGTTCGATTTGCTGACCTGCATGGCGATGTGATCCTGAAAATGAACGATTCAGACGGCGTAGGCACTACCGTAGGGTGAATCCTGCGCGGTTCGCCCCCATAAATACGTTTGAATGCCGATGGCGCGGGTGCCAGACTGGCGTTTTGAAGAGGCGCAATCATACGTGCCGCCTGATCCATGGAAAAGACACAGATCAGGGTTTTTCAGTTGCCGAGGTGTACCGATGGAAAAGTTGCAGAAAACCGTTGATGAGTGGAAGGCCATGCTCGACCCTGAGCAGTACAACGTGTGCCGCCTCAAGGGCACCGAGCGGCCTTTCAGCGGCAAGTACAACGGCACCAGGACCGACGGCGTGTATCACTGCATCTGCTGTAATGAGCCGCTGTTCGATTCGACCACCAAGTTTGATTCCGGCTGCGGCTGGCCGAGCTTCTACGCGCCGATTGCCGACAGCGCGATGATCGAAATTCGTGACGTCAGCCACGGCATGATTCGTACCGAAGTCACCTGCGCCAAGTGCGACGCACACCTGGGGCATGTGTTCCCGGACGGCCCGCCGCCGACGGGCCTGCGCTACTGCATCAACTCGGTGTGCCTGGACCTGGTGCCGCGCTCGGCTTGAAGCGATAAACAGGCCCGAATGCCGGTCGGTCAAGCGTACGCGTATCACTTCTTCCCCTGAATTGAGGCATTGCCATGAGCGACTCCCTGCTGAGCATCCCTTGCACCACCATCAAGGGTGAGCAAAAGACCCTGGCCGATTTCGCCGGCAAGGCCATTTTGGTGGTCAACACCGCCAGCAAATGTGGCTTCACCCCCCAGTACAAGGGCCTGGAGCAACTTTGGCAGCGCTACAAGGACCAGGGGCTGGTGGTGCTGGGGTTTCCCTGCAACCAGTTCGGCAAGCAGGAACCGGGTAACGAAGGCGCGATAGCCGAGTTCTGCGAGCTGAACTTCGGCGTCAGTTTTCCGCTGTTCAAGAAGGTCGACGTCAATGGCAGCGATGCCCACCCGTTGTTCGTACAGTTAAAAAAGCAGGCCCCGGGGCTGCTGGGCTCCAAGAATATCAAGTGGAACTTCACCAAGTTCCTCATCGGCCCCGACGGCAAGCAGGTCAAGCGTTTTGCGCCAACGACCAAGCCCCAGGACCTGAGCCAGGAGATCGAAGCCTTGCTCAAATGACCACGATAGTGTGGGCGCAGCCTCAGAGGCTTGTCGTCGTCGGTACCCACAACTCCAGCAACGCATGGAGTTCTTCGCGGCGAAACGGCTTGGCCAGGTAATCGTTCATGCCCGCCGCCCGGCAACGCTCGCGTTCTTCGGACAGGGCATTTGCGGTCAAGGCGACAATGGGCAGGTCTGGCCAGCGCCCGCTGCGGCGAATTTGCCGGCTGGCCTCGTAGCCATCCATCACCGGCATGTTGCAGTCCATCAGCACCATATCGAAGCGCTGGTCCTCAAGCAGCTTGAGCGCTTCCCCACCATGGGCAGCCACAATCACCTCACACCCCAGCTTGCTGAGCATCCCCTTGGCCACCAGTTGATTGACCGCGTTGTCCTCCACCAACAGGATGCGCGCGCGGTGAGCCAGCGGCGCGGCTTCCATCTGGATCGGGTCGAGGATCGGTTGCGTGTTGCTGCGCAGGTTGCGTTGCAGGATCTGGTACAGCGCGTTACGGCTCAATGGACGTGCTTGTTGCTGCAGCGGTGCCAGCGCCGCGACTTCTTCACTGGGCATGAAGTTGCCATAGGCGGTGACCAGCAGAATCGGCGCGCTGATTGCCGGGCGCAAGCGGAACAAGCATTCAGGGCAGTCGGTAATCAACAGGTCAGGGGCCAGTGCGCTCAAATCATCGTCTTGGGAATAGCACCTTGGTGTCAGCCCCCAAGAGGGCAGCAGGGTGGTGAGCAGCTCTGTCAACCCGCCACCGGCATGGGTGATGGCGATTACATCACCTGTGAGTGGTGTATAGCGCGTGGCAGGCAGATGAGTGGGTAGCGGGAGGTCGGCGCAGAACTGGCTGCCAAAGCCCACCTCCGAGCTGATACTCAAGCGGCCTTGCATGGCTTCACACAGATTGTGCGTCAAGGCCAGCCCCAAACCCGTACCGCCAAATTGACGGGTGATGCCCGCTCCGGCCTGGGTGAAGGGTTGGAAGATTTTTACCTGGGCTTCCTGGGCGATACCGATGCCGGTATCACAGACTTCAATATTGACCCTGCCTTCCAGGGCACGCAGGCGCACATCGACCCGGCCGAAGCGGGTGAACTTCAAGGCATTGGAAAGCAGATTACTGACGATTTGCCGCACCCGGGTCGGGTCGCCGATGACCTGGGCGGGAAACTGTGGATCAATCAGGCACGTCAGCTCGACACTCGGCGCCGCATTCTGCGACAGCAGGTTGGCAGTGTCTTCCACCAGTGAGCCCAAGTCGAAGGGGATATGTTCCAGTTCCAGTTGGCCGGCATCGAACTTGGACAGATCGAGAATATCGTTGAGCAATTCGACCAGCACTTTGCCCGAGTCATGGGCGATCGACAGTTGCTGGCGCTGCTCGGCATTCAGTGAGCTGTCGAGCGACAGTGCAATCATCCCCAGCAGGCCATTGAGCGGCGTACGGATTTCATGGCTCATATTGGCGAGGAACGCGGCCCGTGCCTGTGCCATACCCAGCGCGGTCATCCTGGCTGCTTCCAGTTCATCATTGGATTGGCTCAAGCGTTGGTTGCTGGCCTTGAGTTCAAGGGTGCGCGCCGAAACGATATTTTCCAATTGGCCCAGGTATTCGGTGAGGCGGTCCTCGGCGTGACGCCGCTGATGGATCTCGGTTTCCATGTTTTCAAATTGCTGGTTGGCGACGTCGACCAATACGCCGATTTCGTCGTGCTCATGCCCCGGCGGGCAATCCAGGCGTGCCTGTTTGCGGGTACTCAACTCTCGGATAATACGTACCAGTGGTTGAGTGAGCATTACGTAGAATAAGCCCAGCAAGATCCCGGTCAGCAGCAGGCTGCGGGTAAATCCGTTGAGCAAGGTGATCTCGGCGCGATGCAGGAAACGGCTGCCAAAGGCATAGGTATCGACGTCGAGGCGCAATACACCGAGGGATTCGTTGGGCATATGGTTGAGAAACAGTCGGTCCTCGAACTGACGATTGGCGCCAAACAGAAAATCGCTGACCGGGCGATAGTTGCTTTCCTTGCGCGGGCGGTTGACGTCGGCCAGCACCGCGCCATTGTTGTCGATCAGCTGCGCACGGGTAATTGCAGGGGAGTGCAGCAGGCCCAGGGTCAGCTCCTGGGCGAGTTCGGCATCGATGTTGTAGGCGATACGCGACGCGGGGTTATGGCTGATTTCAATCAGTGAGCGTATTTCACGGTTGATGGATGCGTCTTCACTGGCATAATCAATGCCGATTTGGATCAGGCTGAGCAAGGTTCCCAACACGAAACCGACCAGCACAGTCAATCTGGCTTGTTTATAAGACAAGCGGTGGGCGAACTTGATATCCATCGAGTGTTGAACCACTTCACGTTTCCTTTCGCCCGGCAAGCATAGCTGAACATCCCCAAGCTTCAGCTTGCCGGGCACGAATCGTTTTTTGACGCAGCCTCATGCGGTCTGCCGCAGGGTTGTCAATACGCCATCTTTTACAAGAACTTGCCAGAGGAATAATCATGGATTCTCGATTGAATGCCTTCCTTGAGCGGGCCGACGCCGTACTTGCTCGCCTGGAACCCTTATTGCCGGCCCCGCGCCAAGCCATCGACTGGCGCCAATGCCTGGCCGCTCGTTGGCAGCGCGAAGGTCGCAGTGGCTTCCTGTTGCCGCTGGAAGTGAGCCTGGATATGCGCTTGTCGGACCTGATTGGCGTCGACAAGCAATGTGAACAACTGGCGCGTAATACCCAGCAGTTCCTCGATGGCCTGCCCGCCAACCACGCGCTGCTGTGGGGTTCTCGCGGCACCGGCAAGTCTTCCATGGTGCGTGCCTTGCTGGCTCAGCACGCCACGGCGGGTCTGCGCTTGATCGAAATCGAACGCGACCACCTGGCCGACCTGCCGCGCGTGGTCGAACAGTTGATAAAACTGCCGCAGCGCTTCATTTTGTTTTGCGATGACCTTTCGTTCGAAGCCGGCGAAGGCGATTATCGCGTGCTCAAAAGCGTGCTGGACGGTTCCCTGGAGCAGGCGCCGGAAAACGTGCTGTTGTATGCCACGTCCAACCGCCGTCATCTGGTGCCGGAGAACCAGAGCGACAACGACAACTGGAAACGTGTGGATGGCGAGTTGCACCCGAGCGAGGCGGTAGAGGACAAGATTGCCTTGTCGGACCGTTTTGGCTTGTGGCTGTCGTTCTATCCGTTTTCCCAGGAGCATTTCCTGGATGTGGTGGAACACTGGATCGGCGAGTTGGCCGGCAAGGCCGGCTTGCAGTGGCAGCGCGATGAGCAGCTTGATGTACTCGCGGTGTGCTGGGCCACAGGGCGCGGCAACCGCAATGGTCGTTGTGCCTATCAGTTTGCCCGTTACTGGGTAGGTCTTAAATTGCTGGAACGTCAACCATGATCGATTTACAACAAGCCGGCAGCGGTCTCGATGGCTACGCCATGCTGTGTGCACAACTGGAGTCATTGCTGGCGGATGAGCGTGACTTTATTGCCAACAGTGCACAGTTTTCTGCGTTTCTGTTCAACCAGCTCGATGACCTGAACTGGGCAGGCTTGTACCTTAATCGCAATGAAGAACTGGTGCTTGGGCCGTTCCAGGGTCAGATAGCCTGCGTACGTATCCCTTTCGGCCGTGGCGTATGTGGCGCTGCTGCGGCTTCACGACAAACCCAGCGGGTGGAGGATGTGCATGCGTTCCCAGGCCATATCGCTTGTGACAGTGCCTCGAACAGTGAGTTGGTGGTGCCATTGGTCAAAGACGGTCAGCTGATTGGCGTGCTTGACCTCGACAGTCCCTCACTGGCCCGTTTTACACCTCAGGACCAGGCAGGGATTGAACGGCTGGCGGCGATTTTCCTGCGGCTGACCGACTGCTGAACCTGCAAGCCAAGGCAGAGGAGTGCAGGAGCGAGTGACTCGCTCCTGCCGTTGCGGGCCCGGGCGTTTATTGGCCTTGCAGCTCGGCCAGTTGAACCTGCAGCATCCTCTCCAGTTCCAGCATGAGATGCTCCAGCGCCTTGATGCCGGTTTCAATGGTTGCCCACTCTTCATTGCGAGCGCAGGTTTGCTCCAGCGCTTCGCATTGCCCAGCCAATGAATGGGCCTGAACGATACGGGCTGCGCCCTTGATTTTGTGGGCTTGCTCAATGATCTCAGGGGGTTGGGCCTGCCGGTTCAACAGCGTGACAAGCGCCTGACGGTCGTCACGGCTGCTGCTCAGCAGCTCCTCCAGCAGGCGTCGACTCAATTGCGGGTCGCCGCCGGTCAACGCTTGCAGGCACTCGAGGTTCAGGCGCTGGTTCGCAGGTTTGGGGGCGATTTGCGCCAGTTGTCGTTCCAGTACGGTCAGGCTGATGGGCTTGAACAGGCAGTCATCCATGCCGGCCTGCACGCAACGTTGTCTTTCCTCTGGCTGGGCATTGGCGGTAAAGCCCAGCACCACGCAAGGTACCAATTGTTCGCGTTGCTCATACTCACGGATTGAACGGCTCAGCTCATAGCCATTCATGATGGGCATGTTGCAATCGGCGATCACCAGGTCGAAATGCTCCTTGCGCCAGGCCTGGAACCCTGCAGCACCGTGCTCGGCGGCAGTGAATTGATGACCCAGGTAGCCCAGTTGCTGGCACATCAGCAGGCGGTTCGCCGGGTGGTCGTCTACCACCAGTACATTCAGCACCCGAGTGGCGGCCGGCGCTTCAGGCTGTTGCTCACCCACCACCGTGATCGTTTGCAGGCGGGGTACGCTCAGGTTGACGTGCACCTGGGTACCTACCATGGGCACGCTGCTCAGGCTCAACTGGCCGCCCATCATGGCGCACAGGCTGCGGCAGATCACCAGCCCCAGCCCCGCGCCGCTCCTGGCCAGTTGACCGGAATTGTCCGCTTGGGCAAAGGGTTCGAACAGACGCAGTTGATCCTCCCTGCTGATGCCGATGCCGGTGTCTTCCACCACCAGCTTCAGCTCGATCTGCTCCGGTGCCTGGGTCGGCTGTACTTCCACCTTGATCTTCACCTGACCTTGCTCGGTGAACTTGATCGCGTTGCTCACCAGGTTCGACAGTACTTGCTTGAAGCGCAGAGGATCTATCAGCACTTCGATATCGTTCAGGTCGGGCTTGAATTCCAGCAGCAGGCTGAGGGTTTTCTGGCGTGCGAGACCGTCGAAGACACGCACCACCGACTCAATCACCTCGCGCAGGTTGACGCGCTCCGGCGCCAGGCTGAGACGGCCGGACTCGATACGTGCGATGTCCAGGATGTCACCGATCAACTCCAGCAGATCCTTGGCCGAGTTGTACGCCACTTCGATGGCCGGGCGGTCGAGATGCCCTTGATCGGCGCGCTTGAGCGTCAGTTCGAGCATTCCGATCACGGCGTTCATGGGCGTACGGATCTCGTGGCTCATGGTGGCAAGGAACGTGCTCTTGGCGCGATTGGCCTCATCGGCCCGCTCTTTGGCGGCGCGTAGCTCATCAAACAACTCGCGTCGGTCGCTGATGTCGATCCAGCCGCCGATGATGCCCTGGACTTCGCCTGTGGAGTCGCGGTACGGCAGGATCCAGTGATAGATCGTCAGTTTGCGCTCGTGGATATGCAATGTGCGATCCAGGATCAGCGGAATGCCCTCGGCCACTACGCGCAGATAGTCGGCATGGTATTGCGCCGCCTCCGACTCCAGGGCCATGCTCATCTGGGTGACGCTTTTGCCGATCACGTCTTCGCGTTTGACGTCGAATACCTGCAGGTAGCTGTCGTTGCAGGTTTGCAGCAGGCCGTTGCGGTCACGCACGTAGATCGGATGGGGGGTTTCATTGACCAGCGCACGCATGAATTCGAATTGGTCGTTCAGGGCCCGTTCGGCCATTTTGCGGTGTTTTATCTGGCGCCGCATGTAGGCGTTCCAGGTCAGGGAAATCAGTAGCAACAGCCCGGTGCCGATGATGATTCGAGATATCAATTGATGGTAGTTGCGCCAGTAGCTGTCGGACGCGGCGGTGTAACCCCGCCAACGACTGTTGATCACGCCCATTTCATCCGGGGCGATGCTGAGCAGCGCCTTGTCGAGGATTGAGCTCAGCTCCGTGGCGTGGCGCGATGTCGCCAGGGTATAAGTTGCCGGCGTAGTGCCAATGCTGGCGCTGATCTGCAGCTTGTCCTGAAAAGCCTTGGCAGACAGCAGGTAGTTGGCGATCACCAGTGTGCTCACCGCGCCATCCACTTGGCCTTGTGCGAGTAACTCCGATGCCCTGAAAGTATCACTGGTTTCGACCAGGTGAACCTGGGGAAAATCGTTGGTCAAGGTCTCGATCAAGGGGTTGCCCTGGGTTATCGCCAGGCGCTTTCCTGCCATTTGTGCGATGTTCGCGGGTGGCCCTGGCTCCTTGCGTGTCAACAATACGTAGGAGTTTTCCAGGTAGGGTCGGCTGAAATTGAGCTGCGAGTCCCTTGTGTTGCTCGGCACAATGGCCCCGATCATATCGACCTTCTGGCTGGTGACCTGATCGATCATCGCGTTGACATCACGCCCGCGTACGATCGAAAAGCGTAGGCCGGTGCGCAGGCGAATCAGCTCCAGGAGATCGGCGGTAATGCCGCGAAAGTTGCCGTCCGCATCGAAGAACGTGAGAGGCGCGAAGGTTTCATTGACGATCACCTTGACCACCGGATGCTCTTTAAGCCAGCGCTCTTCGCGTTGGGTCAGTTGCAATTTCTTGTCGGTGAGCAGGATATCGCTGCCGGCGCTCCAGCGTTTGGCGATGCTGTCTCGTTCGGTGATGGGGACCGCAGCCAGGACCGCGTCGACAATGCTCAGCAGCACGCGGTTATCTTCACGCATGGCGAAGCTGAAACCATAAGCCTCATGCTTGCCGAAATTGGCCATGCGGATGTTTTTGAGATAACCCTTGTTGATCATGTAGTGGGTGGAAATGGTGTCACCCAGAAACACATCCGCCTGGTCGAAGGCCACCGCATTCAAGGCGTTCTGATAAGACGGATAGGCGCGGATGATGGCCTTGGGGTACAGCTTTTCTACCTCATTGAGCGGCAGGTAATGGTAGACAAGGCTCAAGCGCAGCCCGTCCAGGCCCTCGTTGAGGCTACGGGTTTCTCCCTCGCGGGTGACCAGTACCGGTTGGTCCACGGCGTAGGGTTCAGAGAGGATAAGGTTCGGTGTCGCAGCCTCAAAACCGTTGGATGAGCCCAACAAGTCGATTTCCCCGGTTTCCAAGGCTCGAATGGCTGCATCCCGGGACGGGTAGCGCATTACGTTGACCGGCAAGGAGAGTGCTTTGGCCAACAACCCCGCGTAATCGGCGGTCAGCCCTTCATAATCATAGCCGCTGGACGTCAGGTCGAATGGCGGGTAATCGGGCGCGGAGGTGCCCAGCACCAGTTCGCGTTTGTTTTGTAGCCACTGGTGCTGAGCCTTATCAAAATGAGTGCCGAGTTGAACGGCTCCCGCACGACTCAATAAGGTGAAGCGTTCCGGGTTTGTTTGGTGCTCTGCGAGCACGGCAGTGCTGAAGTACAGACCGGCACTCAATATAATCAGATAGTCCTTTATACGCCTGGGCATCCGCTTTCTCACACTAGCGCGTTTCGTTTTGCCATCTCGATGAGTTCTACCAAGGATTTGGCTTTGAGTTTTTGCATTAACCTCTTTTTATAAGTACTGACAGTCTTGTTGCTCAAAAACATGCCTTTGGCTATTTCCTTGTTAGTGCGGCCTTGTGCAAAAAGTTGCAAGACCATCAGCTCCCGGTCATTGACTGTCTTGAACAGTTCCAGTTCTTGTACATCCAGGCCTTCCGTTCCGGGGCCGTTCAACGCCTGGCTGGGGAAGTAGTTGTAACCGGACAGGACCGCACGGATGGCGCTCAGCAACTCGCTCAAGTCCCCTTCCTTGCACACATAGCCCTCGGCACCCGAGCGCATGCATCGCGTGGCGAACAGCGTAGGGCATTGCGCCGTGAGCACGAGGGTTTTCATCGAGGTGTTCATGGCGTTGAATCGGCAGAGCACCTCAAGGCCGTCGAGTTTCGGGATGCTGATGTCGAGAATCACCAGGTCTGGAAGGCATTCGCGGACCATCTGTATCGCATCGCACCCATTGTCTGTTTCGCCGACGACCTTGTAACCCTCATGCTCCAGTAACATTCGAATGGCAAGCCGGATTACCGGGTGGTCATCGATAATAAAAACTGAGTTCATAATTACATTCCATGCTGGTGCAAATAAAGCGGGCACATTAGCTCAGAAGATGAGGGTGCAGCATGAAGCGCACAGGGAGTAAATGCAAAACAGGAAAGTTCCTACATTTAATAAGGCAAAAGCCTATAAGTTGTCAGGGTGGCGTTACAGGGTATATCAATAATTTGAAGGTGGTTACGCCAACAAACGGGGCCTTGGATTTTACGACGGGCCTTATAGTGTTTTTCGTTGAAAATGGTGTTTAAGTTCCTACATGAGAGAGTTAAAAGTTAACCTATTAGCCTTTCCAACTCATCTTTGTTCAAGGGCTTGGATAAATAGCCAAGCAGTGGAAGACGTCGTTGCAAGGCTTGCCTGCTCAGGTTGATCAATTCCTGCATGGGTAAGCCGCTTAACAGAATGGCGCCAGTGATGAAGCGCTGGCGGTTGGCGATTTCGATCAGTTCAAGCCCTGGCAGGTCAGGCAGGCATTGGTCACACAGCATCAGGTCGAAGGGGTGTTCGGACCGACTCATCGTGTGTATGGCCTGCTCGGCATTTTCCACGGGTGTCAGTTGCTCGAAGCCGAAGCTTTTGAGCAAGCACTGGGTGGCCAGAAGTTGAAAAGGGTGATCCTCCACCAAAAGAATACGAAGAGAGTGTCTGGGCATAAAAGTGCACACAGTGATGCAAGCGTCGATGGGGGCGGTAGGAATTGCGCGGCTGGCCCGTTAGGAGCGTGCGTGATTATTCTTCGGGCGCCTGTACGAATTCGATCAGGCCGCTCTGTTCCCATCGTAGGGCGATTCGTTTCAGGGAACGGGCGGCTTGATCGGATCGTTATTGAGGGCTGGAACGCCCGGTCATCTCCCGTGCCATTTCAGTGGCGTAGCTGTCGGTCATACCGGCGATGAAGTCGATCATCCGCAGGAACGAGGCGTGCAGCGGCCAGGCCGGATCCGGCGCGCTATTGCCCAGCAAGTCCAGAATGCGCCGATTCTTGAATGACGGCGTGCGCCCGCCATGTTGTTCAAGGGCCGCGCCGCAGAAGGCGTTCAGCAGGATTTCCAGGGTGGTGTAGGCGCCGATTTCGTGCAGTGTCTTGCGCTTATCCTGGAAGATCTTCTTGCGCGCCATGTCCTTGGCATCCAGCACACAGCGCTTCGCCGGCCCGTGCATATGCTCGACCAGATCACCCGGCAGCGTGCCAGCGAGCAGGGCGTCCTGCTGTTCGACAAAGGCCTGCGCCGCCGCATTGGTCAGGTGCTCAATCGCTTTGCCGCGCAAGATCGCCAGCTTGCGGCGCCGAGAGTCAAGCGGGCCCAATTGGCGGTACGTCTGCGGCAAGTCATCGCCCACCAGATCAAGCAACAGCGACTCGACTTCGGCGTACTGCAGCAGCTCCATTTCCAAGCCGTCTTCCAGGTCGATCAGCGCATAGCAGATGTCGTCGGCCGCTTCCATCAGGTATACGAGCGGGTGACGGGCCCAGCGTTGCTCTTCAAGCTGGGGCAGGCCGAGCTTATGGGCGATCTGCTCCAGAATCGGCAGCTCGCTCTGGTAACAGCCGAATTTGTGCTTCTTGTAGCCCAGCGAGTCGGCGTGGCGGGCGGTCCAGGGGTACTTGAGGTATGTCCCCAAGGTGGCGTAGGTCAGCCGCGTGCCGCCGTCGAACTGATGGTATTCAAGTTGGGTCAGTACACGAAAGCCCTGGGCATTGCCTTCGAAGTTGAGAAAGTCATTGCGTTCGGCGCTGCTCATGTCGTCCAACCAGCCGCGCCCGGCGGCCTGTTGGAACCAGTGGCGAATGGCATCCTCGCCAGAGTGCCCGAACGGCGGGTTACCGATGTCGTGGGCAAGGCAAGCCGATTGCACCACCATGCCCAGGTCGCTCGGGTCGCACCAGTCGGGCAGGGCGCCGCGCAACGTTTCACCCACGCGCATACCCAGGGAGCGGCCGACGCAACTGACTTCCAGCGAATGGGTCAGGCGCGTGTGGATATGGTCGTTGCTCGATACCGGATGCACCTGGGTCTTGCGGCCCAGGCGCCGGAACGCGCCGGAGAAAATAATGCGGTCGTGGTCTTTGTGAAAGGGGCTGCGGCCCAGTTCTTCAGGGCTGTGCAGAGGTTTTCCCAGGCGTTCGCGGTTCAGCAGGGTGGGCCAATCCAAGGCAACTACTCTCCGTTCGGTGAATGACATCCGCCAGCTTCCCGTTTCCGGCGTGGCGGAGCAAGCAAAAATCTACAGGTCGGCGGTGCGGGCGAAAAAAGGCCCGGCACCTGTTGAGGAGGGCCGGGCCACTGGTATCGGCAAGCTAACCGCTGGCAAAGGTTTAACCCTTGCGTGAGCCTTGCATGGCCAATTTGATCAATGGGATCAACCCTGCACCCAGCCGCACCAGACGTGTCACGCTGCTGATACTGCCGCCCTTGGCGCCCTTGCCGGTGAAAAAGCCCATCAGCGTTACCGCCGCCACGCCCCACAGTGGCGCGTGCTTGATGCCCAGGCTGTCCTGCCAGTTGTGGCGCATGTTGCGCATTTTCTGCAGAGGGGCCATCAGTTGCTGGGACTCATGGCGGATTTCCTGGCGGTGCATTTCCATGCGCAGGCGGATCAGCGTCTTGCGCATTTCCCGGCGGGAGGTATTTTTCGGGATCTCGGTCATGCTCATGGCAGCAGGCGCTCCCGGTCGTTGGCCAGCTCTTCGAGCGTGGCGTGGAAGGGCGTGGATTCATCGAACACCGCCGCTTTCAGGCGCACACCGCAGAAGGCCGCGGCCAGGCTATAGAACACGCAAAGGCAGATGATCCCTGTCAGGCGGTAGCCGGTATCCCACACCAGGATCATCACCAGCGTCGACAACCCTACCAGCAACAGCAGGGCGAACACCAACGCCAGACCGGCAAACAACAACAGGCTGACAGTGCGGGCCTTTTGCTCCTGCAATTCGATGCCAAACAACTCGACATGACTGTGCAGCAAGCCCAGCACAGCGGCGCCCAAGCGCCGGGAGGTGGAGCCGCTTGCCGAAGAGTGTGCGCTCGTTGATGAGCTGGATTCGCCGATAGACATGATTAGCGCCTTGTAGCCAGCAGACCGATCAAAAAGCCCACGCCGGCAGCGATGCCGACTGACTGCCATGGGTTGGCTTGCACGTAGTCTTCGGTGGCGGTGATGGCCGCCTGACCGCGCTCGCGCAGGGAGTCTTCGGTCAGTTGCAAGGTCTCGCGGGCCTTGAGCAGGCTCTCGTGGATCTTGGTGCGCAGTTCGTCGGCCTGATCGCCGGCCAGTACTGCGGTGTCGTCCAGCAACCTTTCGGTATCACTGACCAGGGTTTGAAAATCCGCCATCAGTATCTCTTGAGCAGTCTTTGCTGTTTTACCGGCCATGGTTGTCTCCGTGTGTGGCTGATCTGTACGTGTGGTTTCGAGTCGCGGCGTTCGCTGAAGGTTCACTGCAATTGTGTGGTACAGCTTTTGCTTTGCATTGGTGCGCAGGCTCCGAGGCCCGCGCCGAATATGGGCGGTCGGGGCGCAAGCCTTGAAAAACCTTACCCTAAATAACTAAAACCCGCGGAAAAACCCTGTCGGCAACGGTCAGTTGTGTTGATCGCTGCGCTAAAGCGGTTCGTGCCCTCCCAAGAGGGACGAAACTGGTGGTACCCATTTAGTGCACCAACCCTCAGCTTGAACCGATTTGGTGCTTTTTGCCTTGATGCAGGCCTGCCAACCTCCATGGAAAATCTGCAAAGTGCGGTGGATACACTCGTCCACAGTTCCAACACCCTGTTTATCCTGATTGGCGCGGTCATGGTTCTGGCCATGCACGCCGGCTTTGCCTTCCTTGAGGTCGGCACGGTGCGCCAGAAGAATCAGGTCAACGCCCTGTCGAAAATCCTCAGCGATTTCGCCATCTCCACCCTGGCCTATTTCTTTATAGGCTATTGGATCTCATACGGTGTGAGCTTCATGCAACCGGCAGCCGTCATCAGCGCCGATCATGGCTACGGCCTGGTGAAGTTTTTCTTCCTGCTGACCTTCGCCGCCGCGATCCCAGCGATCATTTCCGGTGGCATAGCCGAACGTGCGAAGTTTGCCCCGCAGTTGTGCGCCACTGCGCTGATCGTGGCGTTTATCTACCCGTTCTTCGAGGGTATGGTGTGGAACGGCAATTTCGGTCTGCAAGCCTGGCTGCTTGCAAGCTTTGGTGCCAGTTTTCACGATTTTGCCGGTTCCGTGGTGGTGCACGCCATGGGTGGCTGGCTGGCGCTGGCGGCGGTGTTGCTGCTGGGGCCGCGCAATGGACGTTATCGCGAAGGGCGCCTGGTGGCGTTTGCACCGTCGAGCATCCCGTTCCTGGCGCTGGGGTCGTGGATCCTGATCGTGGGATGGTTCGGCTTTAACGTGATGAGTGCGCAGACCCTCAACGGGGTCAGCGGCCTGGTGGCCGTCAATTCGTTGATGGCTATGGTTGGCGGTACCGTGGCCGCGCTGGTGATTGGCCGTAACGACCCAGGATTCCTGCACAATGGCCCCCTGGCCGGGCTGGTGGCGATCTGCGCAGGTTCCGACCTGATGCATCCGGTGGGCGCGCTGGTCACCGGCGTGGTCGCAGGTGGCTTGTTTGTGTGGTGCTTTATCGCTGCCCAGGCGCGCTGGAAGATCGACGACGTGCTGGGCGTGTGGCCGTTGCACGGCTTGTGTGGCGTGTGGGGCGGCATCGCCTGCGGCATCTTCGGGCAGGCCGCCCTGGGCGGGCTTGGCGGCGTCAGCTTGATCAGCCAGTTGATCGGCACCGGCCTGGGCGTGTCGGTGGCGTTTGGTGGCGGCTTGCTGGTGTACGGCGTGATCAAGCGCGTGCAAGGGCTGCGCTTGAGTCAGGAAGAGGAGTATTACGGCGCGGACCTGTCGATCCACAAGATCGGTGCGGTCAGTCAGGATTGATCGGCGCTTGTTCATCAGTGTGTGGCGGCGGATAAAACCCGTGCAGCAAGCGATAGTGGTTCTGCCGCACTTCATCCACCCGCGCCTGTACCTGTTGGTCCGGCAGGCCCAGCAGGATCAGGGCGTGGGAAGCGAGCATCAGGCTTGATTCAAGCAACTCGGGCACCACTTCGCTGGCCCCCGCGGCCTTGAGTTCAGCCAACTGGCTGTCATCACGGGTGCGCACCAGGATCGGCACCTGTGGGTTGATCCGTCGCGCTTCCTTGAGCACCACCAGGGCGACATCGCTGTTGTCGACGGCGATCACCACCAACCGCGCTCGCTCCAGGCCCACAGCACTGAGCAAGGCACCCCGGCGGCAGTCGCCATAATGCACGCTGCTTTCCTCGGTGGCGGCCTCCTGCACCCGTTCGGGGTCGTCATCCAGGGCGATAAACGCCTGGTGCTCGCGGCGCAAAAAACGCCCGATCGATTGTCCCACCCGACCATAACCGCAAATCACCGCGTGCCCGTGCAACTGAGCGTTGAGCGCGGTGATGTGCTCCAGTTGCACTTGCTGGTTGGGCTTGCGATGCAGGCGCAGGGCAATGGCCGGCGCTGCGCGCAACAGCAGCGGCGTCAACAGCATCGAGCAGAACGTGGCGGCCAGGAGCAGGCCGTTGAACTCATCCGGAATCAACCGGCTCTGTTGCATCTGCGCCATCAGCGCAAAACAGAACTCGCCGCCCTGGGCCAGGGCCAGGCCGCTGCGCCAGGCGGTTTCAGTGTCGCTGCCGCGCAGCTTGACCAGTGTGGCGACTACGCAACCTTTGACCAACATCAGCGTGATGGTCAGACCTAGGATCAACAGGCTATGGCTGATGAACAACTGCAAGTCGATCAACATGCCGATGCTGACGAAAAACAGCCCCAGCAGAATGTCTCGGAACGGCCGGATATCCGCTTCGATCTGGTGACGGTAATGACTTTCACCCAGCAACATGCCGGCCAGGAACGCCCCAAGGGCAGGGGACAGGCCGAGTAGATGGGTGAGCCAGGCCGTGAGCAACACAATCACCAGCGCCAGCAGCACGAACAACTCTGCGGAATGGGACGCGGCGACTTCACGGAACAACCGCGGCAGCAACCAGCGGCTGGCGAATAACAGCCCCACGAACAACACCACAGTCTTGCCCAGGGTCAGCGGCAACGCCCAGTACCAGGCTTGGTCACTGCTGCCGGCAAACACCGGCACCAGTGTCAGCAGCAATACCGCCACCACATCCTGGAACAGCAGCACGCCTATCGCATTCTGGCCGTGGCTGCTGAAGATCTCCCCAAGACTGGTCAGTTCCTTGCTGACGATGGCCGTGGACGACAACGCCAACCCAGCACCCAGCAACAGCGCGACGCCGGGCGCCAGGCCCAAGCCCATCAGCGCAGCGCCGAGCAAGGCGCCGCATCCCAACACCTGCAAACTGCCCAGGCCAAACACCACGCGGCGCAGGGCGAACATTTTCGACAGGGAAAACTCCAGGCCCAGGGAGAACAGCAGAAACACCACGCCCATCTCGGCCAGGTCCGGCAGGTCCTCGTTGTCGTTCACCCAGTCCAGCGCGGTAGGCCCTACCGCCAGGCCCACGCACAGGTAGCCCAGCACGGGCGGCAGTTGCAGCCGGCGAAACAGCGCAATCACCACCAGGGATGAGGCCAGGATGATCAGCAGGTTGGCAAACACAGGCATCTCCATTGCAGGTGGACGGGCAAAAAGCCGCGAGAATCGCTGAATCAGTTATAGGCCATGGTGACTTGGGTCAGGTGTTTTGTCGGCAATGGGATTTCATGGCGCGAGCGGGTTTAGAATGGTCACTTGTTTTTCTGACCGGGTTCTCTCGTCATGCCTCCTGAATGCCAGCTGTTCGGCACCCTGGGTTGCCATCTGTGTGAAATTGCCGAAGCCGAAATCATGCCGCTCGTCGAACACGGGCTGCTGGTGGAGTTGGTGGATATCACTGAGCCAGATGACCTGACAGAAGACTACGGCCTGCGGATTCCGGTGCTTCGCCGCAAGGACACCGGGGCGGAACTGGACTGGCCGTTCGACACCGACCAGGTCGTTGCCTTTCTGCGCTGACGTTTATCCGATGGCGGGTTCGCCGATATTACGTTACTGTATATTCGTACAGCGATTGAATAGAGGGAACGCCCGTGGTGAATGTTGAACAATTGAAAAGCAGCGTCAATCGCATGTCCGCCGATGTGGTGCGCGACGCGGTCAACGAGCTGCGCCTCGATGGGCTGGTCACGGAAGGCAAGACGCCCTTCAACAAAGTGCATTTCAACACCTGCTTTGCGGAAATCGAGGCGCTGTTCCAGCGTGCCGGTTATCACAAACAGTTGGATGTGGTGGGTTATCAAGGCTTGCTCTACGCGCTCTATGATCCGGGCCGTTGGGAAGCAGTGGACGTACTGCGCTGGCTCAAGGAGTTCACCGAGGCGGCGAGCGCTTCGCCGGTGCTGCGGGCCCAACTGGCCAAGGCATGAGAACGGCCCTAGGCTCAATCGCGCTCCATGCGGGATAATACCCGCCTGTTTCCAGGTTCGAGCATTTGCATGTCCACTTCCGGTTTTTCCGCCGCCCAGCACCAAGCCAGCACGTTGTATCTGCCACCGGGGCCTTGGGCAACGGTGATCGACTGCCTGTGCGATCACTTCCCGGCCATTGGCCGTGAACAGTGGCGGGACCGCATTGCCCGGGGGCGAGTGCTGGATATCAACGGTAGCCCGATCAGCCAGGGCCTGGCCTACAAGGAAGGCCTGTGCATCTATTACTTTCGCGAAGTACCCAACGAAAAAGTGATTCCGGCACAGGAAACTATCCTGTACGCCGATGAACATCTGGTGGTGGCGGACAAGCCGCATTTCCTGCCGGTAACTCCCGCCGGCGAGTACGTTGAGCAAACCCTGTTGCGTCGCCTGATCCGTCGCCTGGACAACCCCGCCCTGGTGCCGTTGCACCGCATCGATAGGCACACGGCGGGGCTGGTGCTGTTCTCGGCCAACCCGCAAAGCCGCTCGGCGTACCAGCAACTGTTTCCCACGCGGCGTATCGACAAATTCTACGAAGCCATCGCCCCGGCCCTGCCGAACCTGAGCTTTCCCCTGGTGCATAAAAGCCGCCTGGTGGATGGCGAACCCTTCTTTCGGATGCAGGAAGGGCCGGGCGCCAGCAACACCGAGACGGCCGTTGAGGTGCGCGAGAAAAAGGGTGGTTTATGGCGTTACGGTCTGTTCCCGGTGACTGGCAAGAAACACCAGCTGCGCGTACACATGACTGCCCTCGGGGCGAGTATCTGCAATGACCCGTTCTATCCCGAGGTGGTCAAGGACGCCGAGGACGACTACGCCCACCCCCTGAAGCTGCTGGCCCAGGGCGTGCGTTTCATCGACCCGCTAAATGGTGAAGAACGCAGTTTTCACAGCCGTATCACCCTCGACTGGTAAACGCCGCAAACGACAAGGCCCGCGCGAGGCGGGCCTTGTTGGCAAGCGTTAAGGCTTACAGATCTTTAACGGTGCGAACCTGATCTTTATTGATGCGGGTGCGCTTGCCGTCAAGCTGTTGGAATTCGTAGAAACCCGAATCTTCGTCAAATTTCGGGGTGTCGACGGCCTGGATTTCGCGACCGTCATTCAGGGTGATCACTGTTGGCGAGGCGCAACCGGCGAGGGTGGCGAGGCCCAGTGCAAGCATGAGAGCGGCGATGGTCCGTTGAGTCATGAGTTTGTCTCCGAGAAAATACTTTTAAATTGCTGACCTTGTGACGTATGGGACGTCGGCAAAGTTCCTTGTGAAAGGCTCATTCTGACACGCCAGCCCGTGGGTGCAACAGCTCGGGCGTATTAAGATTGGCCAGGCGCGGGTCATCGGCCGGGCATTCCAGGCCGACGCCACCCAGTTGCAGCAGGACCTTGCGCGGGCTGCGTTCACCCGCTTGCCAGGCCCGTTCCACCTGATCTTTCAGGCCTGTTGGGATAATGCACAGCAAGGGTTCCCAGAACTCGCCATGACGCACCATGACGGGAACCTGCAGATTGCGTTGGGCAATCTGACGCAGGTCGGCCAGCAGTCGCTCATCAATCTGCGGCACATCGCACGGCAAGATCAGCAGATGTTCATGGCGTGCAGCGAAGAGTCCTGCTCGGATACCCGCCAACGGGCCGGGAAAGTCCGAGCTGTCATCACTGACCAGTTGGTCGGCATAGGGCGCGTAGTGTTCAAGGTTGCGATTGCACGAGATGATCAGGTCATCCGTGAGCGGCCTGACCAGCCGTTGCAGGTGGGCAATCAAGGGCTCGCCCCGCCATTGAAGCAGCCCCTTGTCCTGGCCGCCCATGCGTTGGCCACGACCACCGGCCAACAACAGAATCGAACAAGGCAGGGGTGAAGATTCAAGAGACATGGCGGTTCCACTGCGGCAGGTAAAGAGGGGCCTGTGATATAACATCGGGCTGTTTTTTCGACAACTGGACCGAGCCATGAAAGCCAAGGCCGATGCGCCCTTTGTACCCCTGAATATTGCTGTATTGACCGTCAGCGACACCCGCACCCTGGACACCGACACCTCCGGCCAGGTCTTCGTCGATCGCCTGACCGCCGCCGGCCACCATCTGGCCGAGCGCGTGCTGCTCAAGGACGACCTCTACAAGATTCGCGCCCAGGTTGCCCACTGGATCGCCGAAGACGTGGTGCAAGTGGTGCTGATCACCGGGGGCACCGGCTTCACCGGCCGTGACAGCACCCCTGAAGCCGTGAGCTGCCTGCTCGACAAGCAGGTCGATGGCTTCGGCGAACTGTTCCGCCAGATCTCCGTGGCCGATATCGGCACCTCCACCGTGCAATCACGCGCCCTGGCCGGCCTGGCCAATGGCACCCTGGTGTGCTGCCTGCCGGGCTCCACCAATGCCGTGCGCACTGGTTGGGATGGCATCCTCGCCGAGCAACTGGATAATCGTCACCGCCCATGCAATTTCGTCCCGCACCTGAAGCAGGCCCTACCCTGTGAATCCCGTGGATAAGCCGGGCAAGACCGGCGCACTGATGCCGGTGGAAGCAGCCTTGCAGCGGCTGCTCGCCATGGCGGAATCGGCGCCGATCCGTGACCAGCAGGCGCTGCCCCTGGCGCAGTGCGATGGCCGCGTACTGGCCCAGGACCTGATCTCGACGCTCGACCTGCCGCCGTGGCCCAACAGTGCCATGGACGGCTACGCCGTGCGCCTGGCGGACTGGACCGGCGAACCGCTGGTGGTGAGCCAACGGATTTTCGCCGGCACTGCGCCCGAGGTGCTGGCGGCCGGCACCTGCGCACGGATCTTTACCGGCGCGCCGGTACCTGAAGGCGCAGACTGCGTGCAAATGCAGGAAAACGCCGTGGTTCATGCCGATCAGCGCGTGAGTTTCACCGAGCCGTTACGGGTGGGCGACAACATCCGACCACAGGGCCAGGAGACCACGGTGGGTGAGTGCGTACTCAGTGCCGGAACGCGCCTGGGGCCCATCGAGTTGGGCCTGGCTGCGTCTCTGGGGCGGGATCGGCTCGATGTGGTGCGTCGCCCGCGCGTGGCCGTGCTGTCGACCGGGGATGAATTGATCGAGCCAGGCTTGCCGCTGGGCCCGGGGCAGATCTACAACAGCAACCGTCGCGTGCTGTGCAGCTGGCTGGCGCGCATGGGCTGCGAAGTGATCGATGCCGGGATTCTGCCGGATGATCTGCAACAGACCCGTACGTGTTTGGCCGGCCTGGGTAGCGTCGACCTGATTCTGTCTACCGGCGGTGTGTCGGTGGGCGAAGCGGACTTCCTCGGCATTGCCTTGCGTGAAGAGGGCGAGTTGGCGTTGTGGAAGCTGGCGATCAAGCCAGGCAAACCGCTGACCTTCGGGCATTTTCGTGGCGTGCCGGTGATCGGCCTGCCAGGTAACCCGGCCTCGACCCTGGTGACCTTTGCGCTATTGGCGCGCCCGTACCTGCTGCGCCGCCAAGGCGTGGCGCAGGTGCAGCCGCTGCGTTTCGAGGTGCCGGCAGGATTCGACTGGCCCAAGCCTGGCAACCGCCGCGAATACCTGCGCGGGCGTATCGAGCAGGGCAAGGCGATTATCTATCGCAACCAGAGCTCCGGGGTGCTGCGTAGCGCAGCGTGGGCGGAAGGGTTTGTGGAGGTGATGGAGGGGACCACATTGGCCATTGGCGACCGGGTCAATTTCATTCCTCTGAGTGAAGTTCTGAACTGAACACAGATCAAAAAATGTGGGAGCAAGCCCCCTCCCACAGTGGATCTTGGTATGCCTGTGGCTACTCAGTAATCGTCGCCACGCTCAGTGACATCCCGCTCCATCGGCCCCGCATCCGGGTCGTAGCCCACCGGGAACTTGCCCTTCAACGTCCATGCAAACGCAATGATCTCGGCAATCGTGCGATAGAGCTCTTCTGGAATGCTGTCCCCCAGTTCCATACGCGCCAGCAGCTTCACCAACTCGGCGTTTTCATAGATGGGTACTTCGTTTTCCCGTGCCAGCTTGAGAATCGCTTCGGCCAGGGCGTCATCGCCCTTGGCGGTCAGGGTGGGGGCTTGTTGGCCGTCGTACTTGAGGGCGATGGCCTGGCGGAGTGGGGCGGCGTTCTTCATGCGGTTTCATCCACCCAGCGTTGTTCCAATCCGGTTTTTGCACCGCGTGGCGGGGTGCCCAGGTGGCAATCCAGGTCGCCGACGTTGAGTCCGGATGACACCAGGCGCTCGCGCAGGCTGCCCAGGTGACTTTCGATCAGGCTGGCGGTGAAAGGGCGACTGGCCCACAACTGACTGGACAGTTTGCCCTGGGACAACTGCGCCTGAACTTGCAGCGGCCCCAGCGGCTCCATGTCGAAGGCCAGTTCGACGCGCCAGAGCATCTGCTTCGGATCTTTTTTATCCTTGCGCTCGGGCTGATCCTTGTCAGGCGCAGGCTCCTCGCGCTGAAACTTGACCTGCAACGGCACGATGTCTTGCAGGGTGCGCATGGGGATTTCCAACTGCCACGTGGTTTGCAGGCGGCCATCGGCGGTGGTGCCGGTCTGTTCCAGGCTCGACAGTTGGTGGCTCTGCAAGCGCGAGATCGCCCCGGCGGCCAGGCGCAGCAGGTTTTCCAGGTCGCCTTCACCTTCCAGTTTCGCGATCAGCCGCTCCGGCAACGGGAAACCGGCGGGTATCTGCCGAGCGCCGACCTGGCCGAGAGTGTTCAACGGGCTGCGCACAAAGTGCGGCAGCACCTGGGCCAGGGTATTGGCGGCGAGGATCGCATTCAGGTTGGTGTTGGCGGGCAGGGCGGGCAGCAGGTCCGCGACCAGGCGCAACAGCGCGCCTTTCATATCCAGCGGTGGGATTTGTGGGTTCTGCCCAGCGAGCAATCTGGCTTCCAGGAAGGCGCCGCTGTTTTGCACCACTTGTGCCAGTACCTTGGGATTGCTGACTTGCGCCAGATCGGGCAAGGCTGCCAGTAAACGCTCGGCAGCGGCCCGCAGCTCGGCCGAGGTGTTGTCGCCACGGGGCAGGTTCTGCAGGGCAGTGAACACCGCATCCAGCGAGCCTTGGCGACTTTGCTGGGTTGCCAGTTGCTGCGTCACGGCCAGTTGGTCTTTCAGCCCGCTCAGCGGCACAAAATTCAGGGTTTGCGCGTTCTGCACCACGGCACTGAGCAAGCTGCCGACCCGCAAGGGTTGAGGGCTTTCCAGCGTCAGCGTGGTGCCGGCCAGCGCGTTATTGAGCACACTCACCAGCGAGCGATAGATCGCCGCTTGCGCTGAACCTTGAGGCAGCATCTGTGTGGTCAGCACCTTGGCTTGCAGCAGGGTGCCCACCGGCATTTGTGTGGTGTCGAGGCGGGTGAGGGCAGCGACGTTGGCGCTCATGGCTTGCTGCAAGGTAATGGCCAGGTTGCCCGCTGGCGTTTGGCTGACTGCCACATTGCTGCCCAGAGGCAAGGGCTGGGCGCTGCTGGCTTGAACCAGGGTCTGGCGACCACCTTCAAGGGTCAGCTTGAGCAACAGCTGAAAGGCTTCACTGCCTTGTTTCAGCGCGATGACTTCAGCGTTTACGGTTTTTCCGGCGCCAATCAACCCGGCCTGTGGCTCCAGGAGCTTGAGCAACTCGCCAGCCGCAGGCAGCGGGGCAGCCTTGGGTGCTGAGGCTGGAGGCAGTGGAGGAAGATTGATCTCACCGGTCATCGTGCGCATCGTCTCTGGGGAAATTGCCCTCTTTAGAGTAGGGCATCGCATGTATAATGCCGCCCGTCTGCAAAGAGAGCGGTAAAAACCTCACAACTATTTGATCCAGCTCTCTAAAATCGGTCGCCAAAGTCGTTATTGTGCATCTCTCTATAACGGCCGCTGCACCGCCGACTTGAACCGTAAAGGCCCGCGATCTCTTGACCAGCCCTCTTCTTGAAGCCGTAGCGCTTGCCTGTGAACGCGACCTTCGCCTGTTGTTCGAGCAACTCGACCTGCGTCTGGCGGCTGGCGACATGGTGCAAATCAGCGGCCCCAATGGCAGCGGCAAGACCAGTCTGCTGCGTCTGCTGGCCGGTTTGATGCAGCCCACGGCGGGTGTTGTTCGGCTCAACGGTAAGCCCCTGCACGAACAACGTGCCGAGCTGGCGCGCAACCTGGTCTGGATCGGCCACGCCGCGGGTATCAAGGACGTGCTCAGCGCTGAAGAAAACCTCAGCTGGCTCAGCGCCCTGCATCACCCTGCTACTCGCGATGGCATCTGGCAGGCCCTGGCCGCCGTTGGCCTCAAGGGCTTTGAAGATGTGCCCTGTCACACGCTGTCAGCCGGCCAGCAGCGCCGCGTGGCCCTGGCGCGTTTGTACCTGCCCGGCCCGCCGCTGTGGATTCTCGACGAACCCTTCACCGCTCTCGACAAACAGGGCGTAGCCCAGCTCGAAGAGCACCTGGCCCGGCACTGCGAGCAGGGCGGCCTGGTGGTGCTCACCACCCACCATACCCTGGCGCGCAAGCCGGGTGGTTACCGGGAGCTGGATCTCGGACGGTGGTCGGCATGAGTGTGTTTGCCCTGTTGGTGGCCCGTGAAGCGCGGCTATTGTGCCGTCGCCCGGCCGAGCTGGCCAACCCGCTGGTGTTCTTTGCGATTGTGATCGCGCTGTTCCCGCTGGCGGTCGGCCCGGAGACTAAACTGTTGCAAACCTTGTCCCCGGGACTGGTGTGGGTCGCGGCGCTTTTATCGGTCCTGCTCTCGCTGGACGGGCTGTTTCGCAGTGATTTCGAAGACGGATCCCTGGAGCAGTGGGTCCTTTCGTCGCACCCCCTGCCACTTCTGGTACTGGCCAAGGTACTGGCACACTGGGCTTTTTCCGGCCTGGCGCTAGTCTTGCTCTCGCCGCTGCTGGCGATGATGCTGGGCTTGCCTGTCGAATGCCTGCCCGTGTTGCTGGTGTCCTTGTTGCTCGGTACGCCGGTGCTCAGCCTGTTGGGGGCGGTGGGCTCCGCCTTGACTGTGGGCTTGAAAAGGGGTGGCCTGCTGCTGGCCCTGTTGATTCTGCCTTTGTATATCCCGGTGTTGATCCTGGGCAGCGGCGCTTTGCAAGCCGCGCTCATGGGGATGCCGGCGACCGGTTACCTCTTGTGGCTTGGTAGCCTGACCGCCCTGGCGGTAACCCTGACACCCTTTGCTATAGCCGCCGGCCTGAAAATCAGCGTCGGTGAATAATGAGGTCTGACTCGGCGTTAATGACGTTGAGTCAGTAAAGACCCTAAGCTTTTCGCCACGACGAAAAGCACCCGTGATGGAAAATGCAATGAACTGGACCTGGTTTCACAAGCTCGGCTCGCCCAAATGGTTTTATGGCATCAGCGGCAAGCTGCTGCCGTGGTTGAGCGTCGCCGCCGTATTGCTGATCGGCACCGGCCTGGTCTGGGGCCTGGCCTTCGCGCCGCCGGACTACCAGCAAGGCAATAGCTTTCGCATCATCTATATCCACGTCCCTGCCGCGATGCTGGCCCAGTCCTGCTACGTGATGCTGGCGGTGTGCGGCATCGTCGGCCTGGTGTGGAAGATGAAACTGGCCGATGTAGCCCTGCAGTGCGCTGCACCTGTTGGTGCGTGGATGACCGCCGTGGCGCTGGTCACCGGCGCGATCTGGGGCAAGCCGACCTGGGGTTCCTGGTGGGTGTGGGATGCACGCCTGACCTCGATGCTGATCCTGCTGTTCCTGTACTTCGGCCTGATTGCCCTGGGCAACGCCATCAGCAATCGCGATAGCGCCGCCAAAGCCTGCGCGGTGCTGGCGATTGTCGGCGTGATCAACATCCCGATCATCAAATACTCGGTAGAGTGGTGGAACACCCTGCACCAGGGCGCCACCTTCACCCTCACCGAAAAACCGGCGATGCCCGTGGAAATGTGGGCGCCACTGCTGCTGATGGTGCTGGGGTTCTACTGCTTCTTCGGCGCCGTGCTGTTGCTGCGCATGCGCCTTGAAGTGCTCAAGCGCGAAGCCCGCACCAGTTGGGTCAAAGCCCAAGTGCAAGCCAGCCTGGGAGCGCGGGGATGAGCTTTGCTTCTTTCAGTGATTTTCTCGCCATGGGCCACCACGGCCTGTATGTCTGGAGCGCCTACGGCATCTGCCTGGCGGTGCTGGCCCTCAACGTCGCCGCGCCGATCCTGGCCCGCAAGCGTTACCTGCAACAAGAGGCGCGACGTCTGCGCCGGGAGACCGAAAAGTGAATCCGCTGCGTAGAAAGCGTCTGTTGATCATCCTTGCCATCCTGGTCGGCGTCGGCATTGCCGTGGGCCTGGCCTTGAGCGCCCTGCAGCAGAACATCAACCTGTTCTACACCCCCACCCAGATCGCCAACGGCGAAGCCCCGCTGGACACGCGCATCCGTGCCGGCGGCATGGTGGAGCAGGGCTCGTTGAAGCGTTCCGGCGATTCTCTGGACGTGACCTTCGTGGTCACCGATTTCAACAAGGCCGTGACCATCACCTACCGCGGCATCCTCCCGGACCTGTTCCGCGAAGGCCAGGGCATCGTCGCTCTGGGCAAACTCAACGCCGATGGTGTGGTAGTGGCGGACGAAGTACTGGCCAAGCACGATGAAAAGTACATGCCGCCCGAGGTCACCAAGGCCCTGAAAGACAGTGGCCAGTCCGCACCCGCGACCCCAGCCAAGGAGGGCTAAGTGATGACGTCCGCATTGTTTATTCCTGAACTGGGCCAACTGGCGATGATCCTCGCCCTGTGCTTTGCCGTGGTCCAGGCCGTGGTGCCGTTGCTCGGTGCCTGGCGCGGCGATCGTTTGTGGATGAGCCTGGCGCAGCCGGCCGCCTGGGGTCAGTTTGCCTTCCTGCTGTTCGCCTTCGGTTGCCTGACCTATGCCTTCATGACCGACGACTTTTCCGTCGCCTATGTGGCGAACAACTCCAACAGCGCCTTGCCCTGGTACTACAAGTTCAGCGCCGTGTGGGGCGCCCACGAAGGTTCGTTGCTGCTGTGGGCGCTGATCCTCGGCGGCTGGACTTTTGCCGTGTCGGTGTTCTCGCGCCAACTGCCGCAAGTGATGCTGGCGCGAGTCCTGGCGGTGATGGGCATGATCAGCATCGGCTTCCTTCTGTTTCTGATCATGACCTCCAACCCGTTCAGCCGCATCCTGCCGCAGATCCCGGCAGACGGGCATGACCTCAACCCGCTGTTGCAGGACATCGGCCTGATCGTGCACCCGCCGATGCTCTACATGGGTTACGTGGGCTTCTCCGTAGCTTTTGCGTTTGCCATCGCTGCCTTGCTTGGCGGGCGGTTGGATGCGGCGTGGGCGCGTTGGTCACGGCCATGGACCATCGTCGCCTGGGCTTTCCTCGGCATCGGTATCACTTTGGGTTCGTGGTGGGCCTACTACGAACTCGGCTGGGGCGGCTGGTGGTTCTGGGACCCGGTGGAAAACGCGTCCTTCATGCCCTGGTTGGTGGGCACGGCGCTGATTCACTCCCTGGCAGTGACCGAAAAGCGTGGCGTATTCAAAAGCTGGACGGTATTGCTCGCCATCGCCGCGTTTTCCCTCAGCCTGCTCGGCACTTTCCTTGTGCGTTCGGGGGTGCTGACGTCAGTGCATGCGTTTGCCTCCGACCCCGAGCGCGGCGTGTTCATCCTGATCTTCCTGCTGTTTGTGGTGGGTGGTTCCCTGACCCTGTTCGCCCTGCGCGCACCGGTGGTCAAGAGCCAGGTCGGTTTCAACCCGTGGTCGCGCGAAACCCTGCTGCTGGGCAATAACCTGGTACTGGTGGTCGCCGCTTCAATGATCCTGCTCGGCACCCTCTACCCGCTGGTGCTGGATGCCTTGAGCGGCGCCAAGCTGTCCGTGGGCCCGCCGTACTTCAATGCGTTGTTCATCCCGTTGATGGGCCTGTTGATGGTAGTGATGGCGGTCGGTGTGCTGGTGCGCTGGAAAGACACCCCGGTGAAGTGGCTGGCAGGCATGTTGATGCCGGTGCTGTTGGGCAGCGTGGCCCTGGCAGTGATCGCCGGGTTCGCCTACGGCGACTTCAATTGGGCGGTACTCGCCACGTTCCTGCTGGCGGCCTGGGTGTTGCTGGCCGGCGTGCGGGACATCTTCGACAAGACGCGCCACAAAGGCCTGATCAAAGGCTTGCCCACCCTTACCCGTAGTTACTGGGGCATGCAGATCGCTCACATTGGCATCGCCGTGTGTGCTTTGGGCGTAGTGCTCTCCAGCCAGAACAGCGCCGAGCGCGACCTGCGCCTGGCGCCGGGTGAGTCCATGGACCTGGCCGGTTACCAGTTCATCTTCGAAGGCGCCAGGCACTTCGAAGGGCCGAACTTCACCTCGGATAAAGGCACCGTGCGCGTAGTGCGCAATGGCAAGGAAATCGCCGTATTGCACCCTGAAAAGCGCCTGTACACAGTGCAAAGTTCAATGATGACCGAAGCCGGTATCGACGCCGGTTTCACCCGTGACCTGTATGTGGCGCTGGGTGAACCCTTGGGCGACGGCGCCTGGGCTGTGCGGGTGCATGTCAAACCCTTCGTGCGCTGGATCTGGTTCGGCGGGTTGCTCACAGGCTTTGGCGGTTTGCTCGCCGCGCTGGATCGGCGTTATCGGGTCAAGGTCAGCAGCCGTGTGCGTGAAGCATTGGGCCTTTCAGGAGCGGCAGTATGAAACGTTGGTTGATGGTGGTGCCGCTGGCGTTGTTTCTGCTGATGGCAGTGTTCCTGTATCGCGGGCTGTACCTGGACCCGGCCGAGTTACCCTCGGCGATGATCGGCAAGCCGTTTCCCGCGTTCAACCTGCCGACGGTGCAGGGTGACAAGACCCTGACCCAGGCAGACCTGCAGGGCAAGCCGGCGCTGGTCAACGTGTGGGCCACCTGGTGCATCTCATGCCGCGTCGAACACCCGGTGCTGAACAAGCTGGCCGAAAAGGGCGTGGTGATCTACGGCATCAACTACAAGGACGACAATGCGGCGGCCTTGAAATGGCTGGCCGAGTTTCATAACCCGTACCAGCTCGATATCCGTGATGAAGACGGCAACCTGGGTTTGAACCTGGGCGTCTATGGCGCGCCGGAAACCTTCTTCATCGATGCCAAGGGCGTGATCCGCGACAAGTTCGTCGGCGTGATCGACGAGGTAGTCTGGCGTGAGCAACTGGCCGCCAAGTACCAGGCCCTGGTCGATGAGGCCAAGCCATGAAGCGTTGGTTGACCGCTGCTGTTTTAGCCCTGGGCCTGGCCGGTGTGGCCCATGCCGCCATCGACACCTATGAATTTGCCAATGACGCCGAGCGTGAGCGTTTCCGCGACCTGACCAAGGAACTGCGCTGCCCCAAGTGCCAGAACCAGGACATCGCCGACTCCAACGCGCCCATCGCCGCTGACCTGCGTAAAGAAATCTTCCGCATGTTGGGGGAGGGCAAGGATAACCAGCAGATCATCGACTTCATGGTCGACCGCTACGGTGATTTCGTGCGCTACAAACCGGCCCTTACCGGCAAGACCGCGCTGCTGTGGTTCGGCCCCGCCGGGCTGCTGCTGGCCGGCGTCGTGGTGATGGCGGTGATCGTGCGCCGTCGCCGCGCCGCGCCTACCGATGGTTCCGACGCGCTGTCCCCTGAAGAGCGTAAACGCCTCGACCAATTGCTGGACACCAAGACTGATGATTGATTTCTGGCTCGCAGCCGGCTTGCTGCTTCTGATTGCCCTGAGTTTCCTGTTGATTCCTGTACTGCGTGACCGTCGCGCCCAGCGTGAAGAGGATCGTACCGCGCTGAACGTGGCGCTGTATCAGGAACGTGTCGCCGAGCTGCAAGTGCAGCAAGACGAAGGTGTATTGAACGCCGTGCAACTGGATACGGGCCGCGCCGAGGCGGCTCGCGAGTTGCTGGCCGATACCGAGGGCGTGGAAAAGCCCCGTGAATCGCGCCTGGGCAAACCGCTGCCGTTTTTGGCGGCGTTTCTGGTGCCTGTGCTTGGCGTTGCGCTGTACCTGCATTATGGGGCAAGCGACAAGGTCGAACTGACCCGTGAATTCTCACAGCCTCCGGTGTCCATGGCCGACATGACTCAGCGCCTGGAGCGTGCCGCGGCAGCCCAGCCGGATTCGGCCGAGGGCCTGTATTTCCTGGGGCGCGCCTACATGGCTCAGGACCGTTCCGCCGATGCCGCCAAAGTCTTTGAACGCACCGTAGCCTTGGCCGGGCGCCAGCCGGAATTGCTTGGCCAGTGGGCCCAGGCACAATACTTTGCCGACAACAAACAGTGGTCGCCCAAGGTGCAGGCGCTGACCGACGAGGCGTTAAAGCTCGATCCCAAGGAAGTCACCAGCCTTGGCCTGTTGGGGATCGCCGCTTTTGAAGGCCAGCGTTATCAGGAAGCAATCGATTACTGGAACCGTCTGCTGGCGCAACTGCCACCGCAGGACAACTCCCGTGTAGCGCTGCAAGGCGGTATTGACCGGGCTGGCGAGAAGCTTAAAGAGAGCGGCGGTACGGTCGCGCGCAAGGCGGTAATGACCGTGCGTGTAGACCTGTCCGCCGAAGCGAAAGCCAAAGCCTTGCCGACCGACAGTGTGTTCATCTTCGCCCGTGCAGTCAGCGGCCCACCGGCACCCTTGGCGGCCAAGCGCGTCACCGTTGCCGAACTTCCCATCACCGTCGAACTGGGCGATGCCGACGCGATGATGCCGCAGTTGAAACTGTCCAACTTCCCCGAAGTCCAATTGGTTGCGCGCATATCCCGGGCCGGCCAACCGACCACTGGCGAATGGATCGGCCGCAGCCAACCGCTGGCCAGCAGCACCACTGCGCTGCAGCAATTGACCATCGACACTCCGGACAAGTAATTCTGAGGAAACGCCCATGACCGCATTTGCACGCATCACCCTGCTCAGCCTGGTACTCGGCCTGAGCGCCTGTGCGGTCCACCGCCCACCTGCGGCACCCACCGGCCCGACCATCCCGCCATCGGGCCCGTCGACTCAGCCGAGTACCAAGCCTTCCGGCCCGGTGACCCCGCCGCCAAAGCCACTGCCAAGCAAGTCACCCACCTTTGCTCCACCACCGGGGGCTGCCAGCCACTGGGACGGCAAGATGCAGGTGTACGTGCTCGACGACCAGCCCGACACCTTCTACCGCCAGCGTACCTACTACCGTTGGAGCAACGGCTGGAGCCGTTCCATCAGCCCCAACGGGCCCTGGGAAGAAACCAATGTGCAGGGCGTGCCGCCGGGGTTGAGCAAGCAGTACGCGCAATGACAAAAGGCGACCTGAGGGTCGCCTTTTTCGTGCCTGTGAAATGCATTTTTCCAAGCACTAGAGGGCAAATGTGGGAGGGGGCTTGCTCCCGATAGCATCAGGTCAGTCAAGGATCAGCTGAATATCACACCGCCATCGGGAGTAAGCCCCCTCCCACAGGTGCGCGGCAGCGCGCACTCGGGTAATGTGGCCGCCGCCGGCCTGGCTGGCGAAAAATTGCTGGATATACTTTCCAGTGGTCGCTACTTGGCGCAGGTCGGTTACTGCGACGCGTTGCCGGGGGCGCAACAAGCCTGGAGACAAGCCAAGAGGGTGTTTTGATGACGGGCAGGTTGATCTATCTCATCGGGCCATCGGGTTCGGGCAAGGACAGCCTGCTGGATGCCGCACGCCTGCGCTTGCAGGCGCGTGGTTGTCGCATGGTGCGCCGGGTGATCACACGCTCGGCGGAGGCAGTGGGCGAAGCGGCGCAAGGGGTGAGCCCGCAGGAGTTTGCGCGGATGGACGCCGAGGGCGCGTTTGCCTTGAGCTGGCAGGCCAATGGCTTGTCGTATGGCATCCCCAGGGAAATCGACGAGTGGCTGGCCGCAGGGGACGATGTGCTGGTCAATGGCTCTCGCGCCCACCTGGCGCAGACCCGTGAGCGTTACCCCACATTGTTGGTGTTGCTGCTGACGGTCGATCAAGCCGTATTGCGCCAACGTTTGATCGCACGCGGGCGTGAGTCATTGGCGGACATCGAAGAGCGATTGGCGCGCAACGCGCGATTTACCGCTGAGCTGATTGCCGGAAACGGCGCGGGTTTGTTTGTGCTGGATAATTCCGGGCCTCTGGAGCATACCGTTGAGCGCCTGCTGTGTTGCCTGGATCACGGATACTCGTGATCGTCACGGGTGATGCGCAGCATGTCGCGGTAGGTCAGGACAACCTCTTCGTGTAAGGCTCGGCCATGCTCGAGCATCAGATCAGAACCTTGGCGTTGAGTTTTTTTTCTTCGGGGTGTTTGAGTGGGTTTCGTAATGTTTGAAGCTCAATTCTTGACCCATTTAATTAAATATTTTCTACGTTTTTCTTTTTCTGTTATCAGGCTTTTGGGCGTGTTGATATGTACGGATGTGTCGCGCCAACTAAAACTTGTACGGTTTTTTTACTGGCGCGTTTATTGCGTGTTACTGCAATTAAATAGCGGTAGTGAAGATGTTTTAAATATGGGATTTTTATCGGGCTGGCAATGGATCGACCAGTGTCGGTAATTCATACATGGACGGTTAACTCTTCACTGTTGAGAGTGACAATACGCCATGCATCTCCCTGTCAGACAGGCTGCCCGCGAGCAGTCCCCAGTGACATCGCACTTCAATTTATCAACCGCCGAGCACGACATTCTACGTTGGGCGAATAATAAAAAAGCCTTTACCACGGATCAGGCGGCGAAACAAATCACGCGCAGTGGCTCCAAGTTTCATGACCTCAATAAAGATGGCAAAGTTGTAGTGGGTTTCAATTTTTCCAGTGGCTTCAACGCTGCTCAGAAGGAACGCGCCAGACAAGCCCTGCAATACTGGGCGGACATAGCCAATATCGAATTTGTAGAAAACGGCTCTAACACCGACGGAACCATTAGTATCAGGGGTATGTCAGGTTCGTCAGGCTGGGCGAGCTTGCCTAACCGGTATAACTCCAGAATGCAGGCCAATATCGGGACCAGTGGTGAGCATAACCCGACAATGGGCAGCCATTTCCTTGGGCTGTTGATCCACGAGTTGGGACATACCCTGGGGCTCAGTCATCCGGGTGCATACGATGGCGGGGGCTTCAATTATTCCCGCTCTGCCGAATATGCGCAGGACACCAAGGCACGCAGTGTCATGAGTTACTGGGCGGAGACTCATCAGCCTGGGCACAACTTTGCCGGGCACAGCCCGATGGCGCCAATGATGGATGATATTGCCGCTGCCCAGCGGCTTTATGGCGCGAATACAAAAACACGCAATACCGATACCACCTACGGTTTCAATTCCAACTCTGGCCGGGAGTTCTATAGCCTCAAGCGCGGGAATGAAAAACCAGTTTTCACCGTTTGGGACGGCGGTGGTAACGACACGCTCGACTTCTCCGGGTTTACCCAGAACCAAACCATCAACCTCAAGGCCGAGACATTCTCAGATGTAGGTGGCTTGCGGGGGAATGTGTCGATTGCCAAGGGCGTGAGCGTGGAAAACGCCATTGGCGGCTCCGGCAACGATACCTTGGTAGGCAACGAAGAAAACAATCGCCTCACGGGCGGCCGGGGCGTAGATAAGCTGCACGGTGGGGCCGGGGCGGATACGTTCGTCTATCAGCGCGTCAGCGATTCGACGCCGCAGCATCCGGATATCATCCAGGACTTTCACAGCGGGATCGATAAGATCGACCTGACCGGAGCCCTTCGGGCGGTGGGGCTCAAGTCGTTGAGCTTTGCCGATCAATTCAGCGGCAGTGCAGGTGAGGCGGTGCTTGGCCGCGACTCTACAACTGGCCGTTACACCCTGGCGGTGGATACGACAGGCAATGGTACGGCGGATCTGTTGGTGGTCAGCCAAGGCCAGATAAAACCGACGGATGTGGTTTGGAACAATCAGTCACCCACGGTGATTCCGGCTTCTGAAACCAACATTACTGCTGTGCCCGACCCGTACCCGGCTCCCGTTCCACCGTCCGATCCGGATACGCATTCAGACACGGATCCGCGCCCTGCGCCTGAGCCGTCACCCTGGTCTGGAATGGGGGTTATCAAGAAAGTGACTTCGGTCTTCAAGCGTATGGTGAACGGAGTGTTATCGATTTTCAGATAATGTAATTTTGTTAGTGAACAACCTGTGGTTCAGCGGCCTTGTCTAAGACTGTTGTTTGAAAATCATAGGTCTGGAATGTCTGGTTGTATGTTGATGTTTCGGTTAGGTGGTGTTTTCCTAAGTTTTCTTGTCTGTGGGGTGTAAGTTTTAGTTTGAAATAAATAGGCTGTTGTGAGCGGGGGAATGTTTGTGCGAATTTGGCCGCGCTTTGATCGTGTGAGTGTTTGTTTTGTACGTATCTCCTAATCATGCGATAGATGGTAATTATTTAAATTGATATATGATTTGGATGGAGTATTGACATTATGAATGTATATGGTTCCGGTATGGGTTCCCAGGTGTATAACCCGTCAGCATTCTCCAGCTTCCCGCCGCAAGGCGCTGCTGGCGAAGCGATGATGCCCAGGTACTCCAGCGAGCGCACCGTACAATATAGCGGCTATTCATCATCTGCTGAGCGCTTTTCGGCGTTCAAGGAGGGCACTAACCGCACGTATAGCAACAATGGAGGGCTGACCCCGCCTTTCTCCAGAAACGAACACACTCAGGCGCTCACCCATTATTACTGGATGAGCGGCGCCTTCAGGGACACCGTGAGTAAGTTCACAGATTATTACGGAAAGTTTAAGCAGGTTTTCACAGGGCGCGACGAATGGGGTGAGCGCAAGCCAATTCCGCAATTCGAGCCACGGCCGAATTCGAGACCCTTGGTCCAGACACGCCCGATACCTGAGGCAAGGGCCTATTTAAACCCCGCGCTGAATGAAGTGTCTACGCAGTATTTTCCGGGGGATACAGTGTATGGCTTTAATTCAAATACCCGAAATCCCGATATGTCGTTCACCTCGACGTATGACACGCCATGGTTCAGGGTTGAGGATATACTGGGTAACGATACATTGGACTTCTCCGGGTTCAGGCAGCATCAAGTCATAAATTTGGGTGCCGGTGCCTATTCCAGCTTGGGTGGGCTGGTTAATAATGTTCACATCAGCATCGGGTCGGCCATTGAAAATGCTATCGGCGGTTCAGGCGATGATCGGATCCTTGGCAATGCATCTAATAATGTACTGACCGGTGGTGAGGGCGCGGATACATTAAGCGGCGGCGGTGGGAGCAATATCTTCAAATATAATACAGCGTCAGACTCTACCTACGCGAAGGCTGACCTACTGACTGATTTCAAGGCCGGTTGGGACAAAATCGATTTAAGGGGCCTGGCTGCGACGACCGGCGTTGAGTTGAAGCTGGTGCCCAGGTTCACGGGTCGACCTGGCGAAACCGTTATTAGATTCAACCCGCAGAGCGGACGTTATTTCCTCGGGGTTGACCTGTCGGGTGACCAAAAAATTGACTTCCTGATAAAAAGTACTCGGCCTTTCGGCTCGCGAGACGTAATGGGATGGCATGAAATGCCTACACGGGTGTGAGCGACGTGAACCAATATTCGCGTTGATGTTGTTCTATGCGCTAAACAATCATTTTTCACTTTTATCTACAGACTTGATACGCGGGTGACATCGCGATCAAGTCTGTTTTTTTTTGCATTGCAGCATCAAGGCATGTGCTCATGCGCTCGTCAGGCCATCAGGGCTTGATGCTTTCTCTCTACTCGCTGAAACCAACGGACAAAAACTGACAGTCTCGCTGCACGTGTTGACGCGGGAGGACGAATGTTTGTTGCTGCGAAATGATCTGCGTTATTACGGGTAAACAGCACGGCGTGTCAGATTCCAAGCAGCGTCGCCGCCCTATATGTAGGGTTTTCTTCACTTACTTACCTTCTACAAACCACTAAGCATTCGGTCGTAAGACCGTTCAGTTATGGAAGTGTATAAAGTCATGGTTGTCAGGCAGACACAATACACGAGGGTTGGAAGTGCGGGTTTTTTCGTTAACGTTAGGTGCTGAGATTTTTTGGTTATACGGTGAGCAAAGTAGTAGGGGGTGTGAGTAATCGATTGGATGTTGTTGTTGAGGGCAAGTGGTGTTATCTAATTGTGAGTAATGGGTTGATAATATTTCATGGTTTATTTTGTTTTTAGTTCTTTATTTTTAACAAGATCAGCAGGTTGCGATCAAGTCTAAAAGATATCATATGTTTGTATGGTTTCAGGTTTTTGCAGTTGTGCGCTCAAAGTGTGTTCAGGGTTTAGAGTGTGTCGGAGTGAATTAATTTGCGCGTGGTATGAATGAGTGTGATGTGAGAACTTAGCCATGTGCCGATGACTGGCACCGTTTCTGTGTTGGTATTTAGTCTTTCGAGTTTGGCGGTTGCTACTTTGAATTTGGTTGCGTGAGGAATTTTGCTTATGAGCTCGTTAATAGCGCCAGCTGCTCAAGTTGGTGTTTTTGAAAGACTTGATCCCAGGCGTGATGTTAATCCTGATAGACCTGTTGATGGGCCTGGCGAGGGGTATACGCTGCACAGTAATAAGAGGGAATTCACGACGGAGCAGGCTGGGAAACAAATCACCCGGCAGGGTTTGCGTTTTAGTGATCGCAACAACGATAAAAAAATCGATTTGTCGTTTCGTATTTCCAAGGGGTTCACCGCGCAGCAGGCGGAGCAGGCCAGGCAAGCGATGCAGTCTTGGGCGGATGTCGCCAACGTGACATTCGCTGAAAATGCACAAAACGCTGACGGTCATATAGATATCAATGATATGCCTGGAACGGCGGGTGGTGTGGCCATTTTGCCCAACAAGTACAGGTATAAAACATTTGCAAATATTGGAACGGCGAACGCAGGGGAGAATCCAGAAGTCGGAAGTTTTTTCCGCACAGCACTTGTTCATGAAATAGGGCACTCCATCGGCTTAGAGCATCCTGGTGCATATAATGGTTTTGCGGACTATGGGCGTGACGCGGTGTACGCGGGGGATACCAGGGCGCGCTCGGTAATGAGCTATTTCTCGGAGAAAAATCAGCCCGGACATAATTTCAACTCAAAGCTGCCTTCTGCACCGTTGATGGATGATATTGCAGCTGTACAGAGGCTATACGGGGTCAATACCAAAACCCGTAATACTGATACGACCTATGGGTTCAACTCCAATACCAACCGTGAAGCGTTGAGTCTGAAGGGAGCGAACGACAGTCCTGTCTTCTGTGTTTGGGATGGAGGTGGAAATGACACATTGGATTTCTCCGGGTTTTCACAGGACCAGAACATCAATCTCAATGCAGAGTCATTTTCAGATGTTGGGGCGTTGAAGGGGAATGTCTCTATCGCCAAGGGCGTTGTACTTGAAAACGCAGTGGGGGGTAAAGGCAACGACACCCTGAAAGGTAATGAGGTCGCTAATCGCCTCAAAGGGGGCGGTGGGGCGGACAGATTACTCGGGGGCGGGGGAGGGGACACCTTTGTTTATGGCCGAGCAAGTGAATCAACCCCCGACAATCCCGACGTCATTCTGGATTTTGAGAGCGGTACAGACAAGATTGATCTCTCAGGTATCCTGAAAGCGTCAGGTATTAGTGCGCCAAAGGTTGTCGATCATTTAAGCGGCCATCCAGGCCAAATCATGCTCAAGTACGACGAGGGCAGTGGCGAGGGTAGCCTAGCCCTGGACGTGACGGGAAATGGTAAAGCTGATTTGCTGATAAAAAGCATTGGCCGGATTAAAGCCGGCGACGTAATGGGGCACGGCGGTACCCCGGAGCCGCAGCCTAAGCCAACGGATCCCAAGCCGGAGCCGCGGCCTAAGCCAACGGATCCCAAGCCGGAGCCGCGCCCTAAGCCAACGGATCCCAAGCCGGAGCCATGCCCTAATCCACCGGATCCCAAGCCGGAGCCATGCCCTAATCCACCGGATCCCAAGCCGGAGCCATGCCCTAAGCCACCAGATCCCAAGCCGGAGCCATGCCCCGAGCCACCGGATCCCAAGCCGGAGCCATGCCCCGAGCCAAATGGAGAGCTTCGATCGGTACTACTGCCAGCCCTTGAGCAGCATGGCTTTACAGAGCGGGCTTGGCGGGTCGAACAGTTCAAAAGTGCGAATGCGATAAGAGCTTTCAAATAAAATACTGTAACTAGTCTAGTTGTCGTGATGTTGTTTTTAAATTCGCATATGCGTCGGCTGCATTATGTTGCCTGCAGTTTGATAATCGCTGCTGCACGTAAACTTTCCAGTATGTAAAAAGTGCAATTTTTGCTGGGCTTGTACGTTGGGCGAAACGATTTTGCAAAAGTTCGTAAATGGTAGTGTTTGCGAAATGTTGGGTTGTTGTTTTTCTATTACTAATCGAGAAGGTAACATTATGTTGAATATAAGTGCACCTGTTTTGAGCCTCCAGGTTTCTAGCCATGCCGCTCAGCCGTCGTCACCTGCGGCACTTCCTGGCAACAATGAAGCCAGTAGAGCGCATCACCACGAGCACTCGACCACTCGTCTGAACCCCTCAAATAACTCCCAGCTGCTGAGTTTATCTGAGCAGGTGACAGGCGGACTCACCCTCCTGCCTCGATTGTTCGGATCGAGCGTCAATATCGGTGTGCCCCCCAGGCTGCTGCAACTTGGAGAAGTCGCCACTTCCACTTTGTCTTTTTCGTTCATCTCCGGGTTTGGCACTGAAGTACTTAGATGTGAACCCAAGCCTGAGGGAGATGATCACCCCAAGCCAATTGTCGATAAAACACCAAAGGACGAGCCCAAGGCTGGTGTCGATAAAACACCAAAGGACGAGCCCAAGGCTGGTGTCGATAAAACACCAAAGGACGAGCCCAAGGCTGGCGCCGATAAAACACCAAAGGACGAGCCCAAGGCTGGCGTCGATAAAACACCAAAGGACGAGCCCAAGGCTGGCGCCGATAAAACACCAAAGGACGAGCCCAAGGCTGGCGCCGATAAAACACCAAAGGACGAGCCCAAGGTTGGCGCCGATAAAACACCAAAGGACGAGCCCAAGGCTGGCGCCGATAAAACGCCAAAGGATGAGCCCAAGCCAGGCGTCGATAAAACGCCAAAGGACGAGCCCAAGGCTGGCGCCGATAAAACACCAAAGGACGAGCCCAAGCCAGGCGTCGATAAAACGCCAAAGGACGAGCCCAAGCCAGGCGTCGATAAAACGCCAAAGGATGAGCCCAAGCCAGGCGTCGATAAAACGCCAAAGGACGAGCCCAAGCCAGGCGTCGATAAAACGCCAAAGGACGAGCCCAAGCCAGGCGTCGATAAAACGCCAAAAACGAGCCCAAGCCAGGCGCCGATAAAACGCCAAAGGGCGAGCCCAAGGCTGGCGCCGATAAAACACCAAAGGGCGAGCCCAAGGCTGGCGCCGATAAAACGCCAAAGGACGAGCCCAAGCCAGGCGTCGATAAAACGCCAAATGACGAGCCCAAGCCAAGCCGCAACTCCAACTCGGATGACACTATCTATGGCTTCAACTCCAACACCGGAAAGCCAGAGATGACCCTGACATCCGCTTCGGACAAACCAGACTTTACCGTTTGGGATGATCGAGGCAACGATACGTTCGATTTCTCCGGTTTCAAGCAGGATCAGTCGATTGACTTGCGAGGTGGTTCGCGCTCCAGCGTAGGTGGCATGAAGGAGAACGTCAGGATCACCGAGAAAACTGTGATCGAAAATGCGATCGGTGGTCACGGTAATGATCGGATCATTGGCAACAGTGCGGACAACGTGTTGGTCGGTGGGGGTGGGAGCGATACTCTAGTCGGCGGAGGTGGCTGGAACACGTTCAAGTTCAATGCCTTCACGGACTCGAGCCGCACCAATGCCGATCTACTGGTGGACTTCAACACGGGCCAGGACAAGATAGATTTGTCGCAAATGGCCATTGACGGCAAGGTCGCGTTTAACTTCGTTGATAGCTACAGCGGTAAAGCGGGTGACACTATTATCAAGTTCAATCCGCAATCGGGCCGTTATCTGCTGGCAATAGACCTGGATGGAGATGGCAAGACCGACTTCCTGATTAAAAGCACGCGAATGATCAGCCCGGAAGATGTCATTGGGCTGAACGTCAAGGATGACGGTTATCTCTGATAGATTAATGGCGATTTTCTAGAATCGTCATTGCATGAAGTCAAGCTGGGCAGGACTGATCAGTAGTTGATCCAGTCCTGCCCTTTTGTGCGTGATAAAAAGTGTTGATGAGAGTGGTCAGGCGGTAGTCACGGAGACTTTACGGGAAGTACCCAGGAACCCTAGCAACGCCACCAGTGGGAAAGCGCTGCCCACCAGCATCACACTCAGCCAGCCGCCGTGTTCATACACGCTGCTGGCAATTGCCGAACCGAACGCACCGCCGATGAAGATGCTGGTCATGTAGAGCGCGTTCAGGCGGCTGCGGCTGTGGGCATCGAGGGCGTATACAGCGCGCTGGCCGAGGACCATGTTCATCTGCACGCAGAAGTCCAGAACCACGCCGGTCACTGCCAAGCCGATCACGCTGTACAACGGATGCACGAACGCCGGAAGGAAACTCAACGCGCCAAACAGCATTGCCAGCAGCGAGGCGCGGTGGGTGTGGCCGGCATCGGCCAGGCGACCGGCGATGGGCGCGGCGATGGCGCCCAGGGCACCCACCAGGGCGAACAGCGCGATTTCACTTTGGCTCAGGCCATGGTTGCGCGCCAGCTCCAGTGGAGCAGCGGTCCAGAACAGGCTGAAGGTGGCAAACATGCACGCCTGATAAAACGCACGCTGGCGCAATACCGGCTGCTTACGCAGCAAGGTGCCCAGGGAGCGCAGCAATTGCGCGTAGCTGGCGCTGTGATCGGGTTGACGCTTGGGAATGGTCAGCATCAGCACCCCGCTGATAAACGCCATCAAGGCGGCGGCGGCCATAAACATCGCACGCCAGCCGAAGTGGTCGGCCACTACGCTGGACACCGGCCGCGCCAGCAGAATGCCCAGCAGCAAGCCGCCCATGATGCTACCGACCACACGGCCACGGGATTCGGCAGGGGCCAGGTGCGCGGCCAGCGGGATGAGGATCTGCACCGATACCGAACTGAAGCCGATCAGCAGCGACACCAGCAGGAACAGGTTGGGCTGTTCGGTGAACGCTGCGCCCAACAGGCTCGCGATAGCCAGCACGGTGGTGAAGATCATCAGCCTGCGGTTTTCCAGCAAGTCACCCAGCGGCACCAGGAAGAACAGGCCCAGGGCATAACCGATTTGTGTCAGCGACACGATCAGGCTGGCCATCGCCGGTGTCAGGCCGATGTCCGGGGCGATCAGTTCGATGATTGGCTGCGCGTAGTAGATGTTGGCGACGATGGCGCCGCAGCAAAACGCGAACAGCATGACCATGCTCCGGGTCATGGTGCCTGTGGCGTGAGCGGTAGCGTTCATGGCGTGCTCGTAAGGCGAAGGACGATGGGGTGAGAGAGTAAAGGCAAGGGCCGGCAGTGAGTAGGCCGCTTGGCGTGATAACTGTCATGCCGCGAAATAATGACTCAATACAAAACCCAATGTGGGAGGGGGCTTGCTCCCGATAGCAGTGTGTCAGTCAGCACAGGCATTGGCTGACACACCGCTATCGGGAGCAAACCCCCTCCCACAATTTTGATCGAGTCTATTCAGTCAAGATCATTCACTGGCCAGAGTAGATCTGGTCAAACACCCCACCATCGTTGAAGTGGGTCTTCTGCACCGTGCGCCAGTCACCAAAGGTTTTCTCCACCGACAGGAAGTCCACCTTCGGGAAGCGGTCGGTGTATTTGGCCAACACCTTAGGATCCCGTGGGCGCAGGTAGTTGTTGGCCGCAATTTCCTGACCCTCTGGCGACCACAGGTACTTCAGGTAGTCTTCAGCGGCAGCACGGGTGCCTTTCTTTTCGACCACTTTGTCGACCACCGAAACGGGCGGCTCGGCTTCGGCGGAAACGCTTGGATAGATCACTTCGAACTGATCGCGGCCAAACTCACGGGCGATCATTTCTGCTTCGTTCTCAAAGGTCACCAGCACGTCGCCGATCTGGTTGGTCATGAACGTAGTGGTCGCGGCACGTCCACCGGTGTCCAGCACGGGCGCTTGTTTGAACAGTTTGCCGACGAAGGCCTTGGCCTTCTCTTCGTCGCCGCCGTTCTTGAGCACATAACCCCAGGCCGACAGGTAGGTGTAGCGGCCGTTACCCGAGGTTTTCGGGTTGGGCACTATCACTTGCACGCCGTCCTTGAGCAGGTCCGGCCAATCTTTCAGGGCTTTGGGGTTGCCTTTGCGCACGATGAATACGGTCGCAGAGGTAAAGGGGGCACTGTTGTTCGGCAGGCGCGTGACCCAGTTGTCCGGCACCAGCTTGCCATTGTCGGCCAGGGCATTGATGTCGGTGGCCATGTTCATGGTGATCACATCAGCCGGCAGGCCGTCGATTACCGAGCGCGCCTGTTTGCTGGAGCCGCCGAAGGACATCTGCAGCGTCAACTTGTCGTTCGGGTGCTCGGCTTCCCAATGCTTCTGAAAAGCGGCGTTGTAGTCCTTGTAGAAGTCGCGCATCACGTCGTAGGAGACGTTGAGCAGGGTGGTCGCTGCCTGGGCAGAGCCCGCCAAGGCCAGGCCGGCGGCCAGAAGAGAGGCGCTGAGGATTTTTTTCACTGCTCATTCCTTGTTGTTCGAGAAGAGGGGAGGCAATTTGCCAGCGACTATAGCCGGGCCTGCATAGACCTTTAAAGATTAAAACGAACTTTGCTTATTCCAGTTTATGGAAAAGATTGCTGCCACAGCGCGAGCAAAACGCGGCGTTGGGTTCGTGGCTGTCTTTCTTGCACGCCGGGCACTCGGTACGCAGCTGTTCACCGCGCATGGCACTGGCCAGCTCGGCGGTAAAAATGCCTGTAGGTACGGCAATGATCGAATAACCGGTGATCATGACCAACGATGAAATCACCTGGCCCAGCGGTGTCTTGGGCACGATATCGCCGAAGCCCACGGTGGTCAGGGTCACGATGGCCCAGTAGATGCCCTTGGGAATGCTGGTGAACCCATGTTCCGGGCCCTCGATCACGTACATCAAGGTACCGAACACCGTCACCAGCGTGCACACGCTGACCAGGAACACCACGATCTTCTGCTTGCTGCCGCGCAGCGCCGCCATCAAATAATTGGCTTGCTTGAGGTAGGGGCTGAGCTTGAGCACGCGGAAGATTCGCAGCATCCGGATGATGCGGATGATCAGCAGGTACTGCGCATCGCTGTAGTACAGGGCGAGGATGCCGGGGACGATGGCCAGCAGGTCCACCAGGCCATAAAAGCTGAAGGCATAGCGCAGCGGCTTGGGCGAACAATACAGGCGCAGGCCGTACTCGATGGCGAAGATCAGCGTGAAGCCCCACTCGATATAGGCCAGCACGTCCGCGTAGTTCTGGTGGATCTGGTCGATGCTGTCGAGCATCACGATCACCAGGCTGGCGAGGATGATCAGCAGCAGGATGCCGTCAAAGCGCCGCCCGGCGACGGTATCGCTTTGAAACACCATGATGTAGAGCCGCTGGCGCCAGTCGTTGTTGCTGTCCATAAATCCTGCCTGAAGCGAATATCGAGCAAGCCTAGGGGGATTCGAACGGGCTGTCCATGCGGGGTTTGTGAAGCAACCGGTGGCCGGCGCGCACCAGCCAGCAGGCGAGGATAAACGGTGCGGTCAGTGCGGGCAGGTGCAGGGCGGCAAAGCCCGGCGTGAGCAGGATGGCCAGGCCGATGCCCAGCAGCGGCAACCAGGGCTGGCGACTTAACGGGCTCAGGGCCAGGGCCGCCAATGCCGGGTTATAGCTGTGCAGACCGAGCAGGGCACCGGAAGGCTCGTTCAGCCACAGGCCGGCCAGCACACCGAGGCTGGCGCCGATCATGACCCATGCGGCGGCACGGCGGTCAGCCAGCAGCAAACCCAGGGCGATTAAAAGACCCGCCAGGGGCTGCTCCAGCAGCATGATTTGCCCAAGACCGGAAAAGGGCGCCGTGAGTACCGCGAACATGTCGGCCTGGGCCGGCGCAAGCGTAGTTTGAGGTACATGGCCGAGCAGCAGCCAGCCGAGGCCAACAAAGGGCGCGGTGTAGGCGGGCAAGTTGTGGGGCCGGCTGGCGTGTTTCAACCATTGTCGGGTGAGGATAGCGCTCAAGCCGCCGCCCGCCAGGATCAACGGCGGCACCAGCGCCGACCAGGCAAAGTGCTGGCTGATCAACAAGCCCAGCAGTACGCCGTTGTAGCTATACAGCCCGGCCTGACGCTCAGCTTTGGGATACCCGCGGCGCTGGGCGGTGAGCAACCCCGCGACACCGCCCAGCAGTGCACCGCCGAGCAAGGCCGGGGCGCCGATCAGGATCGCCAGCAGGCACAGCAGGCCGCACAGCGGGTGGCGCTGCAGGAAAATCTGGCTGAAGCCGTTGAGCAGGGCTTCGGCCCAGTCGGGGCAGGTTGGGTTGTGCATTTGGGGGAATCGATAAGACCGAGTTGCCCCCATCGGGAGCAAGCCCCCTCCCACATTGGACTGCATTCACAATCGTAAGTATGTGAACCCAATCAAGTGTGGGAGGGGGCTTGCTCCCGATGAGGCCCGAACAGGCGCTAAATCAATGTCTCGATACGCAGCGAGTTGGTCGACCCCGGCTGCCCGAACGGCACCCCTGCGGTAATCACCAAGGTATCCCCACGCTGCGCCATACCCTGGGCCTGGGCAATTTCCAGCGCGGTGGAACACACCTCGTCGACCTGGCGCAAACGATCATTGACCACCGAATGCACGCCCCACGCCACGCTCAAGCGTCGCGCCGTGGACAGGTTCGGCGTGAGGTTGAGGATCGGCGCCACCGGGCGCTCCCTTGCGGCGCGCAAGCTGGAGCTGCCCGACTCGCTGTAGTTCACCAGTACCGCCACCGGCAGGATGCTGCTGATGCGCCGGATCGCGCAGCTGATGGCGTCCGACACTGTGGCATCCGCCTTGGGCCGGCTGACGTCCAGTTGCGCCTGGTAATCCGGGCCATTTTCCACCTGACGGATGATCTTGCTCATCATCTGTACCGCTTCCAGCGGGTACTCGCCCGACGCGGTTTCGGCCGACAGCATCACCGCGTCCGCGCCTTCAGCCACGGCGTTGGCGACATCGGTGACTTCGGCGCGCGTCGGCGCCGGGGAGAAGCGCATGGATTCGAGCATCTGCGTGGCGACCACTACCGGCTTGCCCAGTTGGCGGCAGGTGCTGATGATGTCTTTCTGGATCTGCGGCACGCTTTCGGCCGGCACTTCCACGCCCAGGTCGCCTCTGGCCACCATGATCGCATCGCTCAACTCGGCGATTTCCTGCAGGCGCTGCACGGCTGAGGGCTTCTCGATCTTGGCCATCAGGAAGGCCTTGTCGCCAATCAGCTCGCGGGCCTCGCGGATATCTTCCGGGCGCTGCACAAAGGACAGCGCCACCCAGTCCACGCCCAGCTCCAGGCCAAAGCTCAGGTCGCGGCGGTCCTTGGCGGTGAGCGGGCTGAGTTCCAATAGCGCTTGGGGGACGTTTACGCCTTTGCGGTCGGACAGCTCGCCGCCGTTGAGCACGGTGGTGTCGATGGCGTCGGCGTGTTTGGTGATTACCCGCAGGCGCAGTTTGCCGTCGTCGAGCAGTAGGTCCATGCCCGGTTCAAGGGCCGCAATGATCTCCGGGTGGGGCAGGTTGATGCGACGTTGGTCGCCGGGTGTCGGGTCGAGGTCCAGGCGCAGAGCCTGGCCGCGAATCAACTGCACCTTGCCTTCGGCAAAACGTCCGACCCGCAGCTTCGGCCCTTGCAGGTCCATGAGGATGCCCAGCGGGTAATTCAGCTGGCGCTCCACTTGGCGAATCCACTGGTAACGCTGCGCATGGTCGGCGTGCTCGCCGTGGCTGAAGTTGAGGCGGAAGATATTCACCCCGGCTTGCACCAGCTCGCGAATGTCATCGATACCGTCGGTGGCCGGGCCCAGGGTGGCGAGGATTTTGACCTTCTTGTCAGGCGTCATGGTTGGCAGTCTCAAGGATCAGGATGGCGCGGAAATCGTTGACGTTGGTGCGGGTCGGCTCGGTGACGATCAAGTCGCCCAGGGCGGCGAAATAGCCGTAGCCATTATTGTTATCCAACTCGTCGCTGGCGCTCAGGCCGAGGGCTTCGGCACGGCGGTAGCTGCAGGGGGTCATGATCGCGCCGGCATTGTCTTCCGAGCCGTCGATGCCGTCGGTGTCGCCGGCCAGGGCGTAAACGCCGGGCATGCCCTTGAGGCTATCGGTGAGGCTGAGCAGGAATTCGGCATTGCGTCCGCCACGGCCGTTGCCGCGCACGGTGACGGTAGTTTCGCCGCCCGAAAGGATCACGCACGGCGCTGCCAGGGGCTGGCCGTGCTGCACAATCTGCCGGGCGATGCCGGCATGCACCTTGGCCACCTCCCGCGCTTCACCTTCCAAGTCACCGAGGATCAGTGGGCTGAACCCTGCCCGGCGGACCTTCACGGCCACGGCTTCCAGGGATTGCTGGGGGCGGGCGATCAATTGGAAGTGGCTGCGGGCGAGCACCGGGTCGCCAGGCTTGACGGTTTCCGAGGCGGGGTTTTGCAACCAACTGCGCACCGAGGCGGGAGCGTCGATGCCATAGCGCTTGAGGATTGCCAGGGCTTGTTGCGAAGTGCTCGGGTCACCGACGGTTGGGCCCGAGGCGATCACCGTGGCCTGGTCGCCCGGCACATCGGAAATTGCGTAGGTGTACACGGTAGCCGGCCATGCGGCCTTGGCCAGTCGCCCGCCCTTGATCGCCGAGAGGTGCTTGCGTACGCAATTCATCTCGCCAATGGTGGCACCGGATTTGAGCAGGGCTTTATTGATGCTTTGCTTGTCGGCCAGGCTGATGCCTTCGGCGGGCAAGGCCAGCAGCGCGGATCCGCCGCCGGACAGCAGGAAAATCACACGGTCTTCTTCGCCCAGGTTGCTGATCAGCGCCAGTACGCGCTGGGCCACAGCCAGGCCGGCAGCATCCGGCACCGGGTGGGCCGCTTCGACCACCTCGATTTTTTTGCACGGCGCACCGTGCCCGTAGCGGGTGACCACCAGGCCCGAGACCTCTCCCTGCCAGCAGTCTTCGACGACCAGCGCCATGGCGGCCGCGGCCTTGCCGGCGCCGATCACGATCACTCGGCCACTGCGGTCAACAGGCAGGTAGGGTTCAAGGACTTGCCGGGGGTGGGCGGCGTCGATGGCTGTGGCAAACAGCTCGCGAAGCAGGTGTTGCGGATCGACCGACATAAGCGGGCTCCCGGGGGATTCTTGTTGTTAGGAGTGCAGCCATTTCAGATTTGAAATGCGGTCAAAATGTGGGAGGGGGCTTGCTCCCGATAGCGGTGTATCAGTCGACATAGTGGTTGAATGACAGATTGCTATCGGGAGCAAGCCCCCTCCCACACTGGATTGCATTCCAAGGTGGGTTACTTGTCGCGGATGGAGAAATTGGCCATATGCTCCAGGCCCTTGATCAGTGCCGAGTGGTCCCAGTTACCGCCGCCAATCGCCGTGCAGGTGCTGAACACTTGCTGGGTGCCGGCGGTGTTCGGCAGGTTGATCCCCAGTTCCTTGGCGCCGGCCAATGCCAGGTTCAGGTCTTTCTGGTGCAGGTTGATGCGAAAGCCCGGATCGAAGGTGCCCTTGATCATGCGTTCGCCATGTACTTCCAGAATCTTCGACGATGCAAAGCCACCCATCAGCGCTTCGCGCACCTTGGCCGGGTCGGCGCCGTTTTTCGAGGCAAACAACAAGGCTTCGGCGACCGCCTGGATGTTCAGCGCGACGATGATCTGGTTGGCCACCTTGGCGGTCTGGCCATCGCCGTTACCGCCCACCAGGGTGATGTTCTTGCCCATGGCCTGGAACAGCGGCAATGCGCGTTCGAACGTCTGCGGTTCACCACCGACCATGATACTCAAGGTACCGGCCTTGGCGCCGACTTCACCGCCAGACACCGGTGCATCCAGGTACTGCGCGCCGGTTTCGTTGATCTTCGCCGCGAACGCCTTGGTGGCGGTGGGGGAGATCGAGCTCATGTCGATCACTACTTTATTGGGTGACAGACCGGCGGCCACGCCATCGGCGCGCAACAGCACGTCTTCGACCTGTGGGGTGTCGGGCACCATGACGATGATGAATTCCGCTTCCTGGGCGACCTGCTGCGGGTTGGCCAAGGCGATGGCGCCGGCAGCAAGCAGCTCGGCGGGCGCTTTGCCGTGGTGCTCGGAGAGAAACAGTTGGTGACCGGCTTTCTGCAGGTTGGCGGCCATGGGTTGGCCCATGATGCCGGTGCCGATAAATCCGATTTTAGCCATGATCAAAATCCTCTTTTAATGTGGGAGCTGGCTTGCCTGCGATGGCATCAACCGGACCTGACTGATACACCGAGGTGTTTGCATCGCAGGCAAGCCCGCTCCCACATTGTTTTATGTTGTGTCAGTTGTCAGTTGTCAGATGGCGTTATGGGTCTTGAGCCAACCCAAACCCGCCTCGGTCGTGGTCAACGGCTTGTACTCACAGCCGACCCAACCCGCGTAACCAATGCGGTCCAGATGCTCGAACAGGAAGCGGTAGTTGATCTCACCGGTACCTGGCTCGTTGCGCCCCGGGTTGTCCGCCAGCTGGATATGGTTGATCTCACCCAGGTGCGTTTGCAGGGTCCGCGCCAGGTCGCCTTCCATGATTTGCATGTGGTAGATGTCGTATTGCAGGAACAGGTTGGCGCTGCCCACTTGCTCGCGAATCGACAGAGCCTGCGCCGTGTTGTTGAGGTAGAAGCCCGGAATGTCGCGGGTGTTGATCATCTCCATCACCAGCTTGATACCCGCCGCCTGCAGCTTCTCGGCGGCGTACTTGAGGTTGGCGACGAAGGTTTTTTCCACGGTCTCGTCATCGACGCCTTGTGGCCGGATACCCGCCAGGCAGTTGATCTGGGTATTGCCCAACACCTGGGCGTAGGCGATGGCCAGCTTGACCCCGGCGCGAAACTCCTCGACCCGGTCCGGGTGGCAGGCCAGGCCGCGCTCGCCCTTGGCCCAATCACCGGCCGGCAGGTTGAACAGCACCTGGGTCAGGCCGTTGGCATCGAGTTGCGCCTTGATATCGGCAGAGCTGAATTCATACGGGAACAGGTATTCCACACCCTCGAAGCCGGCATCGGCGGCTGCCTTGAAGCGAGCAAGGAAGTCCTGTTCGGTAAACAGCATGGACAGGTTGGCGGCAAAGCGCGGCATAGGGTTCTCCTTAATCGAGCAGGGAAATGGCAGTCGGCGCATCGTTGCCGACCAGGGCGAGGTCTTCGAATTCGTTGACGGCGTTGATCTCGGTGCCCATGGAAATATTGGTCACTCGCTCCAGAATAATCTCAACGATCACCGGCACTTTGAATTCTTCGATCATTTCCTGAGCCTTGCGCAGGGCCGGTTGGATCTGGCCCGGCTCGAACACACGCAGCGCCTTGCAGCCCAGGCCCTCGGCGACGGCCACATGGTCGACGCCATAACCGTTGAGTTCCGGCGCGTTGAGGTTGTCGAAAGACAGCTGCACGCAGTAGTCCATTTCAAAGCCGCGCTGGGCCTGGCGGATCAGCCCCAGGTAGGAGTTGTTCACCACCACGTGGATGTACGGCAGCTTGAACTGCGCGCCCACCGCCAGTTCTTCGATCATGAACTGGAAGTCGTAGTCGCCTGACAGCGCCACCACCTTGCGGCTCGGGTCGGCCTTGACCACGCCGAGTGCCGCCGGAATGGTCCAGCCCAGCGGGCCCGCCTGGCCGCAGTTGATCCAGTGGCGTGGCTTGTACACATGCAAAAACTGCGCACCGGCAATCTGCGACAGGCCGATGGTGCTGACGTAGCAGGTGTCTTTGCCGAACACCTGGTTCATCTCTTCGTACACGCGCTGCGGCTTGACCGGCACGTTGTCGAAGTGCGTCTTGCGGTGCAGGGTGGCTTTGCGTTGCTGGCAGTCGTGCAGCCAGGCGCTGCGATCCTTGAGCTTGCCGGCGGCTTTCCATTCGCGGGCCACTTCAATGAACATCGTCAGCGCGGAACCGGCGTCGGAGACGATACCCAGGTCCGGGGTGAACACGCGGCCAATCTGCGTCGGCTCGATGTCAACGTGAATGAATCTGCGCCCTTCGGTGTACACCTCCACCGAGCCGGTGTGACGGTTGGCCCAGCGGTTGCCGATACCCAGCACCACGTCCGACTTGAGCATCGTCGCGTTGCCATAACGGTGGGACGTCTGCAGGCCGACCATGCCGACCATCAGCGGGTGGTCATCGGGAATGGTGCCCCAGCCCATCAGGGTTGGGATTACCGGGATGCCGGTTAACTCAGCGAACTCCACCAGCAGCTCGCTGGCGTCGGCGTTGATCACGCCACCACCGCTCACCAGCAATGGGCGCTCAGCCTGGTCCAGCATCGCCAGGGCTTTCTCGACCTGAATGCGAGTGGCCAACGGCTTGACCAGGGGCAGTGGCTGGTAGGCGTCGATATCGAATTCGATCTCGGCCATTTGTACGTCGAACGGCAAGTCGATCAGTACCGGGCCTGGGCGCCCGGAACGCATTTCATAGAAAGCCTTCTGGAACGCGTAGGGCACCTGGCCGGGTTCGAGCACGGTGGTGGCCCACTTGGTCACGGGCTTGACGATGCTGGTGATATCGACGGCCTGGAAGTCTTCCTTGTGCATCCGTGCACGCGGCGCTTGCCCGGTGATGCACAGGATCGGAATCGAGTCGGCCGAGGCGCTGTACAGGCCGGTGACCATGTCGGTGCCTGCCGGGCCCGAAGTGCCGATGCACACGCCGATATTGCCGGCCTTGGTGCGGGTATAGCCCTCGGCCATGTGCGAGGCGCCTTCAACGTGGCGAGCAAGGACGTGATCGATGCCACCCACCTTCTGCAAGGCTGAATACAGCGGGTTGATCGCGGCGCCCGGGATACCGAAGGCGGTATCCACACCTTCACGGCGCATCACCAGGACAGCGGCTTCGATTGCTCTCATTTTGCTCATGGTTTTGGTGCCTCTTGCGTTTTGTAATTGTATACAAGTGGTGTCTGTCCAAAGTGTATTCACGGCGGACTGCGCAGGTCAATGCATTTTATGAAACGGCCTTTGCGTTCGTCGGAACGGCTTTTTTCGACGTATGGAGCCTTTGTTTGAAAATATTGTATACAAAAATAAATGTCATTGTGTTCTATTTATTCGATTGAGCATCTGATCAAACAGAACTCCACCGCTTTCCAATAACAAAAGAAGGACGGCACCATGAGCGCTTTAACCTTGAAACTCGCCACCCAATTGGCCGGCCAGGCCATCGCCGCAGGCCGCACGATTTCTGCAGCGCCGCTGACCATCGCGGTACTCGATAGCGGAGGGCACTTGATTACCTTGCAGCGCGAAGACGGCGCCAGCCTGCTGCGCCCGCAAATCGCCATCGGCAAGGCCTGGGGGGCGATTGCCTTGGGCAAGGGCTCACGTTTACTGGCACTGGATGCGCAGCAGCGGCCGGCGTTTATCGCAGCGTTGAACAGCCTGGGGCAGGGCAGTGTGGTGCCGGCGCCGGGCGGGGTGTTGATACGGGATCAGTCGGGGGTGGTGTTGGGGGCGATTGGAATCACCGGGGATACGTCGGACATTGACGAGCAGTGTGCGATCACGGCGATTGAGGGGGTGGGGTTGATGGCGGATGCGGGGGTGTCTGCTTGAATCGTTCTGACTGTGAGTAAGCTATCGCAGGCAAGCCAGCTCCCACATTGACGGTGTTCACAGATCTAACTGTGTGAGCCCACTCAGTGTGGAGCTGGCTTGCCTGCGATGCAGTCGACTCGGTCTACAGTCAAACCCAAATGGCATCCCATAGCGGATAGTCGCCAAATTTCTTTACCAGCCCGGCCCTGAGTGGATTGGCTACGATGTAACGAGCAATCCCCTCAAGGCTTTCCTCTCGACGCACAGCATGATCATGAAAGCCAGGCTGCCAGAGGCGACCTTGGCGGCCAGCCACCGCATTCACCACTCGGGTGCTCTTGGATTTAACTTGGCGTATCAAGTCGGCAAGCGAACCTTTCTCCAGAGAAACAAGCCAATGGAAATGATCAGGCATTACTACCCAGGCCAATGATGTTGCGAGCCCTTTATATTGAGCGATCCTGAATTGTTGTACGACCAGACGGCCGAGTTTGAAGTCGCTGAAGATGGCCTCGCGTTCAAGGGTGTTGGTGGTGAGCAGGTAAATGCGGTTGGATTCGTTATAGCGACCGATGCGCAGGTGATTTGAAGCAGGGAGATCGGGCATTCCTTGGCCTCTCTTCAGATGGTGTTCTGAGAGGCTAGACTGAGGGGCGAAGGCTGATCGGCAGGCTTTTAGCAGGATGTGTCTGGATGGGCGCTATCGCGGGCAAGCCCGCTCCCACAGGGGATTGTGACCACTTTACATTTTGTGTCCGGCGCAAATCCGTGTGGGAGCTGGCTTGCCTGCGATAGCCTCGCCGCGGTCTATCAGTCCGGCTCACACCCCTTGAGCACCAGCCGGATAATCGTCTGCGCCGCCGCCTCATAATCGGCTTCATCCAACTTGGCCTTGCCGGTAACGGCAGAGATCTGCCAGTCAAAGTCCGCATAGGTCTGGGTCGCCGCCCAGATGCTGAACATCAGGTGATTAGGGTCGATAGCCGCAATCAACCCACGATCCACCCAGTTCTGGATGCAATCGATATTGTGCTTGGCCTGGGCGTTGAGCTGTTCAATCTGCTCGGTGCTCAAGTGCGGGGCGCCGTGCATGATTTCGCTGGCGAACACCTTGGAGGCGAACGGCAGGTCGCGGGAGATGCGGATTTTGGAGCGGATGTAGTTGCTCAATACTTCCTTGGGCTCGCCGTCGGGGTTGAACGGCGTGGAAGCGGCGAGGATTGGCTCGATAATGCTTTCGAGCACCTCGCGGTAGAGGTTGTCCTTGGACTTGAAGTAGTAGTAGACGTTGGGCTTGGGCAGCCCGGCCTTGGCGGCGATGTCGCTGGTTTTGGTCGCGGCGAAGCCCTTGTCGGCAAACTCCTCGCTCGCCGCCCGCAGGATTTTTTCTTTGTTGCGCTCGCGAATGCTGCTCATAAACCAGACGTTTCCTTGCCATGACAGGCGGTTGCGCATGGTAGCACCGGCCATCCGCGGGCCTCAACAATCTGCCCGCAACCCCTTGCGCCGCGCTATGCTCGCAGCACCTTTTCTTGACGGATGCCCGATTCATGGCAGGAAGCAGCTTGTTGGTTTTGCTCGACGATATCGCCGCGGTACTCGATGACGTTGCACTGATGACAAAAATGGCCGCGAAGAAGACCTCGGGGGTGCTCGGGGATGACTTGGCGCTCAACGCCCAGCAGGTCTCCGGCGTGCGTGCCGAGCGCGAAATTCCCGTGGTATGGGCCGTGGCCAAAGGCTCGTTTCTCAACAAATTGATACTGGTGCCGACCGCGTTGCTGATCAGTGCCTTCGCGCCCTGGGCAGTGACCCCCTTGCTGATGCTTGGCGGCGCTTATCTATGTTTCGAAGGTTTTGAGAAACTCGCGCACAAATTCCTGCACAGCAAGGCTGAAGACCAAGCCCAACACGCGCAGTTGGCAGAGGCCGTGGCCGACCCGGCAACCGATCTGGTGGCCTTTGAAAAGGACAAGATCAAGGGCGCAATCCGTACCGACTTCATCCTTTCAGCGGAAATCATCGCCATCACCCTTGGCATCGTTGCCGATGCGCAGCTGACTCAACAGGTGATCGTGCTGTCCGGTATCGCCATTGTCATGACCATTGGCGTTTACGGCTTGGTCGCCGGTATCGTCAAGCTCGACGACCTGGGGCTGTGGCTGACGCAGAAGCCGGGTCAGGTGGCGCGCAGTATTGGCGGCGCGATTCTGAGTGCGGCCCCCTACATGATGAAGAGCCTGTCAGTGATTGGCACGGCGGCGATGTTCATGGTCGGCGGCGGGATTCTCACCCATGGCGTGCCGGTGGTGCACCATTGGATCGAGACAGTCAGCCAAAGCACAGGGGCGCTGGCGTGGCTGATGCCGACGTTGCTGAATGCGGTGGCGGGGATTATTGCCGGGGCTGTGGTGCTGGCGGCGGTCAGCATCGTGGGCAAGGGCTGGAAAGCGCTCAGGGCATGACGTAGCAGGCACAAAAAAGGCCATTCAATCGAATGGCCTTTTTTATTGGCGCGAATTACTCGGCAATCTGCAACTTACGCGACTCCGTATAGATATACCGCACCTTCTCATACTCAAATGGCGAGTTCATCTGACCATAGCGAAAGCTGGTCTGGTAGCGCTTGTCCACTGCGCGCAGGGCCCAGACTTCCGGGTGGTTGGAGCTGACTTCGGACACGTTGAGGAAGTTGATCTGCGATTCTGCCGTGTAGTCCACCAGCAAGCCGGTGGTATCACGCAGGTTCGACGGGCCAAAGATCGGCAACATCACATAGGCACCGCCCGGTACGCCGTAGAAGCCCAGGGTCTGGCCGAAGTCTTCACTCTGGCGTGGCAGGCCCATGGCCGTTGCCGGGTCCCACAGGCCGGCGACGCCGATGGTGGTGTTGACCAGCAGGCGCCCGGTGGTTTCCAGGGAGCGATGGCCCTTGAGTTGCAACAGGCTGTTCAACAGATTGGGCACATCGCCCAGGTTGTTGAAGAAGTTGCTCACACCGGTGCGCAGGAAGCTCGGCGTGACGTAGCGGTAGCCATTGACCACCGGCAGGAACACCCATTGGTCGAAGCGGTAGTTGAAGTGGTAAACGCGGCGGTTCCACGACTCCAGCGGGTCGTAGACGTTGAGCGCGGTGAGCGTGGAACGCTCGAATTCACGCTGGTCCAGGCCCGGGTTGAACTTGAGCTTGGTCAGCGGCTCCTTGAAGCCGTCGGCATCGACCTTGATGGGCTCTTGAGCCTTGCTGTTGTCGGCATTGGCCACGCCTGCGCACATCAGTGCGGCGAGCAGCAGAAGATATTTAGCCACGGAAGAACTCCAGCATGGCGTCGGCGTTGACGCGGTAATTGAGGTTGCCGCAGTGGCCGCCCAGCGGGTAGACGGTCAAGCGATCGCCGAAGGTTTTACGCAGGAAACCCAGATCGCCAGGGCCGAGGATCACGTCATCGGCGTTATGCATTACGGCGATTTTCGGGCTGTCGCGCAGGTAGTCCTTGAGGGCGTACAGGCTGACCTGATCGATCAGTTGCAGCAGGCTGCCGCCGTCGGAGCGGGCGCGCCACATCGGGATCACTTGCTCGGTGAGGTAGCAGTCGAAGTCGCATTGCAGGGCACGCTTGAGGAACGGCGTGAGGCTGGTGCCTTCGGTGATCGGGTATTTAGGCGGAATGATCAGGCCACGGCGGTTGATCAGGTCCGAGGTGAAGGCAATGTCGGCAGCCGAGAAGCGGAACGAGGTGCCGATCAACATGGCCATCTGTTCGTTGCTCAGGTGCTGCTTGGACTGCTGGAAGTCATAGAGCAGGGCATCGTTGAGGTCGATATAGCCTTTTTGCTGGAAGTAACGGGTCAGTTTGCTCAGCACCAGCTCGTAGAAGGTGGTGGTGTTGTTGATGCCCTTGACCTCGGTCTGTACCAGCTTGTCGAGGTTGGTGATCGAGGTGTAGAGGTTGACCGGCGGGTTGAGCAGCAGCACTTTCTTGAAGTTGAAGCTGCGGCGGGTCTCATCCAGCTTGCTGACAAACGCTGCATCCAGGGCGCCCAGGCTGTAGCCGGTGAGGTAGAAGTCGGTCACCGGCAACGAGGCATTTTGTGCACGCACGGCTTGCATCACGCGGTACATGTCTTCGGCGTCTTCCTGGGTGATACCCGGGGTGGCGAAGCGCGAGGCGGCGCTGATGAAGTCGAAACTGGTGGGCGATGACAACTGCACCACGTGGTAGCCGGCCTGGTAATACAGCTTTTTCAGGTATTCGTTGATGCTGCTGTCGAACCGCGCACCGGTGCCCGCGATCAGGAAGATCAGCGGCGCGGCGCGGTCCTGCTTGGCGATGCGATAGGTGAGCTTCTTCACTGCCCAGAAGTTATCGGGCAGGCTGAACTCACGCTCGGGGCGCATATTCAGGGTGTAATCGGATTGGTTGATCTCATCATCGGTCGGCAAGGTTGGCCGAAGATCGGGAGGCGTGGTGGCGATGGTCGCTTCGAACGGGTTGGTCAAAGGGTAGCCATAGCTGGCTTGGTCGATATCGACGGCCAGTGCTGACGCACTCAAAAATAGGCTGCCCAGCAAGGCAGCACAGCGCAAGGAACGGAGCATGACTTAATCCCTAAGAGGAAACGTGCTGAATGAAATTCGCAGGCTATGACCACCGCGTTGCCACCGAAGTGCCAGGCAGCGGCACGAAAAGTCGGAAAAAACGTCGGAATCGGGGTAATAGTAGCCAGACGATACACTTTGCCATGCATTGTTGAACAGATATCTGCGCGAACACCTTGCTAACGGCCGCGGTGGGATTAAGCTGAGCGCCGTTTTTGCCTATCGGAGTGCCCCATGTCCCGCCGCTTGCCGTTGATTTTGCTGCTTGTTGCTCTGCCGTTATGGCTGGCTGCCAGTTATGCCGCACGTTATGGCTTTATGGAGGATGGGCAGTGGGTCGGCCTCTGCGCAGAGGAGGCCAGCCGCTGGGAGTGCCAGGTGCGTGCGAACCTGGGGTTGATGATTCACTTCAAGGTGCTGGGCTGGGCGGCGTTGATCACCTCGGTGTTGGGCTTTTTTGTACCGGGGCGTGCGGGGTGGGGCTTGGCGGTGCTGGGGATGGTGTTCGGGTTACCGGCCTTGGCGTTGTATAACACCACGTTTGCGGTGTTTGCGGTGGTGATTGCGGGATTGCGGTTGGTCAGGAAGCCTGGCGGCGCCTGATGTGGCCTCATCGCAGGCGAGCCAGCTCCCACAGTTGATTGGGTTCACACATTTCTATCTGTGAGCACGGTCAAATGTGGGAGCTGGCTTGCCTGCGATAGCGATCTTAAGCCTTGCGCACTCGCAAGCAACGCCACAAAGCCGCAACCATCAGCACGCTGACCACCGCCCAACCCCAAGCCTGCTGGTTCAACAGACCTTCACGGTACAGCTGTGGCGCAATGCCGGCACCGATAATGAAGGCCAGCAGCGCAATCTCCCGACGCGGCCCGGTCACCGGGCGCACCAGGTACACCAGGGCTGGCAGCACCAGCGCCGCGCTTGGAAAGCTGCGATAACGCGGGTCAAACACCAGCGCCAGCATCATGACGGCTCCCGCAAACCCAGCGATTGCCATCAACCAGCCTGCGCGTTGCTCCAGCCAGTTGAACGCTCGCTCACGCCACCCGTCACGGGCGCCGAGGGTCAGGGCGGCGTGGGCCAGCACCAACAGGTTCAAGACCACCAGCAAGCCTGCCCATACCCATTCATCGTTGAAACGCGCAGTGACGCGGGTCAGTTCGGCCCAGGTGCCGATGGAGCAGGCAGCCACCGCACCGAGCAGTGGCAGGAGCACCGCGGAGCGCTTGCTGCGAACGCGGCCACCGAGCGCCAGGGTGCCGAGCAGAATCACTGCGCCTACGCCCAGCCACAACGGCCAGTACGGCACATTGGTCACCGGCCCTGCGAGGATGCCCTTGTCCTGGCGGTCTGCATCGAACAGCCCCCAATAACCGCCCACTGCGCCTTCACTTGCACGTTTCCATGGCTGGTCAAACGCTTCGATCAGGTTGTAGCGCCAGCCATTGGCTTCGGCCATGGCGACAAAGCCGCGCATGAACTTGGCTTCATTCACCCGGCTCGGCACAGCAGTCTCGCGCTGACGGCCTTCGCTGGGCCAACCGGTCTCGCCGATCACGATGTCCTTGGGCGCGAACTTGTGGCCGAAGGTCTGGCGTACATCGCCTACATGCTTGAGCGCCTGGTCGATGCCGGACGGCTCATCTTCCCAGTACGGCAGCAGGTGAATGGTCAGGAAGTCCACCGCCGGCTCGATTTCCGGGTGTTGCAGCCAGAACTCCCACACATCGGCATAGGTGACCGGTTGCTTGATCTGGCTTTTGACTTGATGGATAAGCGCCACCAGTTGCTTGGCCGTGACTTCCTTGCGCAGCAGCGCCTCGTTGCCGACGATCACCGAAGTGACGATGTCGGGATTGGTGTTGGCCGCCGCGATCAGTTCGTTGATTTCTTTCTGGGTCGCCACCGGATCACTGCTGACCCAGGCGCCGGCCATGACCTTCAAACCATGCTTGCGCGCCATGCCCGGCAAGGCTTCCAGGCCGGTCATGGAGTAGGTGCGGATGCATTCAAAGCGTGTGGCCAGCAAGGCCAGGTCGGCATCCATGCGTTCGGGGCGCAGCTTGAATGGCTGGTCAAACGGCGACTGGTCCTTGTCGAAGGGCGTGTAGGACGCACACTGCAACTTGTGACTGGCGCTCGCCACATCCGGCAGCACTACCGGCCGGCCGAGGCCATACCAGTAGCCGGCGAGGGCAAGCACACCAAGGATCAAGGCAAGAAAATAGGGCAGGGCAGGAAAGCGGGCAGTCGCAGGCATGGTCGGCTTATCTGGGGGAGCAAAGGCGCGCATCTTACCCGGATTTGGCGCGTGCCAGTGCGGCTGCATAATTTTGACATGCAAACTTCGGGCGGGATTCTGAGGATAACTCCTACAAAACGTCCTGCTGGCGATGTGATGTCGTTTCTTGCTCAACCAAGGTCGCCCACAGAGCAGGGCAAAGGCCTACGCAGGTTGATGATAAAACTGTCAGTACTCCACTGATGCCTCAGCAACCGGATCGATGCGCGTGAAGGGGGCGCGGTGCACCGCATAACAACAGGTTGATGTCGCTCGGCATCCGTCGGGCGCAGCACTTTCGGGGAAGTACATATGAAGATGCGACGACTCTTGGGCGCAGCTGCCACGCTGGTAGTTGCGATGGGCTCCACACTGGTCAGTGCCGACAGCAAAACCCTGAGCATCGGTTACGTGGACGGTTGGTCCGACAGCGTTGCCACGACCCATGTGGCGGCGGAAGTGATCAAGCAAAAGCTCGGTTATGACGTGAAACTGCAAGCGGTCGCCACGGGGATCATGTGGCAGGGCGTCGCCACCGGCAAGCTCGATGCCATGCTGTCTGCCTGGCTGCCGGTGACCCATGGTGAATACTGGGCCAAGAACAAGGACAAGGTGGTCGACTACGGCCCCAACTTCAAGGATGCAAAAATTGGCTTGATCGTACCGGAGTACGTCAAGGCCAAATCCATCGAAGACCTCAAGACCGACACCACCTTCAAAAACAAGATCGTCGGCATCGACGCCGGTTCAGGCGTGATGCTCAAGACCGACGACGCCATCAAGCAATACGGCCTTGACTACAAACTGCAAGCCAGCTCGGGCGCGGCGATGATCGCTGAGCTGACACGTGCCGAAGACAAGCAGGAATCCATTGCGGTGACCGGTTGGGTGCCCCATTGGATGTTCGCCAAGTGGAAACTGCGTTTCCTGGACGACCCAAAAGGGATTTATGGTGCTGCTGAAACCGTCAACAGCATCGGCAGCAAGGGCCTGGAAAAGAAAGCGCCGGAAGTGGCAGCTTTCCTGAAAAAATTCCAGTGGGCCTCCAAGGATGAAATCGGTGAAGTCATGCTCGCTATCCAGGAAGGCACCAAGCCAGACGCAGCGGCCAAGGATTGGGTGGCCAAGCACCCTGAGCGCGTCGCTGAGTGGACCGCTAAATAAAAGCCGCTGATGTACCCCTGTGGGAGGGGGCTTGCTCCCGATAGCGGTAGGCCAGTCACAGATTTTTTGACTGGCACATCGCTATCGGGAGCAAGCCCCCTCCCACATTGGTTTCGCACCGCCTCAAATCTTCCTGCGCTTTGGTCATCCCTCGCTACACTCGATCTACTACTAAGGTCGTCTGGAACCTCTTCCGCAGCCGCATACAGTGGATATGTTCCAAAATAATAAAAAAGCTGTGCTGCGAGGATAAAAACAATGAACGACAGCATTTACCTCTCGATTCAAAACAGCCCGCGTTTCAAGGAGCTGGTCAGGAAAAGGGAAAGATTCGCCTGGATTCTCTCGGCGATCATGCTAGGGCTTTACTCCGCTTTCATCCTGTTGATTGCCTACGGGCCACAAATACTGGGGGCCAAGATCAGCCCCGGTTCCTCGATTACCTGGGGCATTCCCCTGGGCGTCGGGCTGATTGTGTCTGCCTTCATTCTCACCGGCATCTACGTACGCCGGGCCAACGGCGAATTTGACGACCTGAACAATGCGATTCTCAAGGAGGCTGCGCAATGATCCGGCGTCTATTGGCTATATTCGGCGCTTCGCTGTTTGCTCCGGCCGTCTGGGCGGCGGACGCATTGACCGGTGAAGTGCACAAGCAACCGCTGAACGTCTCGGCCATCGTGATGTTCGTCGCGTTTGTCGGCGCCACCCTGTGCATCACGTATTGGGCGTCCAAGCGCAACAAGTCGGCGGCTGACTACTATGCGGCAGGCGGCAAGATCACTGGTTTCCAGAATGGCCTGGCGATTGCCGGCGACTACATGTCGGCCGCGTCCTTCCTGGGGATTTCCGCGCTGGTGTTCACCTCCGGCTACGACGGCCTGATCTACTCGATCGGCTTTCTGGTGGGCTGGCCGATCATTCTGTTCCTGATCGCCGAGCGCCTGCGTAACCTGGGCAAGTACACCTTTGCCGACGTGGCGTCCTATCGCCTCGGGCAAACCCAGATCCGCAGCCTGTCGGCCTGTGGCTCGCTGGTGGTGGTGGCGTTCTACCTGATCGCGCAGATGGTTGGCGCGGGCAAGTTGATCCAGCTGCTGTTCGGCCTGGATTACCATGTGGCGGTGATTCTGGTCGGCATTCTGATGTGCCTGTACGTGTTGTTCGGCGGCATGTTGGCGACCACCTGGGTGCAGATCATCAAGGCAGTGCTGCTGCTCTCCGGTGCTTCGTTCATGGCGCTGATGGTGATGAAGCACGTCAACTTCGACTTCAACACGCTGTTTGCCGAGGCGATCAAGGTTCACCCTAAAGGTGAAGCGATCATGAGCCCGGGTGGGCTGGTGAAAGACCCGATCTCGGCATTCTCCCTTGGGCTGGCCCTGATGTTCGGTACCGCCGGCCTGCCGCACATCCTGATGCGCTTCTTCACGGTGAGCGATGCCAAGGAAGCGCGTAAAAGCGTGCTGTATGCAACCGGCTTCATTGGTTACTTCTACATCCTGACGTTCATCATCGGCTTTGGCGCGATTCTGCTGGTCAGCACCAACCCGGCGTTCAAGGATGCAGCAGGCGCCTTGCTTGGCGGTAACAACATGGCGGCGGTGCACCTGGCCAACGCGGTGGGCGGCAGTATCTTCCTGGGCTTCATCTCGGCCGTGGCCTTCGCCACCATCCTTGCGGTGGTTGCCGGCTTGACCCTGGCCGGTGCTTCGGCGGTGTCCCATGACCTGTATGCCAGCGTGATCAAGAAAGGCAAGGCCAACGAGAAGGATGAAATTCGCGTATCGAAGATCACCACCATCGCCCTGGCGGTGCTGGCGATTGGCTTGGGCATCCTGTTCGAAAGCCAGAACATTGCGTTCATGGTCGGCCTGGCGTTCTCGATTGCCGCCAGCTGTAACTTCCCGGTGTTGCTGCTTTCCATGTACTGGAAAAACCTCACCACCCGTGGCGCCATGATCGGCGGCTGGCTGGGCTTGATCAGTGCCGTGGGCCTGATGATCCTCGGCCCGACCATCTGGGTCTCGATCCTGCACCATGAAAAGGCGATCTTCCCGTACGAATACCCGGCGCTGTTCTCGATGATCATTGCGTTCATCGGCATCTGGTTCTTCTCCATCACCGACAAGTCGGCGGCGGCAGAGAAGGAGCGTGCGCTGTACTTCCCGCAGTTTGTGCGTTCGCAGACTGGCCTGGGGGCGAGTGGGGCGGTTAACCACTAAGGTTATAGCTGGATAGAAAATGCCCCGGTCGAAAGGCCGGGGTATTTTTTTGTCTGGGGTTTATTGGGGCTGCTACTGGCCTCATCGGGGGCAAACATTTCAGACAAAACAGTTTCTCAATTCCTGCACAAATAAAAACGGCCTCCGAGAAGGAGGCCGCTTTTTTATCGCCAGTCGATGCTTACTTGCGATCTTCCAGCTTGGTAATGTCACGCGACTCGTAGCCGGTGTACAGCTGGCGTGGGCGGCCAATCTTGTACGGGCTGGAGAGCATTTCTTTCCAGTGGGAAATCCAGCCTACGGTCCGCGCTAGGGCGAAGATCACGGTGAACATGCTGGTTGGAATGCCGATCGCCTTGAGGATGATCCCCGAGTAGAAGTCGACGTTCGGGTACAGCGAGCGCTCGATGAAGTACGGGTCGGTCAGGGCGATCTCTTCCAGGCGCATGGCCAGTTCGAGTTGCGGATCGTTCTTGATGCCCAGTTCCTTCAGCACTTCGTCGCAGGTCTGCTTCATGACGGTCGCGCGAGGGTCGCGGTTCTTGTAGACCCGGTGACCGAAGCCCATCAGCTTGAATGGATCGTTCTTGTCCTTGGCCTTGGCGATGAACGTGTCGATGTTGGATACATCGCCGATTTCATCGAGCATGGTCAATACGGCTTCGTTCGCACCGCCGTGGGCAGGGCCCCACAGTGCGGCGATACCGGCGGCGATACAGGCAAACGGGTTGGCACCCGAAGAGCCGGCCAGGCGGACGGTAGAAGTGGAGGCGTTTTGCTCGTGGTCGGCATGGAGGATGAAGATCCGATCCATTGCCTTGGCCAGCACCGGGCTGATCGGTTTGATCTCGCACGGGGTGTTGAACATCATGTGCAGGAAGTTTTCCGCGTACGTCAGATCGTTGCGCGGGTACATCATGGGCTGGCCCATGGAGTACTTGTAAACCATTGCGGCCAGGGTCGGCATCTTGGCAACCAGGCGGATCGCGGAAATTTCGCGATGCTCGGCGTTATTGATGTCCAGGGAGTCATGATAGAAGGCCGACAGGGCACCGACCACGCCGCACATGACGGCCATCGGGTGGGCGTCGCGACGGAAGCCGTTGAAGAAGGTCTTCAACTGCTCGTGAACCATGGTGTGGTTCTTCACGGTGCTGACGAACTGGGCCTTTTGCTCGGCTGTTGGCAATTCGCCATTTAGCAGCAGGTAGCAGGTTTCCAGGTAGTCCGACTTTTCAGCCAGTTGTTCGATCGGGTAGCCGCGATGAAGCAGAATGCCATTGTCACCATCGATATAGGTGATCTTCGACTCGCAGGAAGCGGTCGACATGAAGCCTGGGTCGAAAGTAAAACGGCCCGTGGCCGTCAGGCCCCGTACGTCGATAACATCGGGACCAACGGTGCCGGTTAAAATGGGCAGCTCGACGGGGGCTGCGCCCTCGATGATCAACTGCGCTTTTTTGTCAGCCATGTGGCCTCCTATTTATGCTTCAAATCATCAGACAGACCCCCCACGCAGGGCCCGCACCACTATATTGATATAAATCCAGATGTCAATTTGCCTAAAGTCTTGCGCCAGAAGGCTTTAACCGTACTTTTTCGTCGAAATTGCCTGCCATTTACGCCTTTTATCCCGCCAGCGCAATCAGCTATTAGGGTGAGGTGCGCGCGTTGTCATTAGTAACCTAACTGTCTATACTCGGCCACCGACCGCCAAGGGCTTTTGGGCTTGCTTTCATTGGGGGTCGCACTCCCTGGGTGGTGCTTACCTGACCAGTCGCACTCCCCAACAACTTTGCCCTGATTGTTAGGGGCTCTTCAGTGTGAAAAAAAGCCGTGAATAGCCAACGACCTGTAAACCTAGACCTAAGGACCATCAAACTCCCCATCACCGGCGTTACGTCGTTCCTGCACCGTGTTTCCGGCATCATCCTGTTCCTGGGCTTGGGCATCATGCTTTATGCATTGAGCAAATCCCTGGGTTCCGAGGAAGGTTACGCCGAGGTGAAGGCATGCTTGACCAGCCCGCTGGCCAAGTTCGTAGCATGGGGCCTCCTGTCCTCTCTTCTGTATCACCTGGTAGCCGGTGTGCGCCACTTGATCATGGACATGGGCATCGGTGAGACGCTGGAAGGCGGCCGCCTGGGCTCGAAAATCATCATCGCCATTTCCGTGGTGCTGATCGTTCTGGCAGGAGTTTGGATATGGTAACCAGCGTAACGAATCTGTCGCGTTCGGGCCTCTATGACTGGATGGCACAGCGTGTGTCTGCGGTCGTTCTCGCGGCTTATTTCATTTTTCTGATCGGATACCTCGTCGCAAACCCGGGCATCGGCTATGAGCAGTGGCATGGCCTGTTTTCCCACAATGCGATGCGAATCTTCAGTCTGCTGGCCCTTGTAGCCCTGGGCGCACACGCCTGGGTCGGCATGTGGACCATCGCGACCGACTACCTGACGCCGATGGCGCTGGGCAAGTCCGCGACTGCAGTACGTTTCCTCTTCCAGGCAGTATGCGGCGTCGCGATGTTCGCTTACTTCGTCTGGGGTGTGCAGATTCTTTGGGGTATCTGATTCATGGCTAACATTCCAACTATTTCATTCGACGCCATCATTATTGGTGGCGGCGGTGCGGGCATGCGCGCTGCGCTGCAGCTGGCCCAGGGTGGTCACAAGACTGCCGTGATCACCAAGGTGTTCCCGACGCGCTCCCACACCGTATCGGCCCAGGGTGGCATCACCTGCGCCATCGCCTCCGCCGACCCGAACGATGACTGGCGCTGGCACATGTACGATACCGTCAAGGGTTCCGACTACATCGGTGACCAGGACGCTATCGAGTACATGTGTCAGGAAGGCCCGGCCGCAGTGTTCGAGCTGGACCACATGGGTCTGCCGTTCTCGCGTACCGAGCAGGGTCGTATCTACCAGCGTCCATTCGGCGGCCAGTCGAAGGATTACGGTAAAGGCGGGCAGGCTGCCCGTACTTGCGCTGCGTCCGACCGTACCGGTCACGCGCTGCTGCACACCCTTTATCAGGGCAACCTGAAAGCCGGTACCACGTTCCTGAACGAGTACTACGCTGTTGATCTGGTGAAGAACGGCAAGGGCGAGTTCGTCGGCGTGATCGCCATCTGCATCGAAACCGGTGAAACCACCTACATCCGCGCCAAGGCTACCGTGCTGGCGACTGGCGGTGCAGGCCGTATCTACGCCTCGACCACCAATGCCCTGATCAACACCGGTGACGGCGTCGGCATGGCACTGCGTGCTGGCGTACCGGTGCAAGACATCGAAATGTGGCAGTTCCACCCCACCGGCATCGCCGGCGCCGGTGTACTGGTAACCGAAGGTTGCCGTGGTGAAGGTGGTTACCTGATCAACAAGCATGGTGAGCGTTTCATGGAGCGTTATGCTCCGAACGCCAAAGACCTGGCTGGCCGTGACGTCGTGGCCCGTTCGATGGTTAAAGAGATCATTGCCGGTAACGGTTGTGGCCCGAATGGTGACCACGTACTGCTCAAACTCGATCACCTCGGTGAAGAAGTGCTGCACAGCCGCCTGCCAGGCATCTGCGAACTGTCCAAGACCTTTGCCCACGTTGATCCAGTGGTTGCTCCGGTTCCGGTTGTTCCGACCTGCCACTATATGATGGGCGGCGTACCGACCAACATTCACGGCCAGGCGATCACCCAGAATGCCGAAGGCGTGGACGAGATCATCCATGGTCTGTTCGCGGTAGGTGAAGTGGCTTGTGTATCGGTTCACGGTGCCAACCGCCTGGGCGGCAACTCGTTGCTCGACCTGGTAGTGTTCGGTCGCGCGGCCGGCCTGCATCTGGAAAAGGCGCTGACCGACGGCATCGAATACGATGACGCCACCGACGCCAACATCGAAGCGGCCCTGGCGCGCCTGAACGCTCTGAACGAGCGCACAGATGGCGAAGACGTGGCAACCCTGCGTCGCGAGCTGCAAAACTGCATGCAGAACTACTTCGGTGTGTTCCGTACCGGCGAATACATGCAGAAAGGTATCGCCCAGTTGGCTGACCTGCGCAAGCGTATCGCCAACGTCAAGATCAACGATAAGAGCCAGGCGTTCAACACCGCTCGTATCGAAGCCCTTGAGCTGCAAAACCTGCTGGAAGTGGCTGAAGCGACGGCGATCGCCGCCGAGGTTCGTAAAGAATCCCGTGGTGCTCACGCTCGCGAAGACTTTGAAGATCGCGATGACGAAAACTGGTTGTGCCACACCCTGTACTTCCCGGGTGACAAGCGCGTAACCAAGCGTGCCGTGAACTTCTCGCCGAAGACGGTGCCGACGTTTGAACCGAAGATTCGGACTTACTAAGGGTGGCTGCCATGTTGAAAGTCAGTGTTTATCGCTACAACCCTGATCAGGACGCTGCGCCGTTCATGCAGGAGTTCCAGGTCGATACCGGTGGTAAAGACCTGATGGTGCTGGATGTACTGGCACTGATCAAAGAGCAGGACGAAGGTTTCTCCTATCGTCGCTCTTGCCGTGAGGGTGTTTGCGGCTCCGACGGCATGAACATCAACGGCAAGAATGGCCTGGCGTGCATCACGCCGCTGTCTGCTGTTGTCAAAGGCAACAAGCTGATTGTTCGTCCTCTGCCAGGTTTGCCGGTTATCCGTGACCTGGTCGTCGATATGAGCATCTTCTACAAGCAATACGAGAAAGTTAAGCCGTTCTTGCAGAATGACACGCCGGCTCCGGCCATCGAGCGTCTGCAATCCCCGGAAGAGCGCGAGAAGCTCGACGGTCTGTACGAGTGCATCCTGTGTGCTTGCTGCTCGACGTCGTGCCCATCCTTCTGGTGGAACCCGGACAAATTCCTGGGTCCAGCTGCACTGCTGCAAGCGTACCGCTTCCTGGCAGACAGCCGTGACACCAAGACGTCCGAGCGTCTGGCTTCGCTGGATGACCCGTTCAGCGTATTCCGCTGCCGCGGGATCATGAACTGCGTCAACGTATGCCCCAAAGGCCTGAACCCGACTAAGGCCATTGGTCACATCCGTAACATGCTGCTGCACAGCGGCGTGTAACTGACGTTGTAGTAAAGCAGGACCGTTGTGCCCGTAAATGCTGCGGCGCAGGCTTCAACCGGCGCCGTAGTTTTAACTTGAGCAGCGACTTACAAAGCCGCGGCTCTTATTTTGAAGAAATGAGACAAGCAGGGGCATTCGGGTTGGTACCCGAACTATCAGCGTGATCCTAAGTGGCTTGTTTTGGTCGCTGCACTTGGCCTTTTGCAAGCAGACTCGGTGTTTTCGCCGGTGGTGTCCCCAAATCGAGGGTGACCAAGCATGCAAGAAAGCGTGATGCAGCGCATGTGGAACAGCGGCTATCTTTCAGGTGGTAACGCTGCCTATGTGGAAGAGCTTTATGAGCTCTACCTGCACGACCCTAACGCTGTGCCAGAAGAATGGCGCACCAAATTTCAGACGTTGTCTTCAGACGGCAACGCTGCCACCGATGTATCGCACGCAACAATTCGCGATCAGTTCGTGCTGCTGGCAAAGAACCAGCGCCGCGCCCAACCGGTTTCCGCCGGCAGCGTGAGCAGTGAGCACGAGAAGAAGCAAGTTGAAGTACTGCGACTGATCCAGGCCTACCGTATGCGTGGCCACCAGGCAGCCCAGCTTGACCCGCTGGGGCTGTGGCAGCGTCCTGCACCTGCAGACCTGTCGATCAATCATTACGGCTTGACCAATGCCGATCTTGATACGACCTTCCGTGCCGGCGACCTGTTCATCGGCAAAGAGGAAGCGAGCCTACGCGAAATTCACGAAGCGTTGCAGCAGACATATTGCCGCACCATCGGCGCTGAGTTCACGCACATCACCGATTCCGAGCAGCGCCAGTGGTTCCAGCACCGCCTGGAAGGCGTGCGTGGCCGTCCGGTCTTGTCCGCCGATGTCCGCAGCCACTTGCTGGAGCGCGTGACCGCGGCCGAGGGCCTCGAAAAATACCTGGGTACCAAATACCCGGGCACCAAGCGTTTCGGCCTGGAAGGCGGCGAAAGCCTGATTCCGATGCTCGACGAGCTGATCCAGCGTTCCGGTTCCTACGGCACCAAGGAAATCGTGATCGGCATGGCTCACCGTGGTCGCCTGAACGTGTTGGTCAACACCTTCGGCAAGAACCCGCGCGAGCTGTTCGACGAGTTCGAAGGCAAGAAGAAGGTCGAGCTGGGTTCCGGTGACGTTAAATACCACCAGGGCTTCTCGTCCAACGTGATGACCACCGGCGGTGAAGTTCACCTGGCCATGGCGTTCAACCCATCCCACCTGGAAATCGTTTCGCCAGTGGTCGAGGGTTCGGTACGTGCGCGCCAGGATCGTCGTAACGATGCCACCGGTGAGAAGGTTCTGCCGATTTCCATCCACGGTGACGCGGCATTCGCCGGTCAAGGCGTGGTCCTGGAAACGTTCCAGATGTCGCAGACTCGCGGCTTCAAGACCGGCGGTACCGTTCACATCGTCATCAACAACCAGGTCGGCTTCACCATCAGCAACCCGTTGGACGCGCGTTCCACCGAGTACGCCACCGATGTTGCCAAGATGATCCAGGCGCCGATCCTTCATGTGAATGGCGATGATCCGGAAGCCGTGCTGTTCGTGACCCAACTGGCAGTCGACTACCGCATGCAGTTCAAGCGTGACGTGGTGATCGACCTGGTTTGCTACCGCCGTCGCGGTCACAACGAAGCGGACGAGCCAAGCGGCACCCAGCCGTTGATGTACCAGCAGATCACCAAGCAGCGCACCACCCGTGAGCTGTACGCCGAAAGCCTGACCAAGGCCGGCGTGGTTGACGATGCGCGTGTTCAGGCGAAAGTCGATGAATACCGCAACGCGCTGGACAATGGCCTGCATGTAGTGAAAAGCCTGGTCAAGGAGCCGAACAAAGAGTTGTTCGTTGACTGGCGTCCGTACCTGGGCCACACCTGGACTGCACGTCACGATACATCCTTCGATTTGAAGACGTTGCAGGAACTGTCCGCCAAGCTGCTGGAAATTCCCGAAGGCTTCGTCGTACAGCGCCAGGTGGCGAAGATCTACGAAGATCGTCAGAAGATGCAAGCCGGCGGCCTGCCGATCAACTGGGGTTACGCCGAAACCATGGCGTACGCGACCCTGGCGTTCGAAGGTCACCCGATCCGCATGACCGGCCAGGACATCGGCCGCGGTACGTTCTCGCACCGTCATGCTGTATTGCACAACCAGAAAGACGCGGGCACCTACATCCCGTTGCAGAACCTGTACGAAGGCCAGCCACGTTTCGACCTGTACGATTCGTTCCTGTCCGAAGAAGCCGTACTGGCGTTCGAATACGGCTACTCCACCACCACGCCTAATGCGCTGGTGATCTGGGAAGCCCAGTTCGGCGACTTCGCCAACGGTGCCCAGGTGGTTATCGACCAGTTCATCACCAGCGGCGAGCACAAGTGGGGCCGCCTGTGCGGTCTGACCATGCTGCTGCCACACGGTTATGAAGGCCAGGGTCCGGAGCACTCTTCGGCCCGTCTGGAGCGTTACCTGCAATTGTGCGCCGAGCACAACATCCAGGTGTGCGTGCCGACCACCCCGGCGCAGATCTACCACTTGCTGCGTCGCCAGGTGATCCGCCCGCTGCGCAAGCCGCTGGTCGTGCTGACCCCGAAATCGCTGTTGCGTCACAAACTGGCCGTTTCGACCCTGGAAGATCTGGCCCAAGGTTCGTTCCAGACCGTGATTCCAGAGATCGATACACTGGACGCCGCCAAGGTCACTCGCCTGATCCTGTGCAGCGGCAAGGTCTATTACGATCTGTTGGAAAAACGCCGTGCCGAAGGCCGCGAAGACATCGCCATCGTGCGTATCGAGCAGCTTTACCCGTTCCCGGAAGATGACCTCATGGAGATCATCGCGCCTTACACCAACCTCACGAACGTGGTGTGGTGTCAGGAAGAACCGATGAACCAGGGCGCCTGGTACAGCAGCCAGCATCATCTGCGTCGCAGCATCGGCAACCACAACAAGGCCTTGGTCCTTGAGTACGCCGGTCGTGATGCTTCTGCTGCACCTGCGTGTGGCTATGCGTCGATGCACGCCGAGCAGCAGGAAAAACTGCTGCAAGATGCTTTCACTGTTTAACGCCTTCGCGCTGACTGAAACCGAATTTTAAGGACCTACAGATAATGGCTATCGAAATCAAAGCCCCGTCATTCCCGGAATCGGTTGCCGATGGCACCGTTGCCACCTGGCACAAGAAACCAGGCGAGGCCGTCAAGCGTGACGACCTGATCGTCGACATCGAGACTGACAAGGTCGTACTGGAAGTGTTGGCCGAAGCTGACGGCGTGCTGGGCGCGATCGTGGCTGAAGAGGGCGCTACCGTTCTGTCGAACCAGGTACTGGGTTCGATCGAAGAGGGCAGCGCTGCTGCAGCTCCTGCTCCTGCCGCCGCTGCTGCTGCACCGGCTGCACTGGCTGCTTCGGCGCCTGCCGCTGCACCGGCAGTCGGTGGCGAAGATCCAATCGCTGCGCCAGCTGCGCGTCAACTGGCTGAAGAGAACGGCATCAACCTGGCTTCCATCAAGGGCACCGGCAAAGACGGCCGCGTGACCAAGGAAGACGTGGTTGCTGCGGTTGAAGCCAAGAAGAACGCTCCGGCTGCCGCGCCTGCCAAGGCTGCTGCTCCAGCGGCTGCTGCCCCGGTGTTCGCTGCCGGCGACCGTACCGAGAAGCGCGTACCGATGACTCGCGTGCGTGCCACCGTGGCCAAGCGCCTGGTTGAAGCGCAGTCGAACATGGCGATGCTGACCACGTTCAACGAAGTCGACATGACCGAAGTCATGGCTCTGCGCTCCAAGTACAAGGACCTGTTCGAGAAGTCCCACAACGGCGTGCGCCTGGGCTTCATGTCGTTCTTCGTGAAAGCGGCCACCGAAGCACTCAAGCGCTTCCCGGCAGTCAACGCTTCCATCGACGGCGGCGACATCGTTTACCACGGCTATGCAGATATCGGCGTTGCCGTGTCCAGCGACCGTGGCCTGGTGGTTCCAGTGCTGCGTAACGCCGAGCTGATGAGCCTGGCCGAAATCGAAGGCGGCATCGCCGGCTTCGGCAAGAAAGCCCGTGACGGCAAGCTGACCATCGACGAGATGACCGGCGGTACCTTCACCATCACTAACGGTGGTACCTTCGGTTCGATGATGTCGACGCCGATCGTCAACCCACCGCAAGCCGCGATCCTGGGCATGCACAACATCATCCAGCGTCCGATGGCCATCAACGGCCAGGTCGTGATCCGCCCAATGATGTACCTGGCATTGTCTTACGATCACCGCCTGATCGATGGTAAAGAAGCCGTGACGTTCCTGGTGACCATCAAGAACCTGCTGGAAGACCCGGCTCGCCTGCTCCTGGACATCTGATAGAAGCAGCTGCAAGTTGCGAGCTACAAGCTGTAGGAAAAAGCAGCTTGGCTTGCAGCTTGTGGCTAGAAGCTTGTCGCAAATAGAGGATCTATTTTCATGACACAGAAATTTGACGTTGTAGTGATTGGTGCAGGCCCTGGCGGCTATGTTGCCGCCATCAAGGCTGCGCAACTGGGCCTCTCGACTGCTTGCATCGAAAAGTACACCGACAAGGAAGGCAAACTGGCGCTGGGCGGTACCTGCCTGAACGTTGGTTGCATTCCTTCCAAGGCGCTGCTGGACAGCTCCTGGAAATTCCACGAAGCCCAAGACGGCTTCGCGATCCACGGCATCAACCATGCTGGCGTAACCATGGACGTGCCAGCAATGGTCGGCCGTAAAGCCAACATCGTCAAAGGCCTGACTTCCGGCGTTGCCACCTTGTTCAAGGCCAACGGTGTGACTTCCATTCAAGGCCACGGCAAGCTGCTGGCCGGCAAGAAAGTCGAAGTCACCAAACCAGATGGTTCGGTTGAAGTCATCGAAGCCGAAAACGTAATCCTGGCACCCGGCTCGCGTCCAATCGACATTCCGCCTGCTCCAGTTGACAACAACGTGATCGTTGATTCGACCGGCGCCCTGGAATTCCAGGCTGTGCCTAAGCGCCTGGGCGTGATCGGCGCTGGCGTAATCGGTCTGGAACTGGGTTCGGTATGGTCCCGTCTGGGCGCTGAAGTCACCGTGCTGGAAGCCCTGGACACGTTCCTGCTGGCGGCCGACACTGCAGTCTCCAAAGAGGCGCTGAAAACCCTGACCAAACAAGGTCTGGACATCAAGCTCGGCGCCCGTGTCACCGGCTCCAAGGTCAACGGCGAAGAAGTCGTGGTGACCTACACCGATAAAGACGGCGAGCAGACCATCACCTTCGACAAGTTGATCGTTGCCGTTGGTCGTCGTCCAGTGACCAATGACCTGTTGGCTTCCGACAGCGGCGTGAACATCGACGAGCGTGGCTTCATCCACGTTGATGATCACTGCGCAACCACCGTACCGGGCGTATATGCGATCGGCGACGTGGTTCGTGGCATGATGCTGGCCCACAAGGCTTCCGAGGAAGGCATCATGGTCGTCGAGCGCATCAAGGGTCACAAGACCCAGATGAACTACGACCTGATCCCGTCGGTTATCTACACCCACCCGGAAATCGCATGGGTCGGCAAGAACGAACAGCAGTTGAAAGCTGAAGGCGTTGAAGTTAACGTCGGCACCTTCCCGTTCGCCGCTTCCGGCCGTGCCATGGCAGCCAACGACACCGGTGGTTTTGTCAAAGTCATCGCTGATGCCAAGACTGACCGCGTATTGGGCGTCCACGTGATTGGCCCAAGCGCTGCAGAACTGGTTCAGCAAGGCGCGATCGGTATGGAATTCGGCACCAGTGCCGAGGACCTGGGTATGATGGTCTTCTCCCATCCGACCCTGTCCGAAGCGCTGCATGAAGCCGCGTTGGCAGTGAATGGCGGTGCCATCCACATCGCCAACAAGAAGAAGCGCTAAGCGAGATAATAAGAAACCACGGCGGAGTTGCCCGTCGTGAGCCTTGCGCGCAAGACTCACCGCGGAATATCCGCTGGACGCAGCCTTACGCAGCTTTACGGGCCATAAGCCCCGCAAGTTGCGCAAGCAGCAGTCACAGGTGGTGCGGCACTCATAATGAGCGCAGCGCCGAATGCGCAGTACCTAACGAAGACGGTAAAAAGCATGAATCTTCACGAGTATCAGGGTAAGCAGCTGTTCGCTGAATACGGCCTGCCAGTTTCCAAGGGCTACGCAGTAGACACCCCGGAAGCAGCAGCAGAAGCTTGCGACAAAATCGGCGGCAGCGAGTGGGTTGTCAAAGCCCAGGTCCACGCCGGTGGTCGCGGTAAAGCGGGTGGCGTCAAGCTGGTTAAGAGCCGGGAAGAAGCCAAGGCCTTCGCACAGAAGTGGCTGGGCAAGCGTCTGGTGACTTACCAGACTGATGCCAATGGCCAGCCAGTCTCCAAGATCCTGGTTGAATCGTGCACTGATATCGCTAAAGAGCTGTACCTGGGCGCTGTCGTTGACCGTTCGAGCCGTCGCATTGTGTTCATGGCCTCCACCGAAGGTGGCGTGGACATCGAGAAGATTGCCGAAGAGTCCCCAGAGAAAATTCTGAAGGCTACTATCGATCCACTGGTTGGCGCTCAGCCATTCCAGGGTCGTGAACTGGCGTTCCAACTGGGTCTGGAAGGCAAGCAAGTTGCCCAGTTCGCCAAGATCTTCGTAGGTCTGGCCAAACTGTTCCAGGATCACGATCTGGCCCTGCTGGAAGTGAACCCACTGGTGATCAAGGCTGACGGCGATCTGCACTGCCTCGACGCCAAGATCAACATCGACGCCAACGCCATGTACCGTCAGCCTAAGCTGAAGACCTTCCACGACCCGTCGCAAGACGACAAGCGTGAAGCGGACGCTGCCAAGTTCGAACTGAACTACGTAGCCCTGGAAGGTAACATCGGTTGCATGGTCAACGGTGCTGGCCTGGCCATGGGTACCATGGACATCGTCAACCTGCATGGCGGCAAACCAGCCAACTTCCTCGACGTAGGTGGTGGCGCTACCAAGGAACGCGTTACCGAAGCGTTCAAGATCATCCTGTCCGACTCCAACGTCGCTGCAGTACTGGTCAATATCTTCGGCGGCATCGTTCGTTGCGACATGATTGCCGAAGGCATCATCGGTGCAGTGAAAGAAGTTGGCGTTAAAATCCCGGTTGTTGTTCGCCTTGAAGGTAACAACGCTGAACTGGGCGCTAAAGTACTGGCAGAAAGCGGTTTGAACATCATCGCGGCTACCAGCCTGACCGACGCTGCTCAACAAGTTGTCAAAGCTGCGGAGGGCAAGTAATGAGCGTCCTGATCAATAAAGACACCAAAGTTATCTGCCAGGGTATTACCGGTTCGCAAGGTAGTTTCCACACCCAGCAAGCCATCGAGTACGGCACCCAGATGGTTGGCGGCGTAACTCCGGGCAAGGGCGGCACCGAGCACCTGGGCCTGCCAGTGTTCAACACCGTGAAAGAAGCGGTAGAAACCACTGGCGCCACTGCCAGCGTGATCTACGTTCCGGCTCCTTTCTGCAAGGACTCGATCCTGGAAGCAGCATTCGGCGGCATCAAGCTGATCGTGTGCATCACCGAAGGCATTCCTACCCTGGACATGCTGGACGCTAAAGTTAAGTGCGACGAGCTGGGCGTAGTCCTGATCGGCCCTAACTGCCCAGGCGTGATCACCCCAGGCGAATGCAAGATCGGCATCATGCCAGGTCACATTCACTTGCCAGGTAAAGTCGGTATCGTTTCCCGTTCCGGCACCCTGACCTACGAAGCTGTGAAGCAGACCACTGACGCCGGTTTCGGTCAGTCGACTTGCGTCGGCATCGGCGGTGACCCGATCCCAGGCTCCAACTTCATCGACATCCTGAAGCTGTTCCAGGAAGACCCGAAGACCGAAGCGATCGTGATGATCGGTGAGATCGGCGGTTCGGCTGAAGAAGAAGCGGCTGCCTACATCAAGGCACACGTGACCAAGCCGGTTGTTTCCTACATCGCTGGTGTGACTGCCCCTGCGGGCAAGCGCATGGGCCATGCTGGCGCAATCATCTCTGGCGGCAAAGGCACTGCAGACGAGAAATTCGCTGCTCTGCAAGACGCAGGCGTGAAAACCGTGCGTTCGCTGGCAGACATCGGCAAGGCCCTGGCCGAGCTGACCGGTTGGGCTGTCAAGTAAGCCTCGCGCTTAGCTGACGCCTCATCACACAAAGGCCACCTTCGGGTGGCCTTTGTGCATTCTGCAGGTTGCTGAAAATTAAATGTGGGAGGGAGCAAGTCGAATCGTCGCACCGCCCCTCCCGCATTCTTTGCTTGTCTTGCCAAATTAAGTACGGAAACGCGACATTAAAATGTCGCTTATCGGACAGTTCGCCCCGCAACAGTGCGTTTGTCAGCCTGATTCTGTACTCTAGCCGCCTCTTTATGCGTCCGCATCCCAAAAGGAAGCTGCGCGCTAGACCGGTCGGTCCCCATAAGGGCCGGCAGCATTTCCCTCATCCATAGGGAAGCCCTCTCTAAATTCCGATTCAGTAGTGTGGTATTTCCTCAAATGAAAGTGTTGAAAAGCCAGGATATCCTGGCGCTGGGCTTTATGACCTTTGCCCTGTTCGTGGGCGCTGGCAACATCATCTTCCCGCCTATCGTGGGCTTGCAGTCCGGGCCCCATGTCTGGATGGCCGCGCTTGGCTTTCTGATCACCGCGGTCGGTTTGCCGGTGGTCACCGTGATTGCCCTGGCCAAGGTCGGTGGTGGCATGGATGCGCTGAGCAGCCCGATTGGCAAGATCGCCGGTGGCCTGCTGGCGGCGGCGGCGTACCTGGCGGTGGGGCCGCTGTTCGCTACCCCGCGTACCGCGACGGTGTCATTCGAAGTGGGCCTGGCGCCACTAACCGGTGAAAGCCCATTGGCGCTGTTCCTCTACAGCTCGGTGTATTTCCTGGTGGTGTTCTTTGTGTCCCTGTACCCAGGTCGACTGCTGGACACCGTGGGCCGCTTCCTCGCGCCGCTGAAGATCATCGCCCTGGCCATCCTCGGCATTGCCGCGTTTGCCTTGCCGGCCGGTGAAGTGGGCGTCGCTACGCCGGAATACGTGGCCGCACCGTTCTCCCAGGGCTTTATCAATGGTTATCTGACCATGGATACGCTGGGTGCGCTGGTGTTCGGCATCGTGATCGTCAACGCGATCCGTTCACGGGGTGTCGAGTCGCCCCAACTGATCACCCGTTACGCCATTATCGCCGGCCTGATTGCCGGCGTGGGCCTGGCGCTGGTGTACATCAGCCTGTTCCGCCTGGGTTCGGGCAGCCATGCCGTGGCTGCCGGTGCCAGCAACGGCGCAGCCGTACTGCACGCTTATGTGCAACACACCTTCGGCTCCCTGGGCAGCGGCTTCCTCGCCGTGCTGATCTCCCTGGCGTGCCTGGTCACTGCCGTCGGCCTGACCTGCGCCTGCGCCGAGTACTTCAGCAAAATCCTGCCGCTGTCCTACAAGACACTGGTGGTGATTCTGGCGTTGTTCTCGCTGTTCGTGTCCAACCTGGGCCTGACCAAACTGATCGCGTTCTCGATTCCGGTGCTTACAGCGATCTACCCGCCGTGCATCGTGCTGGTAGCCCTGAGTTTCTGCAAAGGCTTCTGGCAGGAACAGGGCCGTATCGTCGGCCCGGTGATGCTGGTGTCATTCATCTTTGGTTGTATCGACGCACTCAAGGGCGCGGGCCTGGCGGGTTGGATGCCTACACAATTGGCAAACTTGCCGCTGAGCGAGCAAGGCTTGGCGTGGTTGGTGCCATCAGTGATGACGCTGGTGGTGGCCGTGGTGATCGACCGTATGCTGGGCAAGCGTAGCGAAGCCGTCGCATAACCCGCGGTTTGTGCTGCACTGAAATGCCCCGTATCAAACGATACGGGGCATTTTTTTTGAGTCGATGGCAGTGTCTTTTTTTTGGGGATGGCGTCAAAAATCTCAAGTTGAAAACACCGGTCGGTGTGGGAGCTGGCTTGCCTGCGATGGCGGTACATCGGTTGGCGCGGTGGTGACTGCAAAGACGCTATCGCAGGCAAGCCAGCTCCCACATTTGAACCGTGTCGGCCCTATCATCCTGTGTACAAGGACCCGCATGTCGTTCGTCGAAACCAATCAAGTCCATCTGCTTGCCGCCCTCTGGTTCATCCTGTGCTGGGGTGGCTACACCCGTTATGCCACCTGGAAAGCCCGGGATACGGCCTGCCTGGCCAGCGTATTGCACCTGTACCGTGAAGACTGGATGCGTCGCATGTTGTTGCGCGATAACCGCATCGCCGATGCCAGCGTGATCGGCAACCTGGAGCGTAATGCCTCGTTCTTTGCCTCCAGCACCTTGATCATCCTTGCGGGTATTCTGACCGTGCTCGGTGCTTCCGAGCGGGCGGTGTCGTTGCTGGCAGACATTCCTATGGTGCAGCAGGCCTCCCAAGGCATGTCGGAGATCAAGTTGCTGTGCCTGGCCCTGGTATTTGTCTATGCGTTTTTTACTTTCAGCTGGTGCATGCGTCAGTACAACTTCGCTGCGGTGCTGGTGGGCTCGGCGCCGATGATTGGTGAGCGGCACGTGTCGGAGCAGGAGCGCAATGCATTTGCCTTGCGGGCGGCGCGGGTGATTTCGATGGCGGCCAACCAGTTCAACTTTGGGCTGCGCGCTTATTACTTCGGCATGACCATGCTGGCCTGGTTTGTCAGCCCTTGGTTGTTCATGTTGATGAGCAGCGGGGTGGTATTGGTGCTTTATCGCCGCGAGTTTCACTCCGACGTCTTGCAGGTGATGGTGTATACCCCGACGAATATGCAAGCTTCGGATGCTGCAAAAGAGAGTGTTTCTTAAAGGCCGGATAAAACAGCTGGCAAAGAAAAGCCCGCTTTATAAGCGGGCTTTCTTTTGCAGCACTACAGGTTCACACCCGGCAATTACTGCTTGGCAGGTTCTGCAGGTGCGGCAGGTGCAGCTTCTTTTGCAGCTTCGGCGTTCGATTCAGCCTGAGCTTTGGCAGCTTCGGCGTTTTCTTTCGCAGCGTCGTTCACTTTATCCTGTGCTTTAGCCATGTCTTGCTGTGCTTGCTCAGAATGTGCAGCGGCATCTTGGGCTTTGTCTTCGGATTTCTTGTCGCAGGCAGCCAGACCGAGTGCAGCGGCCAGCATCATGGAAATAGCTAATGTCTTGCGCATGGGGTGTTTCTCCTTATTGAAGATATCTACTGGCCTTTCGAACCCAAGGGGCCAGCATTAGTTCCTTTTGTCTCACAGATATATAACGCTTTTCGTACAAAAACTTTTTCCGGCGATTTAGTCCGCTGCTTTCACACTAATAAGAGTCTAAAAACAATGACCGAAAACCCCTTGTTAGAGCGTGCCGCGCGCTTTGTCTCGGCGCTGCGCCATTGTCAGGTGCTGGGTGTGGCTGTCCACGCTGCAAGCGAGGAGGGCATGACCCTGGTGTTGCCGTATGGGCCACATCTTGTTGGTGATCCCGCAACCTGTGTGATTCATGGTGGCGCCCTGACCTCGTTGATGGACACAGCCTGCGGCATGGCCACCTTGTGCGTATTACCCGAATTCGAGGTGTGCCCGACCCTGGACCTGCGTATCGACTACATGCGTGCAGCCGAGCCGCACAAGCCGGTGTATGGCTTCGCGCAATGTTACCGGGTGACCACCGATGTGATCTTCACGCGCGGGTTCGCCTATCAGGATGACCCGCAACAACCCATCGCCCATGTAGTGGGCACGTTCATGCGTATGGGCAAGCGCCTGAAAGGCACGCAAGGGCTGGGCAGCACGATCAAGGGAGAGCAGGCATGACGCATCGATTCAAGACCCGTCTGGAGCAGGCTCTCGAGCGTGGCAACTACGACGCACTGCTGGGCTTGGTGCCCTATGCCAAGCTGATCGGTATCGAATGCACCCGTCTGGGAGATGAGCTGCTGTTTCGCCTGCCGGCCAACAAGGACAATATTGGTAACCCCATATTGCCGGCGTTGCACGGCGGGGTGATCGCCGGCTTCATGGAGCTGTCGGCGGCCCTGCATCTAAGGGTATTTACCGGGGCTCCGGGCCTGCCAAAAATCATCGACTTTTCCCTGGATTACCTGCGCGCCGGCCAGTTTCGCGACACTTACGCCAAATGCCAGGTGTGCCGCCAGGGCCGGCGCGTCGCCAATGTGGCGATCACCGCCTGGCAAACCACCGAGGCCGAGCCGATTGCCACCGCCCGCGCACATTTCAAGATTGAGGAATTGGCACGCCCTTGAAATCCCGGTCTTAGCCCCCAACTTTGATGACAACCCGCCGCCAACCCTTTCGGGCGCGGCCACTGCCATCCAATTGGAGTTTGATGACCATGAGTGTGGAAACTCAAAAGGAAACCCTGGGCTTCCAGACCGAGGTGAAGCAACTGCTGCACCTCATGATCCATTCGCTATATTCCAACAAGGAAATCTTCCTTCGCGAATTGATCTCGAACGCCTCTGACGCTGTCGACAAATTACGTTTCGAAGCCCTGTCCAAGCCTGAGTTGCTGGAAGGTGGCGCGGAACTGAAAATCCGTGTGAGCTACGACAAGGACGCCAAGACCGTCACGATCGAAGACAACGGTATCGGCATGAGCCGTGAAGACGCGATTACCCACTTGGGTACCATCGCCAAATCCGGCACCGCAGATTTCATGAAGAACCTGTCGGGCGACCAGAAAAAAGATTCTCATCTGATCGGCCAATTCGGCGTGGGCTTCTATTCGGCCTTCATCGTTGCCGACAAGGTTGAAGTATTCAGCCGCCGTGCGGGCCTCGACGCCAGCGAAGGCGTGCACTGGGCGTCCAAAGGCGAGGGCGAGTTTGAAATCGCCACTGTCGACAAGGCAGATCGCGGTACCCGCATCGTGCTGCACCTGAAATCCGGTGAAGACGAATTCGCTGATGGCTGGCGCCTGCGCAACATCATCAAGAAATACTCCGACCACATCGCTTTGCCGATCGAGCTGCCGAAAGAACAGACGGCTGCCGAAGGCGAAGAGAAGCCTGCCGAGGAATGGGAAACCGTCAACCGCGCTAGCGCCCTGTGGACCCGTCCGCGTACCGAGATCAAGGACGAGGAATACCAGGAGTTCTACAAGCACATCGGCCACGACTACGAAAACCCGCTGAGCTGGAGCCACAACAAGGTTGAAGGCAAGCTGGAATACAGCTCGCTGCTCTACGTACCGGCCCGTGCTCCGTTCGACCTGTACCAGCGCGAAGCGCCGAAGGGCTTGAAGCTCTACGTGCAGCGCGTGTTCGTGATGGACCAGGCGGAATCCTTCCTGCCGCTGTACCTGCGCTTTATCAAGGGCGTGGTCGACTCCAACGACCTGTCGCTGAACGTGTCGCGGGAAATCCTGCAAAAAGACCCGATCATCGACTCCATGAAGTCGGCGCTGACCAAGCGCGTGCTCGACATGTTGGAAAAACTGGCGAAGAACGAGCCTGAGCAATACAAGAGCTTCTGGAAAAACTTCGGTCAGGTGATGAAGGAAGGCCCGGCGGAAGACTTTGCCAACAAGGAAAAAATCGCCGGCCTGCTGCGTTTTGCTTCGACTCAGGGCGAAGACGGCGAGCAGGTTGTGTCCCTGGCTGACTACCTAGCACGCGCCAAGGAAGGTCAGGACAAGATCTACTACCTGACTGGCGAAACCTACGCGCAGGTTAAAAACAGCCCGCACCTGGAAGTCTTCCGCAAGAAAGGCATCGAAGTGCTGCTGCTGACCGACCGTATCGATGAGTGGCTGATGAGCTACCTCACCGAGTTCGACGGCAAGTCGTTCGTTGACGTTGCCCGTGGCGACCTGGACCTGGGCAACCTGGATTCCGAGGAAGACAAGAAAGCCGCCGAAGAAGTCGCCAAGTCCAAAGAGGGCCTGGTTGAACGGATCAAGGCGTCCCTGGGCGAAGCAGTCAGTGAAGTGCGGGTTTCCCACCGCCTGACCGACTCCCCGGCGATCCTGGCCATTGGCGAGCAGGACCTGGGCATGCAGATGCGTCAGATCCTTGAAGCCAGCGGCCAGAAGGTCCCGGACTCCAAGCCGATCTTCGAATTCAACCCGGCTCACCCGCTGATCGAGAAACTCGATGGCGAGCAGAGCGAAGAGCGGTTTGGCGACCTGTCGCACATCCTCTTCGACCAAGCGGCTCTGGCCGCTGGCGACAGCCTCAAAGACCCGGCCGCCTATGTGCGCCGACTGAACAAGCTGTTGGTTGAATTGTCGGTTTAACACCGGTGTAGAAAAAACCCGCTTCGGCGGGTTTTTTCGTTAATCCTCCTCAACTGGAGAAAATGATGAGCCAAGTCACAGTACGTTCCGTGGTCTATCAGATTGATGGCCAGTCTTATGAAAGCCGCCTGGCGTTCGATGCCAGCCACAAGGGCCCACTGCCGGGGCTGCTGATGGCACCGAACTGGATGGGCGTGAGTGCGGGTGCCGAAGAAATCGCCAAGAGTGTTGCCGGCAAAGGCTACGTGGTGCTGATTGCTGATTTGTATGGGCAAACTGTACGCCCGACCAATGGCGATGAAGCCGGCGCAGCGATGATGCCGTTGAAAAATGATCGTCCATTGTTGAACAAGCGTATGCAGGCGGCCTTCGAGCAACTGCAAGGCCAGACCGAGACAGCCGTTGATACGTCGAAGCTGGCAACCTTCGGTTTCTGCTTCGGCGGTTGCTGCGCTCTGGAATTGGCACGTACCGGTGCGCCGGTGAAGGCGGCTGTCTCTTTCCACGGTACCCTCGACACGCCGAACCCGGCGGATGCGAAAAACATCAAGGGTTCAGTGTTGGTATTGCATGGTGCGTCCGACCCATTGGTGCCCAAAGAGCAACTGCCAGCGTTCGAAGAGGAAATGAACGCAGCGGGTGTGGATTGGCAGTTGCTGAGCTACGGCGGCGCAGTGCATTCCTTCACCGATCCCCATGCCAATGTGCCAGGCAAGATGATGTACGACGCCAAGACCGCTGCGCGGGCTTTCCAGTCGATGCATAACTTGTTGGATGAAGTGTTCAAGGGCTGATTCTGACGCCATCGCGGGCAAGCCCTGTTCCCACATTTCAAGGTGCACACCCATCCAGTGTGGGAGCTGGCTTGCCTGCGATAGCTATTTCACAGGCAACTCAATTCGTTCTGACTCCCCCGGCACCGTCGGCCAATCCCCAGCAGCCCAGCGCTGTCTGGCGTGCTCGATCACTGCCGGATCGCTCGCCACGAAATTCCAGTTGATCCGCCGCGGCCCGTCCAGCGGCGCCCCACCAAACACCATCACATGGCAGTCGGTTTCGGCAAACAATGTCATCTCTTGCCCTGGCGGCAATACCACCAGGCTATGCACTGCCAGCGGCTCACCGTCGAGCTGCGCCTCACCTTCCAGCACATACACCGCGCGCTCCTCATGCTCATCGGGGATCAGCAAGGTGGTGGCTGTTTGCATCTGCACCTCGGCATACAACGTCGGCGAGAGCACCGGCACTGGTGACTTGAGACAGAAACCATCACCGGCAATCAGGCGCACCTGCACGCCCAGGTTATCGTTCACCGGCAAGCTCGCCGCCGGGTGATGGCTGTAATGGCCAGGGCCGGTCTCGTGGTCTTTGGGGGAGGCGAGCCATACTTGCAGGCCATGCAGGTTGAAACCACTGGCCTTGAGCGCTTCAGGGGTACGCTCGACATGGGCAATCGCGCTGCCAGCGGTCATCCAGCTGACATCGCCGGCCTGCACCACCTGATCCGAGCCGAGGCTGTCCTTGTGCTGCAAGGCGCCTTCAAACAGGTAGGTGAGGGTAGACAGGCCGATATGCGGATGTTGGCGGATATTCATGCCGGTACCCGGCGCATAGGCGGTGGGCAGCATATGGTCGAAAAACACAAAGGGCCCGACGCTACGGCATTCACGGGAAGGCAGCGGGCGCAGGATCGGCTGCCCTTCGACATCTTCGGCGCGGGGGCGGATCACGGTAAGGGTGGTCATGGTGCATCCCTGTCTGAGCGGGTTGGATGCGTCTGAGCATAACCCGCCCGATGGGAAGTTGGCGCTATGCGCTGAAGGCACCTTCCGATAATTTCGTCTCGATGCTGATTTCGGCGGTGGTCATCAGCTTGTGTACCGGGCACTTGTCCGCAACGCGATGCAACTCCTCGCGCTGCTCATCGCTCAGCACACCCTTGAGGGTCAATTTGACGCTGAGTTTGTATTTGCCTTTCTGCTCTTCGGCGGCGTCGTGGGTCACTTCAACGGTCACGCCGGTGAGCGGGATATCTTTCTTCTGCGCATAGAGCTTGACCGTCAAGGCTTTGCATGACGCCAGCGCAGCATCGAAATAGTCGTGGGGAGAGGGCGCCGAGTCGTCGCCACCCAGGCTCTTTGGCAGGTCGGTAAACAGTTCGTGGTGATTGATATTGACGCTGTGACGGAAGTTTTCAGCGTTCAATGTATTAACGGTAACAGGCATGGCGAACCTCTCAAGGGGCAGGATGAAGGTCATGCAGTTATAGAGCATGCTGGCGCTCAAGTGTTCCAGTTTTTCCGCGCTGAACCTCGAAGGTAGGCGCAAGGTCTACCCGTATCAGCCCTGATTGAGGTTTCACCGTGCTTCGGACCCGCCTGAGTCTTGCCTTGTTGCTCGCTGCCAGCAGCCTTGCCGCGCAGGCCCGCGACTATGCCTACAGTGACGCGCACATGCATTACGTGGATTTTTTCCAGGAAACGGCAGGCATGGACAAACTGCTCAAGGCGATGTCCGAGAACCGCATCGAACATGTAATGATTTCCGGCATCCCCGTGGCCAAGAAGTGGCACGAAGACGAGCCCAAGCGCCCCCGCTACTACGCTGGTGATGACGCCGATGCCTATTGGTACAGCGCCACCGATGTGATTGTGGCGGCAGCGGTCAATAAGCTGACCCCTGAGCAGCGCCAGCACTTTCACCCGTTCCTGGCCGGCTTCAACCCCAACGACAAGAACTCCGCTGCTCATATCCAGCGCATGATCGACCTCAACCCCGGGCTGTGGCAGGGCATCGGTGAAGTGTTTACCCGCCACGACGACCTTACCGCCCTGACCTCAGGCGACACGCCCCGCGCCAACAACGAAGCCATGACGCGTATCTATCACCTGGCCGCTGAAAATGACTTGCCGGTGCTGCTGCACTCCAATATCACATCAAAGCGCGAGCGCAACCCGCTGTACCTGGCGGAAGTCGAAGAGCCGTTGCGTAACCACCCGCATACGCGCTTTATCTGGGCCCATGGTGGTACCAGCAAGGAAATCCATCGGCACCAGGTGCAGATGGATTTTTTGCTGCCAACCTTGAGCCGTATGCTTGAGGCGTACCCCAACCTGTATATCGACCTGTCCTGGAGCATGCTCACGCCCTATCTGCTGGATGAGGCGGGTCAGCCTCGGCAGGAGTGGGTGAAGCTGGTGGAGCGCTTCCCTGAGCGCTTTATGCTGGGATCTGACGTGGTAGGGCGTTTCAATAAGTTAGGTAAGGAGATGCGTCGCTTCGAGCCCTTCCTCGATGCATTGCCCGAGGAGGTGGCGCACAAGGTGGCGCGGGATAATTTCCTTGCCATCTTGCCCAAGCCGCCTGGCAATGGTCAGGTGCATTGATATCGCGTTTTCGTCTTACATAAATGTCGGAGGGGGCCGATAACTTCCAAGACCATACTGCAGGTGGATGCAGTACTTTTTGGAAGGAATCCAGGCATGAATATCCGTAGTTTGAATATCGCGCCTCGCGCCGGCTTGGGCTTTGGCGTGCTGGCCTTGATGGTATTCGCGTTGGGCGGCTTTGCCCTGTTGCAGATGGCCAATATGCGCCAGCAGTCGGACCAGGTGGAGAACAACTGGTTGCCCAGCGTCATGGCGGTGGGGGAGATGAATCAGGACCTGCTGCGCGTGCGTGCGCTGACCCTGCGCCTGTTGGTTAACCGCGATCCGCAGGCGCTGGCACAAAACGAGCAGAAACTGACCGACCTCAAGAATGGCATGCCCCATGCGCAAGCCCTCTACGAAGCGCTGATCGTGCTCCCTGAAGAGCGCACGCTATTCGATCGTTTCAAGGCCCAGGAACAGCAATACCTGCAACGCCAGGAGCAGGTCATGGGGTTTTCCAAGGCCAACCGGCTCGATGAAGCGATCAAAGTGGCCAACGGTGAGATGAATCAGCTCGCCGATCAAATCGCCGTCACGTTGCGCGATCTGGTCACCCTCAATAAAACCAGTGCCAACCAGGCGGCCAGCCTCGCGCAAAGCGTTTTCAGTCAGTCGCGTACCGGGGTGATTGGCATGATCATCCTCACGGCACTGATCACCATTGGCCTGGCGGTCTGGCTGACCCGCAGCATCGTGTTGCCGCTGGCGCAGTCGCTGAAAGTGGCCCAGGGCGTGGCCAGTGGCGACCTGACCGGCGAGATCCGCGTGAGCGGCAGCGATGAGCCGGCGCGTTTGCAGCAGGCTCTCAAGGGCATGCAAGAGAATCTGCGCGATACTATCCGGCGCATTGCTGAATCGTCCAACCAATTGGCTTCTGCTTCCGAAGAACTCAGTTGCGTGACGGAGGATGCCACGCGCGGCCTGCATCAGCAGAACCAGGAGATCGAACAGGCGGCCACGGCGGTCAACCAGATGACGGCGGCGGTGGAAGAGGTGGCGAGCAACGCGGTGGCCACGTCCCATGCTTCACGCGATTCTGACCGCATTGCCCAGCAGGGCCGCGAACAGGTGCAGCAAACGGTGGTGTCGATTGAGGCCCTGGCCACGGATGTGACCGCCAATGTGACCCAGGTCGAGGCGCTGGCGCAAAAGGTCTATGGCATCAGTAAAGTCCTGGACGTGATTCGCTCGATTGCCGAGCAAACCAACCTGCTGGCACTGAACGCGGCCATTGAAGCGGCGCGAGCCGGGGATGCCGGGCGCGGTTTTGCGGTGGTGGCCGATGAAGTGCGTGCCTTGGCCCATCGCACGCAACAGTCGACCCAGGAAATCGAGCAGATGATCAGTGGGATTCAGCAGGGCACCGACCAGGCTGTCAGCTCCATGCAGCAGAGCAATACGCGGGCGCGTTCCACGCTGGATATCGCCAAGTCTGCCGGCACGGCGCTGGAAGAGATCGCCTCGGCATTCACCCTGATCAACGAGCGCAACCTGTTGATTGCCAGTGCTTCGGAGCAGCAGGCAGCAGTGGCGCGGGAGGTAGATCGTAACTTGACGAATATCCGCGACCTGGCGCACCAGACGTCGACCGGCGCCAACCAGACCAGCGCCGCGAGCCAGGAGCTGTCGCGGTTGGCGGTGGATCTGAATTCGATGGTGGCGCGGTTTTCGGTGTAGGGCGTGGAACCGGGTTGGCCCATTCGCAGGCAAGCCAGCTCCCACACTGGACTGCATTCCTTCAGGATGAGCGCGGTCGAAGGTGGGAGCTGGCTTGCCTGCGATGAAGGCGACGCGGTTTCAAATCAAAGCGCAAAAAAAAGCCCCGAACCAGTCGGGGCTTTTTCATGTGATCAACCTGCGAGGCTTACTTGCCCTGCCAGCGTTTCAGCACCAGGGTGGCGTTGGTGCCACCGAAGCCGAAGCTGTTGCTCATCACGGTGTCGATTTTTGCATCTTCACGGGTCTTGGTCAGGATCGGCATATCAGCAACGGCTGGGTCCAGCTCGTCGATGTTGGCCGAGCCGGCCATGAAGTTGCCTTCCATCATCAGCAGGCAGTAGATCGCTTCGTGAACGCCGGCGGCGCCCAGGGAGTGACCCGACAGGCTCTTGGTAGAGCTGATGGCCGGAGCCTTGTCGCCGAATACCGCACGTACGCCTTCCATTTCCTTGGCGTCGCCGACCGGAGTCGAGGTGCCGTGGGTGTTCAGGTAGTCGATTGGGGTATCAACGGTGGACATGGCCATCTGCATGCAGCGGATCGCGCCTTCGCCGCTTGGGGCAACCATGTCGTAGCCGTCGGATGTTGCGCCGTAGCCGACGATTTCCGCGTAGATCTTGGCGCCGCGGGCCAGAGCGTGTTCCAGCTCTTCAACCACGACCATGCCGCCACCGCCGGCGATGACGAAACCGTCACGCTTGGCGTCGTAGGCGCGAGAGGCTTTCTCTGGGGTTTCGTTGTACTGGGTGGACAGTGCGCCCATGGCGTCGAACAGGAACGACTGGCTCCAATGCTCTTCTTCACCGCCGCCGGCGAATACGATGTCCTGCTTGCCCAGCTGGATCTGCTCAACGGCAGTCCCGATGCAGTGGGCGCTGGTGGCGCACGCGGAGGAGATCGAGTAGTTCACACCCTTGATGGCGAACGGCGTCGCCAGGCAGGCGGAAACGGTGCTGCCCATGGTCCGCGTTACACGGTACGGGCCAACGCGCTTCACGCCTTTTTCGCGCAGGATATCCAGCGCTTCCATCTGGTTGAGGGTCGATGCGCCGCCGGAGCCGGCAATCAGGCCGGTGCGTACGTTCGAAACCTGGTCTTCGCTCAGGCCCGAATCGGCGATCGCGTCTTTCATGGCCAGGTAGGCGTAGGCGGCAGCGTGGCCGACGAAGCGATAGATCTTGCGATCGATCAGTTCTTCGAGGGGCAGGTCGATGGAGCCGGAAACCTGGCTACGCAGACCCATTTCGGCATATTCCGGGTTGAAGCGGATGCCAGGGCGACTTGCACGCAGGTTAGCGGTGACGGTCTCTTTGTCATTGCCCAGGCAAGAAACGATGCCCAGACCAGTGATAACGACGCGGCGCATGCGGATAACCCTTAAAAGTTGTCAGTGGAAGTGAATACGCCGACCCGAAGGCCTTCGGCAGTATAGATCTCGCGACCGTCGACAGTCACCGAACCGTCGGCGATGGCCAGGTTCAGCTTGCCCTTGAGGACGCGCTTGATTTGAATGTTGTAGGTGACTTTCTTGGCGGTCGGCAGGACTTGGCCAAAGAACTTCACTTCGCCCGAACCCAGGGCGCGACCGCGGCCCGGCAGGCCTTGCCAGCCCAGGTAGAAGCCGACCAGTTGCCACATGGCGTCGAGGCCCAGGCAGCCTGGCATCACAGGGTCGCCTTCGAAATGGCAGGCGAAGAACCAGAGGTCCGGGGTGATATCCAGCTCGGCGACCAATTCACCTTTGCCGTACTTGCCACCTTCTTCGCTGATATGGGTGATGCGATCCACCATCAGCATGTTCGGGGCGGGCAGTTGCGCGTTACCTGGGCCGAACAGCTCACCGCGACTGCAGCGCAGCAGGTCTTCCCGAGTAAAGGCGTTTTGTTTGGTCATGCGAGCTCCTCAATAATCCCATGCGGCTGGGTTGGGCAAATCTTCCCGAACCGAATGAAGCGTTCATGCCTCATAGCGGCAGCCTACACATAGACTATTGCGTTGTAGTGAAAGTCACAGCGGCAAGGTACTCAATGTACACTTGTTCACTGAAATTTTAAACCGGACCTGTTTATCGGCCCGTTCGGGTGCCTAAGACTGCCGCACTTTCGTCTTTCACGCCAGTCGCAGTTGGTTGATGGCGCGGCGCTATTGCACCCAGCGTTGCAGGATTTGCTGCAAATCCGTGCGTTTGAACGGCTTGGCCAGGTAATCGTTCATTCCGGCTGCCAGACAGGCTTCGCGGTCGCCCTGCAAGGCATTGGCCGTCAGGGCAATGATCGGCAGATCGGCGCAGCCAGGCAGTTGGCGAATCTGGCGAGTGGCTTCGTAGCCGTCGATCAATGGCAGCCGGCAATCCATCAGGATAGCAGTGAAGATCAGGCTCTCGGCGCTGCGGATCGCCTCGGCGCCGTCGGTGGCCAGGCTGACTTCAAAGCCCAGGCTGCGCAGCATTGCTTCGACCACGGTACGGTTGACCGGGTTGTCTTCCACCAGCAATACGTGGCGTCCTTCGCCGGCACTGGCCTTGCCGAGGGCGTCGGGCGTAATGGCCTGTACTTGTTGCTGATCGATGGCCAGCGGGATTTCCAGGGTAAACACCGAGCCCCGGCCTTCTTCGCTTTGAGCCCGCAAGGTGCCACCCATGCGTTCGGCCAGGGTGCGGGCGATGGGCAAGCCCAGGCCAGTCCCGCCGTAACGTCTGGAAATGGAGCTGTCGGCCTGCTGGAACGCATCGAACATCAGCTCCAGGCGTTCGGCGCAAATACCGATACCGCTGTCGCGCACGGTGCAGGTGAACCACACCAGTTCGTGGTCCAGGGTTTGCCAATGGGGCTCGACGGTCACGCTGCCGCGTTCGGTAAATTTCAACGCATTACCGATCAGGTTTACCAGGATCTGCCGGATCCGCGTCGGATCGCCTCGCACCCGTAGGGCCTCCATGCCCGCAGGAATCGGCAGCTCCAGGCTCAGCCCGCGTTGCTGGGCACTGTGCTGGAACGCTTGGGCGCAACTGTTGATCAGGTCGGCAAGGTTGAACGCAATATGTTCCAGTTCCAGGGCGGCGCGCTCAATGCGTGAGAAGTCGAGGATGTCGTTGATCACCTTGAGCAGGTGCTCGGTGGACTCGGAGGCCAGCGCCGCGTACTCGGTCTGTTCGGCAGTCATGTCGGTGGTTTCCAGCAGTTGCAACATGCCCAGCACGCCGTTCATGGGCGTGCGCAGTTCATGGCTCATCATCGCCAGGAAATCCGATTTGGCATTGTTCGCACGCTCGGCCTCCTCGCGGGTCTGGATCAACTGGGCCATGGCTTGTTGCTGCTCGCGACTGGCCTGGTTCAGGCCTTCGGCCAGGTTGTTGATATGCCGCGAAAGGTCACCCAGCTCCGAATCATCGACAATCGGTAGCGGGGTTTTGTAATCGCCTTGCTGGATAGCCTTGACCGCATGGCCCATCGCGCTTATTGGTTGCGACAGGCTTGCCGCCAGGCGTCGTGCCAACAGGAAGGTAAACAGCAAGGCGAACAGCGCCAGGATCCCGGCCTTGAACAGGATTTCCTGCTGACGCTGGCTGAACGCGTCGTTGGACATGCCGACAATCACCCGCCCCAGGTAGTCGGCTCGGGGTGCCTTGGGTTCGTTGAGGTTGTCTTGGAAAAAGTCATTGTTGAGCTGGATGTGTTGCAGGCGGATTGGCGCCTGGAACACCTTCACGGACAGCGAGCGGTCGCGTCTTTCCGACGGCTGCTCGACATACACCAGAATGTTTTCGGCACTGTTCTGAATCTCCAGGAAGCGCACGTGAGGCGTGGCCAAGGTCGCACGCAGCAGCGCTTCAAGCACATCGTTGTTGCCGGAAATCACTCCATACTCAGTCGCGGGCGCCAGTTGGTTGGCGATCAATTGGCCGGTGTGGTCCAGCTCCTGGCGCAAATCCTGGATCCGTACGAAGGTAAAGAAGCTGATCAACAGCAGGGTCAACAATAACGCGGGGCCCAGGGTAATGAGCTGGGTGCGGGTGTTGATATCCCAACGGCGACGCAAGGTCATGGGCGTTTCTCTCCTTCGGCCAAGCGGGCGGCGACGGCGGTTTCATCAACCTGTTCGATGCCCAGTGAGCGCGCGACTTGCGGGTTGCCCACGACTTTGAAGTGTTGCGGGTACAACGTGTGCGGCCAATTGGCCGGCGGGTGATCCAGCAGGCGGTCGAGCACGGCAAGCCAGTCGGGCTGATCGCTGTAGGTGCTGGCCAGGCTGCCGGCCCGGACAAACCCGGCATTGGGCCCTATCAGGGGCAGTTGCTGGGCGTAGCTGCTCAGCAACAGGTTCTTTACTGTTTTGGGGTTGTACAGTTGCGGGTCGTCAAGGCCGAGCAGCACATCGCTGTTCTTGAACAGGGTTTGCAGCGGGCGGCTGTCACTGGTGTTGTCCCAGAGCTGAGGCACGATTTCCAGGCCCAGGGGGGTGGCAAACCGGATCAGCTCGCGCAGCAGGAATTCACTGTCGGCACCGTAAAGCACGCCGATACGTCGTGCCTGCGGCAGGGTGTCGGCGATCAGGCGCAACTGACGCTCCAGCGGCGGGTCGCTCCATAGCAGGCTGATTTTGGCCGGGTGCGTATTGCCCAGGCGTTGCCGAGCCTGCAGACGGCTGATGCGCAGCACCAGGGTCGGCGGTCCCTGGGTATCCAGCAGGCGCCAATCGAGGCTGGGCAGGTCGAGGAGGATCAAGCGAGTGCCGGCGGGCAACTGGCTTGGTGCCGGCAAGTTCTTGAGCGGGGTGAAGCTGACCCGGTCGTCGGGGCGCTGCTGGGCAAGGGCCTGGGTGAAGGCTTGCACCCCGGCGCCGTCTTCGGCAGCCGTCAGCAGGATATCGGCACTCCACGCCGGCACCGCCAGCAGCAGGCACGCGAGCAGCACGCCACGGCGCCACAATCGTGAAAGCAGCAAGAGGGTCATCCGTGACTGATCGGCCATGTCAGAAGTCCAGCTCGGCGCTGAAGTAGAGAACGTGACGATGGTCGTAATTATTGTCGGCCCAGGTGGTGGGCTGGTCATCAAGGCGTTGCTGCAACATGCCGGCCAGCTCCACATTGGTTTTGCCCACGGCAATGCGTTTGGCTACCCGCAGGTCGACCCGTTGGAAGCGATACTGGTTAAGGGCGTCGTCGCCATAGTAGAACAGGGCGCTGGACCACCCCTGGCCCCACTCTCGCAGCCAACCGGCCGAGCCGCTGTTGCGCGCGGTTTGCGCCTTGTCCCGCGGGTTGCTGGAAGTAGCGTCGACATAAGCGTAGGTCAGGCGCAGGCGGTCGGTGTTGCTCATGCGCCAGTCGAACTGTGATTCGGCACCGGTAAAGCGCGAGCTGTTGGCGTTGCTGGCGATGTATTGGTTGTTGCGCAGCGGCGAGCTGATCATGTCGGTGATTTCGTCATAGAACAGCTTCACGTCGACATTCAGCCCCAGGTCGGCAAAGAACCCGTTGTAGCCCAGTTCCCGGGAGCGCATCAACTCTTTGTCGAGGTCGCCAGGGCCGCGCGTCACGACAAAATATTGCCCGGAGTTTTGTCCGTAGGCCGGGGAGCTGAGGTTGTTGACGCGGTAGCTCCAATTGACGTTGTTCTCGAACATGTCCGGCGAGCGGATCGCCTCGGAGTAAACCGCCCGCAACCCGTGACGGGGGTTGATCAGGTAATTGACCGCCACACGCGGCGTCAGTGAGTCGCCGCTCAGGTGACTGTCTTCGTACATGGCGCCACCCTGCAGCAGCCAGTGTTCGCTGGCCCGCCATTCCAGGTGCCCGAACAGGCGCCAGGTGGTGTCGTCCAGGGTTCCATTGAAGTAGGTGTCCGAGTCGGCGCGGTCATAGCGATAGTTGATGCCGCTGACCAGGCGCAAGCTGTCGGAGAGGCTGAAGGTGTCCTGGATCTCCACGTCGTAGCGGCTTTCGCGGGTGCTTTGGTCGATATCGCCGCAGACGGTGTCCTTGCCGCCGTGGTTTTTCCATTGATCCAGCACCTGGTTGGCCAATGCCTGCTCGGCGGCGCTTCCCGGGGGTGGGGAGCCTTGGCTGTAGGTGTCCATGTGCCGCGCCAACAGTTCGGCATAGTTGGGGTTCAGTTGCCACAACTGGGTTAACTGCGGGCTGAACGAGACCTTGGCATCACAGGCTTTCCAGACCTGTCGGCGGTCCCATTGCTGGGCTGAACCCTGGATATACAGACTGTGATCGGGATTGAAGTCGAAATTCCAGCGCAAAGAGCCAGCGTAGTCCTTGGCGACAACATCGGAATTGCTGCCGCCTTCGCTGATCCCGTCAAACACCGGGGTGTAGGTATAAGGGCGCTGATTGGTGCCTTCCTTGGCATTGAGTTGCCAGTCGATACTTTGTTGTGCGTTCAGCGTCTGGCTCACCGCCAGGCTGAAACGGTTGAGACGGCGACCGTCACGGCGGTCGGCGCCGACCGCGTCGCTGTCAAAACCATCGTCCTGTTGCCCGGACAGGGATAAGCGCAAATCGCCGGTTTCCCAACCCACGCCCTGGCTGGCATAGAAGTCGTTGATCCCCCGTTCGCCGCGGGTGACCTTCACCCGCGAGCCTTGGCTGTTGGCGGGGGAACGGGTGAGGATATTGACCACCGCCATCAGTGCATTGGCGCCATAGCTGACGGTGTTGGGGCCGCGAAATACCTCGATGCGCTCGATATCTTCCATGGCCACCGGGATATCGCTCCAGTCCACCGTGGCCAGGCCGGCACGGTACACCGAACGCCCGTCGATCAGCACCTGCATCCGCCGCGCATCACTGGCGCTGGTGCCGTGGTAGTTGACCGACGCCTGGTTGCCGGTGGTATAGCCGACCATCATCCCGGGCACCAGGCGCAGCAGTTCGGCGATGTCCCGTGCGCCGCTGGCCTTGATCAGCTCACTGTCGATCACCGTCATGCTGCCGGGTACGGCGGCGGCTGATTGCTTGAGGCGCGTGGCGGTCAACACCTGCGGCAGCGGCTGGCTGTCGAGAAACAGATCGTCAGCCAGTGCAGGTACGCTGCACAACAGCATCAACCATAGAGATGAGCGAGGAGGAGGGCCCAGGTACACGGCACGGCCTTGTTAATGACGGATAGCCGCCCATGTTAACTGAGGTGGGGCTATTTGCCAGTCGTCGGACTTGCAATTACTTCGTACAAACGTGGCATTTTCCGACAAGTGCGCGAATTGATACGGGGGCTGGCCGCAAGCCGGGCGCTCCGTATAATGCCGCCATCGCCATTGGTATGGATTAACGGATTGCATATGACTCAACAGCGCCCTATTGCGGTCCTGGGAGGCGGAAGTTTTGGCACCGCCGTGGCTAACCTGCTGGCCGAGAACGGCCACGCCGTGCGTCAGTGGATGCGCGACCCCGAGCAGGCTGAAGCCATTCGCGTGCACCGGGAAAACCCCCGTTACCTTAAAGGCATCAAGATTCATCCAGCTGTCGAACCGGTTACCGACCTGCTGGAAACGCTCACTGCGTGCGACCTGTGCTTCGTCGCGCTGCCCTCCAGTGCGTTGCGCTCAGTGCTGGCGCCGCACGCCGAGCGCCTGGCAGGCAAGTTGCTGGTCAGCCTGACCAAAGGCATTGAGGCCCAGACCTTCAAACTGATGAGTGAAATCCTCACCGAGATTGCCCCACTGGCCCGCATTGGCGTGCTGTCCGGGCCGAACCTGGCACGGGAGGTGGCCGAACACGCCTTGACCGCCACGGTGGTTGCCAGTGAAGACGACGCCTTGTGTGAGCAGGTACAGGCCGTGCTGCATGGCCGCACCTTCCGGGTCTACGCCAGCGCCGATCGCTTTGGTGTCGAGTTGGGCGGGGCGCTGAAAAACGTCTACGCGATCATTGCCGGCATGGCCGTCGCCTTGGGCATGGGTGAAAACACCAAGAGTATGCTGATCACCCGTGCGCTGGCCGAGATGACCCGCTTTGCGGTGAACCAGGGCGCCAACCCGATGACGTTCCTGGGCCTTGCGGGCGTGGGTGACTTGATCGTCACCTGCTCATCGCCCAAAAGCCGCAACTATCAGGTAGGTTTTGCCCTGGGCCAAGGGCTGAGCCTGGAAGACGCTGTGACGCGTCTGGGTGAAGTGGCCGAAGGGGTCAACACCCTCAAGGTATTGAAGGCCAAGGCCCAGGAAGTGGGGGTGTATATGCCGCTGGTCGCCGGTTTGCACGCGATCCTGTTCGAAGGGCGCACCTTGGAGCAGGTCATCGAGTTGCTGATGCGGGCCGAGCCCAAGACCGATGTCGACTTTATTTCTACCAGTGGTTTCAACTGAGGAACGCGCCATGAACGATCCGAAAGCAGCCCCCAAATATGAGTCGATTGCCTTGCGCATCCTGTGGATGCTGGCGTTTGCGCTGGTGTGGCAGGTGGCGCAATTGCTGCTCGGCGCGTTGGTGGTGGTGCAATTGATTTACCGGCTTGTCTACGGTGCGCCGAACCTGGGCCTGATGAATTTTGGCGATAGCCTCAGCCAGTTCCTGGCGCAGATCGGCCGCTTCGGTAGCTTCCACACCGACCAAAAGCCTTGGCCGTTTGCCGATTGGCCAGCCCCGCGTGCACCCGAAGGCGAAGTCGCCCACAGCGTGCCGCCAGCACCGCACCCGGTGCGTGATGAAGAGCCAAAGCTATGAAGTTGTGGGTTTTGCGCCACGGGGAGGCCCAGGTGCACGCCCGCACGGACGCTGAACGCAATCTTACCGAGCATGGCCGTGCCGAAGTATTGCGCAGCGCTGCGCACCTGATCGGGCAGCCGCTCAGTGCCATCATCGCCAGCCCTTATGTGCGGGCGCAGCAGACGGCTCAATTGGTGCGCGGAGTTTTGGGGTTCGAGCCGGATGTGCGCACGGTGCCGTGGTTGACGCCCGATGGTGATGTTCAGCAGGTGCTGAGGGAACTTGATACTGATGACGACGTGTTGCTGGTCAGCCATCAGCCTTTGGTGGGCAGTTTGATCAGCTTTTTGCAGCATGGGCATCAGCGTCAGCCACAGCCGATGTATACGGCCAGTCTGGCGGAGCTTGAGGGGGATTTTCCGCTGGCGGGTTTGATGCGTCTGGTGGGGGTGAAGAATCCCTGGGCATAAGGGGCGAGGCTGGGCCTGTGGCGAGGGAGCTTGCTCCCGTGACGACCTGCCAGCCGACACAGCTATACCGAGTACATATCCATTCCTGTGATAACGGCTGATATTGGTTCCGCTTTTACAGCGGGTCACTTTTGAAAAGCGCAAAAGTAACCCAAACGCTCTTGCCCCACCACTCGGCACCTCGCTCAGGCTCGGTGTGCCCGTAATCCGCCATGGATTTGGGGGGTAAACCGGCATCCCTGCCGGTTTACCCCCCAAATCCCTGTCGAATTCCGGCCAGCGTAGTTTGACGGGGCGCCTCAGATCAAAAGCAGATCAAGATCAAGAGCGGCTCGCTTCGCATCGTGGTTACGGGAGGGGGGCTCGTGTACTTCGCCAGCAGGCCGTTGGCTTTGTGTGTGCTATACAGTCAGCCAAGCAAGTGCTTGGTTGGCTGTATCTCGGATCACAAAGGAGCGCGTCCCATGCCTGTCGCTTTTCGTTTGCCGTTGCAGGTCTTCTTCGAGCGTGAAGCGCGGCACCCGCGTAAGGTTTTTCTGGTGCAGCCCATTGACGGTGTCGAGGTGCAGACCCTCACCTGGGGCGATGTCGGCCACCAGGCCCGGTGCGCCGCTCATTGGTTGCGTGCACGAGACTTGCCCCAAGGTTCGCACATCGCCCTGATCTCGAAAAACTGCGCGCACTGGATCATCGCCGACCTGGCGATCTGGATGGCCGGGCACGTTTCGGTGCCGCTTTATCCCAACCTCACCGCTGACTCTGTCGCCCATGTGCTGACCCATTCCGAGGCGGCGTTGGCGTTGATCGGCAAGCTCGATGACTGGCCGGCAATGGCGCCGGGTGTGCCAGCGGGTGTGCCAACCATTAGCCTGCCGCTCTGCCCGGCGGGGACGTTCGATTTCAGCTGGGCGGACCTGCAAGCCTGCTCACCGATCCAGGACCATCCCGAACCCCTTGGCTCGACACTGGCCACCATCGTCTATACCTCCGGGACGACCGGTTTGCCGAAGGGTGTGATGCAAACGTTCGGGGCACTGGGTTTCGCTGCCACTCGCGGCACCGAGTTGTTCGGCCTGGGGGAGGGCGATCGGTTGCTGTCCTACCTGCCGCTGTGCCACGTCGCCGAACGCATGTTTGTGGAAATGGCGGCGATCTACACCGGGCAAACCGTTTTTTTTGCGCAAAGCCTGGACACCTTCCTGCAAGATTTGCGCAGGGCCCGGCCGACGGCCTTGTTTGGCGTGCCACGTATCTGGACCAAATTCCAGTTGGGTGTCTACGCCAAGGTCCCGGAAAAACGTCTCGACACCCTGTTACGCCTGCCTTTTATCGGCAAGCGCGTCGGTCATAAAGTGCTCGCGGGACTGGGGCTGGATGCACTGCGTATTGCCCTGTCCGGTGCGGCACCCGTGCCCGAGGCCTTGCTGGGTTGGTATCAGCGCCTGGGCCTGGACGTGCTGGAGGTGTACGGCATGAGCGAAAACTGCGGCTATTCCCATGTGTGCCGCCCCGGTGCACAGACGCTGGGTTGGATCGGCCTGCCCTGCCCAGGTGTAGAAGTGCGTATCGACCCATCAGGCGAAGTGCAGGTACGCAGCGGCGCGACCATGCTGGGCTACTTCAAGGACCCGCAAAAAACCGCTGAGACCCTTACCGAAGATGGCTTCCTGCGTACCGGCGACAAGGGTGAGCAGGACGCAGACGGCCGTCTGCGTTTGACCGGGCGCCTCAAGGAGATTTTCAAGACCAGTAAAGGCAAATACGTGGCCCCGGCGCCGATTGAAAATCGTCTGGCCGAACATGCACGCATCGAACAGGTGTGTGTAGTCGGCGAGGGGCTTGGCGCACCGATCGGGCTATGCGTGTTGTCGGCACAGGGCCAAGACCGCCAAACGCTTGGAACCCACCTTGACCACTGGCTGGCACAGGTCAACGCCGGGCTGGATAGACATGAGCGCTTGCGCCAATTGGTGGTGGTGAAAGACAACTGGGCGGTGGAAAACGGCTTTCTCACGCCGACCTTGAAGATCAAACGCAACGTGATCGAGTCGACGTACGGGCCACATTTGCACACTTGGAGCGAGCGCGCTGAAACCGTTCTGTGGCAGGATTAGGATCGTAATAAAACCAACAAGGACAACCCTATGAGCCTGTGGCGCACCCAACCGAATATCGAACAACTCAACGCGATTCAGAAAAACACCATCGGTGAGTTGCTCGATATTCGTTTCGAAAGCTTCGACGAGCACTCCCTCACTGCCAGCATTGTGGTCGATCACCGCACCCATCAGCCCTACGGCCTGCTGCACGGTGGCGCCTCGGTGGTGCTGGCCGAGAGCGTCGGCTCCATGGCTGCTTACCTGTGCATCGATGCCAGCAAGTTTTATTGCGTGGGCCTTGAGGTCAATGCCAACCACCTGCGTGGCGTGCGCAGCGGGCGGGTGACGGCGGTGGCCAAGGCCATTCATATCGGGCGCACCACACAGGTATGGGATATCCGCCTGAGCAGCGATGATGGCAAAGCCAGTTGCGTCTCGCGCCTGACCATGGCCGTGGTGCCGCTGGGCGAAAACCCGCCGGCACGATAGGCGTGGCGTGAGTGTCATCATTCCTGGCAGTTACAGTCATTGCTGCAGGCGGCCGGCATGGTGACAATCAACCTCTGTTTTTATCGATGGAACCTGTATGTCGCAGCACGTGTTTTTTACCCACGCCAATGGCTTCCCTTCGGCCACCTACGGCAAGCTGTTTGCCGCGCTGGCCCCGGAATATACGGTGGCGCATCTGCCGCAGCACGGTCACGACCCCAGGTTCCCGGTGGATGATAACTGGCAGAACCTGGTGGACGAGTTGATCCACCACCTTGAGCAACAGCCGGAACCCGTGTGGGGCGTCGGCCATTCCCTCGGTGGCGTGCTGCATTTGCACGCGGCCATGCGTTGCCCGCAGTTGTACCGTGGCGTGGTGATGTTGGATTCGCCGGTGCTCACCCGTGCCGACCGCTGGGTGATCCGCGCCGCCAAGCGCTTTGGTTTTATCGATCGACTGACACCGGCCGGACGTACCCTTGGCCGGCGTGAAGAATTCACCGACCTGGACACCGCGCGCAGCTACTTCGCCGGCAAAACCCTGTTTCGTGGCTTCGACCCCGAATGCTTCGACGCGTATTTGCAGCATGGCCTGCAGCAAGTCGGCGACCGCCTGCGCTTGCGCTTCGACCCGGCCACCGAAATCAGCATCTACCGCGGCGTGCCGCACACCAGCCCTGGCCAGGTACGCCTGCTGAAAGTGCCACTGGCCGTGGTGCGTGGTCGCCAGAGTCGAGTGGTCATGCGTCACCATGCCAGTGGCGTCGGCCGCTTGCCCATGGGCGAAATGCTCACTATGCCGGGCGGTCATATGTTCCCCCTCGAACGCCCCCAGGACACGGCTGCCTTGATCAAGAACCTGTTCGCCCGCTGGCAAGCCCGCGAGCGCAGTTGCGCATGAGTACGCCGGTCGAAGAGGTTCGCCTGAGCCTGGCGCATATCGAACTGGCCGCGCACCTGTTCGGGCCCGAGGATGGCCTGCCGGTGATTGCCCTGCATGGTTGGCTGGACAACGCCAACAGTTTTGCGCGCCTGGCGCCGAAGCTGCACGGGTTGCGCATCATCGCTCTGGATATGGCTGGGCACGGGCATTCGGCCCATCGTCCGGCAGGCGCCGGTTATGCCTTGTGGGATTACGTCTACGACGTGCTGCAGGTGGCCGAACAATTGGGGTTGAAACGTTTTGCATTACTTGGCCACTCCCTGGGCGCCATCGTCTCGCTGGTGTTGGCCGGGGCGTTGCCGGAGCGAGTGACGCACCTGGGTTTGATCGACGGTGTGATCCCGCCGACCGCCAGCGGCGAGAATGCAGCCGAACGTCTGGGCATGGCCTTGCAGGCGCAACTGAACCTGCAGGACAAGCGCAAGCCGGTCTACAACACCCTCGAAAAAGCGGTTGAAGCGCGAATGAAGGGCGTGGTGGCGGTCAGTCGTGAAGCGGCGCAACTGCTGGCCCAGCGCGGTTTGATGCCGGTGCCTGGCGGTTACACCTGGCGCAGCGACAGTCGCCTGACCCTGGCATCGCCGATGCGTCTGACCGATGAACAGGCCATGGCTTTTGTGCGTCGCGTCAGTTGCCCTGCGCAGTTGGTGGTGGCGGTTGACGGCATGTTGGCGAAACATGCCGAATTGCTTTCTCAGCTACCCTTCAGCGTTACCACGCTGCCAGGTGGCCATCATTTGCACCTGAATGATGAGTCCGGCGCCGCTCTTGTTGCAGACTGTTTCAATCGGTTCTTCTCCACGCCTTGACTTGGCGGGGTCAACTGCCGAGGCTGGGCGGATTGAAAGGGAGTCAACCATGAACACACTCAACATCGCTGTGACCTCCATTGGCCAGGGCCTATCGATCCGATGAGCCTGGGTAAAGGATGTATCCGTGCCCTTGGCCTTTGCTGTTTCAGCCCCCTGGTGTTTGCCGCCGATGTGCCAGGCAGCCAGGATTTACCTACCGTATCCCGCCAGGTCGACGCGCAAATTGTCGACTATCGCCCCGCTGAAGAGAAGGAACGCATCTACCCCATGGGCGCGATCCGCAAGATCAGCGGCCAGTTGCGTTACGAAGGCCAGGCCACCGCGCGCGGCCAGGCCACTGCAATCACCTATGAATTGCCCGCGGAGCACAGCTCCAGCGCCGCCTTTACTGCAACGCGTGAAGCTTTGCAGGCCAAGGGCGCGCAGCTGTTGTTCTGGTGCCAGGCCCGCGATTGCGGCGAGAGCAGTCTGTGGGCCAATGAAGTGTTCGGCAACGCCAAGCTGGTGGGGGCCGACGGCCAGCAGGAATACCTGCTGCTGCGCCTGGCCGCCCCGCAGAACAACTCGCTGGTCGCGCTGTACGGCATTACTCGCGGCAACCGACGCGCTTACCTGCATGTGGAGCAACTCGATGCCAGCGCGCCTTTGGGCGATCTGCTACCCACCTCGGCCACCCTGCTGCGAGAGCTCAAAAGCACGGGCGAGTTGGATCTCCCTGCATTGGCCGCCGAGCCTGATGACACCTGGCTGACCTTGATTTCCCGTGGGTTGAACCTTGATACCACCTTGCGCGTGAGCCTGACCGGCCCGAAAGCCGAGGCCTGGCGCCAGGCCCTGGTCGACAAGGGCGTGCGCGCCGCACGCCTGGAAACCGGCAGCGGTGACGCTAAGGGTTTGCACCTGCATCTGATACGCTGACCGTTACAAGGCGAACGGACCCGTGCCGTTCGCCTAAGCTCTCTTCCTACAGCCATATTCTCGAGATACCCGATGCTCAATAACGATCGCCTGCTGGTGCAAATCCTGCTGCTGGTGCTGTTTGGCGCCAGCTTCTGGGTCATGGCGCCGTTCTGGTCGGCGCTGTTCTGGGGCGCGGTGCTGGCGTTTGCCAGTTGGCCGCTGATGCGTTTGCTCACTCGCTGGCTGGGCGGACGGGAGTCCCTGGCTGCTGGCATCCTGACCTTGGGCTGGATGCTGCTGGTGGCGGTGCCGCTGGTGTGGCTGGGGTTCAACCTGGCCGACCATGTGCGCGATGCGGTGGCGCTGATCAAAGATATTCAGGTCGACGGCTTGCCCGAGGCGCCGACCTGGTTGGGCTCGATCCCGTTCGTCGGCGAGCGCCTGGTGGCGATGTGGGACAGCATTGACCAACAGGGCGCGGCGCTGATGGTCAGCATCAAGCCGTACCTCGGCCAGGTCGGCAACTGGTTGCTGGCACGCAGTGCGCAAATTGGCGGCGGTATTCTTGAGCTGACCCTGAGCCTGGTCTTCGTGTTCTTTTTCTACCGTGATGGGCCGCGCCTGGCGATGTTTGTGCACCGTCTGCTGGAGCGGCTGATCGGTGAACGTGCCGGCTATTACATCGAGCTGGTGGCCGGTACGGTGCAGCGGGTGGTCAATGGTGTGATCGGCACAGCGGCGGCCCAGGCCTTGCTGGCGCTGATCGGCTTCCTGATCGCCGGCGTGCCGGGTGCGCTGGTGCTGGGTATTGTTACCTTCCTGCTCAGCCTGATCCCCATGGGCCCGCCGCTGGTGTGGATTCCGGCCACGGCCTGGCTGGCGTGGAAGGGTGACTACACCTATGCGGTGTTCCTGGGGGTATGGGGTACGTTTGTGATCAGCGGTGTGGACAACGTGCTCAAGCCGTATCTGATCAGTCGTGGCGGTAACCTGCCGTTGGTGATTGTGCTGCTGGGGGTGTTTGGGGGGTTGATCGCCTTTGGCTTTATCGGGCTGTTTATCGGGCCGACGCTGCTGGCGGTGGCGTACAGCCTGTTGACGGACTGGAGCGCTACCCAGGCGCAAGTGCGTCGTGACGACAAGCCGTGTAATTGAGGGGCTAGGCATCAGGATGTGATGTGACGCGGCACCTGTGGGAGGGGGCTTGCTCCCGATGGCGGCCTCAGGGCCGGCCAGGATGTTGGATCCGACTGAGTACATATCCGTTATTTGGGTAACGGCTGATATTGGTTCCGCTTTTACAGCGGGTCACTTTTGAAAAGCGCAAAAGTAACCCAAACGCTCTTGCCCCACCACTCGGCACCTCGCCTAGGCTCGGTGTGCCCGTAATCCGCCATGGATTTGGGGGGCCGCCGCCCCGCGCCATCCATGGCGCGGGGCGGCTAAACCGGCATCCCTGCCGGTTTACCCCCCAAATCCCTGTCGAATTCCGGCCAGCGTGGTTTGACGGGGCGCCTGAGATCAAAGGCAGATCAAGATCAAGATCAAGAGCGGCTCGCTTCGCATCGTGGTTACCGTGGGGGCGGCAAGCTGCACAGTTGTATAGAAGGGAGAAGCCTCAGCCCCTCGGCAACCACATCACGGCAGTCAACCCACCACCCGGCGTGTCCTCCAGGCTCAAGTGCCCGCCTAGCCGCTCGACGGCCTCTCTGGCAATGGTCATCCCCAAACCGACCCCTCCGGAGTTGCGGTTGCGCGAGCCCTCCAGCCGGAAGAATGGTTCGAACACTGCTTCGCGTTTATCGGCGGCGATCCCCGGGCCGTTATCGATCACCCTGATCACCAATGCGCCACGGCTGTCGGCCAGTTCTACCCGGGCCATACCGGCATAGCGCAGCGCGTTGTCGATCAGGTTGTTGAGGCATGAGCGCAGGGCCATGGGCTGCACTTGCAAGGGCGCGCAGGTGCCTGAAAATTGCACGTCGCAGCCCTGGTCCTGGGCGTTCTCGCTGAGGGACTCCACCAGCGCCTGCACGTCGAGCCAATGCCGCGTCTCGCTGGTGCGTTGTTCGTGCAGGTAGCTCAGGGTGGCGTCGAGCATATCGATCATGTCGTTCAGGTCCTGACGCATCTGGCCTTGCAGCTTGGTGTCTTCGATCTGTTCCAGGCGCAGTTTGAGGCGTGATAACGGGGTGCGCAGGTCGTGAGAGACCGCACCGAGCATACGTGCTCGCTGGCTGACTTGTTCGCGGATGCGCTTTTGCATCAGGTTGAAGGTCGAGGCTGCTTGCCTTGCCTCGCGCGGGCCGGATTCCACCAGCGGCGGGCTGTCGAGGTCGACGCTCAAACGCTCGGCTGCGGCACTCAGGCGCTGGATCGGCCGGCTCAGCAGCTTGGCGCCGTACCAGGCGGCAATGATCAGCGAGATGAATTGAAACGTCAGCGGTACCAGCGGGCCACCAAACCAAGGGCGAGGTTCCTTGCGCAGCGGTTTGAGGGTGCCGTCCGGTTGTTCGACGAATGCCTGGGGAGGCGGAGGCGGTGGCCGGCCGTAGTGGTGGAACCAGAAGAGCGCCAGCACGTGGGCCAGTACAATGGCCACCAGCAATAGGCCGAACAGTCGCCCGAACAGCGTATTGAAGGTGGCGCGCATCAACCGATATCCCGGGCGTCGAACAGGTAGCCTTCGCCGCGTACGGTCTTGATCAACTGCGGGGCCTTGGGGTCATCCCCCAGTTTCTGGCGCAGGCGTGATACCAGCAAGTCGATGCTGCGATCAAAGGCTTCGATGGAGCGACCACGGGCCGCATCCAGCAGTTGCTCGCGGCTCAATACGCGGCGCGGGCGTTCGATGAACACCCACAGCAAGCGAAACTCGGCGTTGGACAGCGGCACCACCAGGCCGTCATCGGCCACCAACTGGCGCAGTACGCTGTTGAGGCGCCAGGTGTCGAAGCGGATGTTGGCCCGTTGCTCGGTGCGGTCATCGCGCACCCGGCGCAGGATGGTCTGGATACGGGCCACCAGCTCCCGGGGCTCGAACGGTTTGGACATATAGTCATCAGCGCCCAGTTCCAGGCCGATGATGCGGTCGGTGGGTTCGCAGCGGGCCGTGAGCATCAGGATCGGAATGTCCGACTCGGCACGCAGCCAGCGGCACAGCGACAACCCGTCCTCGCCCGGCAGCATCAGGTCCAGTACCACCACATCGAAGGTTTCCGCTTGCATGGCTTGGCGCATGGCGGCGCCGTCGGTGACGCCCGAGGCCAGAATATTGAAGCGCGCCAGGTAGTCGATCAGCAGTTCGCGGATCGGCACGTCGTCGTCGACGATCAGCGCACGGGTGGTCCAGCGCTTGTCTTCGGCGATCGTCGTGCCTTTAGGCTCTTCGTTTACGGGGACGGAAGGGGTCTGCATAGTGCGATCATCTGCCTGAGTAGTGCTGTCAGCATAGGCGCCCAGCGCCGTGGCTGGAAATGCTGGGCGTGCGATAGTGTGCGAGGCTAGCCGGGCGGCGTGTTGAGGGCGTGTCGTGAATGTATCGACTTTGAAACAAGTGCTCGAAATCGCGTGTATCGGGCACTTGATCAGTATTTACCGATCATCGGATCCCGCAACGGCGCTGCTTGCGCTACAATCCGCGCCGATTTCGACTTGCCTGAGAGCCCATTCCAATGTCCGTCTGCCAGACTCCTATCATCGTCGCCCTGGATTACCCCACTCGTGACGCCGCACTGAAGCTGGCTGACCAGTTGGACCCCACGCTATGCCGGGTCAAGGTCGGCAAGGAACTGTTCACCAGTTGCGCGGCGGAAATCGTCGGCACCCTGCGGGACAAAGGCTTCGAAGTGTTCCTGGACCTGAAATTCCATGACATCCCCAACACCACGGCAATGGCCGTGAAGGCTGCGGCCGAAATGGGCGTGTGGATGGTCAATGTGCACTGCTCCGGCGGCTTGCGCATGATGAGCGCGTGCCGCGAAGTGCTGGAACAACGCAGCGGCCCCAAACCGCTGCTGATCGGCGTGACCGTGCTGACCAGCATGGAGCGCGAAGACCTGGCCGGTATTGGCCTGGATATCGAGCCTCAGACGCAGGTATTGCGCCTGGCGGCTCTGGCGCAGAAAGCCGGCCTCGATGGCCTGGTATGCTCGGCCCTGGAAGCCCAGGCCCTGAAAAACGCCCACCCGTCGTTGCAACTGGTGACGCCGGGTATTCGCCCGGCGGGCAGCGCGCAGGATGACCAACGCCGTATCCTGACCCCGCGCCAGGCCCTGGATGCCGGTTCGGACTACCTGGTGATCGGCCGTCCGATCAGCCAGGCGGCGGATCCGGCCAAAGCGTTGGCCGCGGTGGTTGCCGAAATCGCCTGATACTCAGGGGAACACGGTAAAAAATGTGTGAGGGGGCTTACCCCCCAAATCCCTGTCGAATTCCGGCCAGCGTGGTTTAACGGGGCGCCTAAGATCAAAAGCAGAGCAAGAGCAAGAGCAAGAGCAAGAGCAAGAGCAAGAGCAAGAGCAAGAGCAAGAGCAAGAGCAAGAGCAAGAGCAAGAGCAAGAGCAAGAGCAAGCAGCGAGTCAGCATGGTCATCGTGGGCAAGCCCTAATGCCAGTCAGTCAAGCGTACATCGCCCTCTGTAGGAGCGAGCTTGCTCGCGAAAAACGTCGACGATAACGCGTGTTGTCTGAATGAACGCGGTGCCTGTGAGTTTTTCGCGAGCAAGCTCACTCCTACAAAAGCCTAGGGCAAGCCCCCTCCCACATTTAGATCTGCCGTGTGTCAGCTGACTTTTAGTATCAACTTCCCGAAGTTCTCGCCGCTGAACAGCTTCATCAGCGTTTCCGGGAATGTCTCCAGCCCCTCGACAATATCCTCCTTGCTCTTGAGCTTGCCCTGGGCCATCCAGCCGGCCATTTCCTGCCCGGCCGCCGCGAAGTTCGCCGCGTGGTCCATCACCACAAACCCTTCCATGCGCGCGCGATTGACCAGCAATGACAAATAGTTGGCCGGGCCTTTGACGGCTTCCTTGTTGTTGTATTGGCTGATCGCGCCGCAAATCACCACGCGGGCTTTGAGTGCCAGGCGGCTGAGCACGGCGTCGAGAATATCGCCGCCGACGTTATCGAAATAGACGTCCACGCCCTTCGGGCATTCGCGCTTGAGGGCGGCAGGTACGTCTTCGCTTTTGTAGTCGATGGCGGCGTCAAAGCCCAGCTCATCGAGCAGGAACTTGCACTTGTCGGCACCGCCGGCAATCCCCACCACGCGGCAGCCTTTGATCTTGGCGATCTGCCCGGCGATGCTGCCCACGGCACCCGCGGCGCCGGAAATGACCACGGTGTCACCGGCTCTCGGCGCACCGGTCTCCAGCAGGGCGAAGTAAGCCGTCATGCCGGTCATGCCCAGGGCAGACAGGTAACGGGGCAGGGGCGCAAGCTTGGGGTCGACCTTGTAGAAACCACGGGGCTCGCCGAGGAAGTAGTCCTGCACGCCCAGGGCGCCATTCACGTAGTCCCCCACCGCGAAGTTCGGATGGTTCGAGGCAATCACCTTGCCGACGCCCAGCGCCCGCATCACTTCGCCGATGCCGACCGGCGGGATATAGGACTTGCCCTCATTCATCCAGCCACGCATGGCCGGGTCGAGGGACAGGTATTCATTGCGTACCAGGACCTGGCCGTCGGCAGGCGTGCCCACCGGCACTTCCTGGTAGGTGAAGGTCTCTCGCGTGGCCGCACCGACCGGGCGTTTGGCGAGCAGGAATTGGCGGTTGGTCTGGGCGGTCATGGCAAGGACTCTTTGGAAATGAATCATGAGTGATAGCCCTTCAGTGACGCCAGGGCAAGGTTGCCTGCGGGAGGCGAATGCCCGTCGATAGGCATCGCTGATAACCATCCCGGTAGACTTATCACTGCGATTCATGCAGCGCTAACCCGCCGTCTGATAGTGCTGACGCGCTAATCCCTGTGTTGGCTAGACTCGCGCCACCGTTACCACTCCCATAGGACAGTTCCCATGAGCATGACATTTTCTGGCCAGGTCGCCCTGGTAACCGGCGCCGCCGTGGGTATTGGTCGCGCCACTGCGCTGGCGTTCGCGGCCGAAGGCTTGAAGGTGGTCGTTGCCGACCTCGATGTGGCGGGGGGCGAGGGCACTGTTGCGCTGATCCGCCAGGCCGGCGGCGAAGGGGTGTTTGTGCGTTGCAACGTCACGCTCGAAACGGACGTACAGCAATTGATGGCGCAGACGGTCGCCATCTATGGACGACTGGACTATGCCTTCAACAACGCCGGGATTGAGATCGAGAAAGGCAAGCTGGCCGACGGCAGCCTGGATGAGTTCGATGCCATCATGGGGGTTAACGTCAAAGGCGTCTGGTTGTGCATGAAGTATCAGTTGCCGCTGTTGTTGGCCCAGGGCGGCGGAGCAATCGTCAACACGGCATCGGTGGCCGGGCTGGGGGCGGCGCCGAAGATGAGCATCTATGCGGCGTCCAAACACGCAGTGATCGGCCTGACCAAGTCGGCAGCCATTGAGTATGCGAAAAAGAAGATCCGCGTGAACGCGGTCTGCCCTGCCGTGATCGATACCGACATGTTTCGCCGCGCCTACGAGGCCGACCCGCGCAAAGCCGAATTCGCGGCGGCCATGCACCCGGTCGGGCGCATCGGCAAGGTGGAGGAAGTTGCCAGCGCCGTGTTGTACCTGTGCAGTGATGGTGCCGCCTTTACCACCGGCCAGTCCCTGGCGGTGGATGGTGGCGCAACAGCCATCTAGGACGGCAAGTCGCACCGCATTCGAAAAGAGGGCGAGGTGCTGTGGGGCGTTTCCATAGCGGGCAGTGGGCCGTGCGCGAATATGTATCAGTAGGTAAATAATCTAATAAAATCAATACTTTAATAAATCTTAGCGGCAAATTTCGGCGAGCTTCTGTGCTTAACTGTTTTGGGTTAACAGACAGTTGAAGTGAGTGGCTCATGGATTTAGGGATCGATCGACAAGCCCTGGTACCGGTTGTTCAGCAAATCGTCAGCGCGGTGGCGCATTGGATTCGCAAGGAAGGGGTGAGCCCCGGAACGCGCTTGCCGTCCATTCGGCAATTGGCCCTCGACAACCTGCTGAGCCAGTCCAGCGTGATTGAGGCGTTCGAACGGCTGGTGGCCCAGGGGCTGCTGGCCTCCAGGCACGGCTCGGGGTTCGTGGTGGCGCAACCTGCAGCGACCCACGAACACCACTGGTATGAAGGCGCGGAGCAGGGATGGGGCACTTTTACCGACAGTCCCGTCGGCGAGTTGAAACTGGGGTGTGGCTGGCTGCCGGACGACTGGCGCGAAAGCGATGACATCAGCTATGCAATTCGCGAACTCAGTCGTACCGATACCGGGGCTTTGTTCAGCTACAGTACGCCCTTGGGGCTGCCGACGCTGCGTGAACAACTGTTCAAGCGTCTGACCCAGATTCACATAGCCACCCGCCTGGACTGTATTCTCACCACCCATGGCGCCAGTCATGCCCAGGACCTGCTGATACGCACCTTGCTCAAGGCCGGTGATGAGGTCGTGGTGGAAACACCCGGGTATGGCAACCTCTATCGCCAGTTGGCCTTTCAGGGTGTGACCCTGCTGGAGGTCCCGCGCGCCCGTGGCGGCCCGGATATCCCTGCCTTGGAAACGCTGCTGCAAACCCATCGGCCCAAGTGCCTGTTCATCAATAGCCTCTATCACAACCCCACCGGCACCAGCCTGTGCCGTTCGGTGGCGCAGCGGTTGTTGGAACTGGCGCGAGAGTGGGATTTCCTGATCATCGAAGAGGATGTCTACGGCGACCTGCAACATGCCAGTTGCACGCGCTTGTCGGCGCTGGACCACGGTGACCGGGTGATCTATGTGTCGAGTTTTTCCAAGACCCTGAGCAGCGCCCTGCGCGTGGGCTACCTCTGTGCCAGTGCCACGCTCATTGAGCAATTGGCCCATCTCAAGACTCTGACGGGCATCGGCACCTCGCGCTTTGCCGAAGCAATGGTGGCAACGTTGTTGAGCAACGGCACTTACCGTAAGTGGGTGCAGCGCCTGCGCAAGCACCTGAATGCGCAGATGGCTGCAACGTTGCAGGTGCTTGAGGATGAAGAGTGGCAGGTCTTTGCCGTTCCCGCTGGGGGCATGTTCCTGTGGGCGCGACCGGGCATCCCGGACCCGTCGCGACTGCAAGCCTGTGCCCGGCGGCTCGGCGTGCTGCTGTCGCCCGGGGCGCTGTTTAGCCCCGCCGGGGAGCGTAGCGACTGGCTACGCATCAATGTGGCCTATGCAGGGGATCAGCGCGCACTGGCGTTGTTCCGTGCCATGGGGCCGTCCAGATCGACCTCGACCATTCTGAAAACGACGGGCATGTAGCTTTTTGCCATTATTGCTACGCCAGCGGCTTGTGCTCGAGGCCTCGGGGTTGCCACTCTCAATGCTTGTAAACCTGGTTTATGGCATCTGCCATTGCAAGAGGATCAAGTGCAATGATTTGGGGCGTGCAACGACGATTCGCCAACCTTGGCATGGCAAAAAAACTGGGCTTGGGTTTTACCTTGGTACTCCTTCTGACGGCCCTGGTAGCGGCGATCGGTGTGGGGGCCCTGCACACCGTCGGCCAGCGCTTTGATGGCCTCAAGCAGATGTCTTCGCTCAATAGCGAGTTGCTCAAGGTGCGTGTGATCGAGCAAAACTACGCGCTGCACGCCGACCCCCAGGCCGTTGACGCCCTGCATAACAGTGTTGACGCATTGCTGGCCCAGGCCATCAGCCTCAAGGCCCGGTCCGCTGTCAACGAGCGGGTGATGAGTGATGTCGAGCAAGCTTTGATTGCCTATCGCAAGGCGTTCGATGAGTTCGTCGACTTGACCCAGGCCAAGGACCTGGCGCTGGAAATGGCCAGTTGGTCGGTATCCAGCGTGGCGAATAACCTGGACGTGTTGCAAGCCGGCCTCGCCGACGACGGCGCTTATGGCCTCAAGGAAAGCCAGGGCAAGGAGGGCGCCGAGTTTATCGAGCAGGCGGGGCAGGTCAGCCAGGTGTCGCGCTTGATGCTGCAAGCCATGAACGAAGCGCGGGTGCGCCTGGACCAGAGCCGCAAGGCTGAGGCAGACGACGTTGCACAGGGCAAGATCGAGCAGGCCGACCAGGCCCTGGCCGAGGTCGAGAAGCTGAAAACCAGCGTCAAGGACGCGGGCTACCAGACCGTACTCAACGAAGTCAGCGGGCATATCGCGTCATTCAGTGAAAAACTCGGCGAGTACACCGGGCTGCTGGCCCAGGAAAAACTGGTCTACACGCAACTGCATGACCGCGCCGAGCAAGTGGTCAGCCAGGTCAATCAGGCGTACGCCGCTGAAGATCAGTCCATGCAGGCGCAGTTGCAGCACAGCACGCTGCTGATCATCGGTTCCTCCGCCTTGGCGTTGCTGGTGGGCTTGATTGCTGCGTGGCTGATTACCCGGTTGATCGTTGCGCCGTTGCGCAGTGTGATCGCCGTGGCCCAGCAGATTGCCTCGGGCGACCTGAGCGGGCGCATGGAGGTCAGCCGTCGCGATGAAATTGGCCAGTTGATGCAAGCCATGCAGCAGATGAGCAGCGGTTTGAGCCAGATGGTCAGCGGGTTGCAGGCCGGCATTGAACAGCTGGCCAGTTCCGCGCATTTGCTGTCCAGCGTTACCGAACAGACCAACCACGAGGTCAACAGCCAGAAGGAAGAAACCGAACAGGTTGCCACGGCGATGAACCAGATGACCGCCACGGTGCACGATGTGGCGCGCAATGCCGAGCAAGCGGCGCAAGCTGCACAGACGGCGGATGCCAAGGTCGACAGCGGCCAGCAGGTGGTGCGCATGAGCTTGCAGCGTATCGAATTGCTGGCCACGTCAAGCAACAGTGCCAGCGCGAGCATCGAAAGCCTCAGCGCAGAGATCCAGAACATTGGCACCGTGCTGAGTGTGATCAACAGCGTGGCGGAGCAGACTAATCTGCTGGCCTTGAACGCCGCCATCGAAGCGGCGCGCGCCGGTGAGCAGGGGCGTGGCTTTGCCGTGGTGGCCGACGAGGTACGGGCCCTGGCCAAGCGCACCCAGCAATCGACTGAGGAGATCGAACGGCTGGTCAGCACCTTGCGCAGTGCGGCGCAGTCGTCGGTGCAGCAGATCCAGCAAAGTGGCGAACTGGTGAAACTGGCGGTCGGTGATGCCCTGCAAACCGAAAGTGCCTTGGGCAGCATTGCGGCCGCCGTGTCACTGATCCAGCAAATGAACCAACAGATCGCCGCCGCCGCCGAGGAACAAAGCTCGGTGGCCGAAGAGATCAACCGCAGCGTCACCAGTATTCGGGCAAGTGCCGATCATTCGGCGTTGAGTATGCAAGGCAATGCCGCATCGAGCGTCCAACTGGCGCAGTTGGGCGTGGAGCTCAAGGGGATGGTGGGGCATTTCCGCCTGTGATCGCCGCTGGGGTGCGGCGAGCAAGGCGAAGGGTGGTCAGGCGTTGTTGGCGAGGAAGGTCAGCAGCGCTTCGTTGACGAAGTCCGGGTTTTCGCGGCTTGAGATATGCCCGGCCTCCGGGATCAGGATCAGGTCGCAACCAATCAGCCCGGCCATTTCCTCGGATTCGGCAGGTGGGCGGGGTTTGTCTTGCTCGCCGCACAATATCAGGGTGGTGTCGGCGTCCAGGCGCGGCAATTGCTCCAGGATATCTTCACGGCTGAAGATCAAGCGGCCCAGCGGTACGATGCTATCGAGCAGGCGTTCGCGGGGGAAGCCCTGCAGGGATTTGCGAAAGTCCTGATACAGCGCCGATTCACGGTCGATGCCCGGGCGAAAGAAGATCGGTGCGATCACATCCAGTAGCGGCTCGGGGATGGCTCCAGCGTCTTCGATCATCTTGAACAGCGAGAAATAATACTGGCGCGTTGCTTCGGGTTCGGCGCCGAGGTAGGTGTCCATCAGCACCACGCTGTTGATGCGCTCGGGTGCCAGCAGTGCCAGGCGCGCACCCCACATACCACCGACCGACAGGCCCACCAGGTTGATCTGCTCGACGTCCAGGTGATCCAGCAGCGCCAGGGCCTGGCGAGCCAGATCATCCAGGGACCGGGTTTGCGTGGGCAGCGGGCCCGACTCGCCATGGCCCCACAGCTCGGGGACGATTACCCGGTATTGCTGGGACAGCGCTTCAATCTGCGGCGTCCACATGTCGCGAGACCACAGGTAACTTGAACCGAGCAATACGACCGGGCCGCTGCCCTGGTCGAGGTAATGCAGCGGTTGTCCATCAATCACGGCAACAGGCATAGCAGGCCTCTAACTTCACGGAGTGAGGGGCACTTTTTTACGCTAGTCGGGGGCGGGGGGATAGATGCAAAGTGATGGCATATGGTGTGAGGGTTGCCATCCAACTGACACCCCTCCCACGTTATTGTCTGGGCTGTCAGTCGTAGATAGCTTTCTTTTTCCACTCGGCGTCGGCATCGACGACCTTCAAACCTTCGGTCAGCTCATTGACTTCGTCTTCTGCCGGTTGGCTGTTGGTCAGCACCGTGGAGTTGGCGCGGGCCAGTTGTGACTCCAGCAGTTGCAGCTGTGCGCTGTAGAGCACCGGTTCCGGTTGCTTGCGCAAGTACTGCACGCCGCGTTCGAACGCCAGGCGCGCCTGGCCGGGCTGGCCTTGCAGCAGGGCATGTTGGCCGAGGTTGTTGAAGAACTCGATATGCAGCAGTACCAGGATATGACGGATTTCCTTGATCCAGTGCTTGGCTTCATTGGTTGGCAGGAAACCGTCCTGGGCTGCACGGGTGACTTGGCCGTGCAGGGCTTCGAGCAAAAAGCGCACGTCCTTGGCCTTGGCTTCGGTCTGGATCGGCGCAGGTGGGTTGGCCACCGGAATCGATTCGCCCTGGGCGATCAGCGCATTCAGTTCGCTGATACGTGCCTTGATTGGCGCGCTGGACTTATTGAGGTTCAACAGGCGCTGGTTGACGTTCAGTTCCAGGCGAGCCAGCAACAGTTTGAGCGCCGGGGTCATCAGTTGGCCGGGGAAAGTCTCGGTGATTTCACCGCAGCGACGCAGCCGATCATTAAGCTCGATCTCGGTACGCTTCTTTTCCAGCTTGTTGTTTTCCACCACGTGGTTCATGTAGCCAATGGCGATCAGTATTACGATCCCGGCTATTACCAGCAGGGTGATCATGAGTGGTGTCACCGGTGTGACCTCTTTATAGGGTTTGCTGTGGAGTGTAGTGACTGAGGCATCCGGCGGATAGGACCGATCGACCAGTTGCCCGGGTAGTTTCTTCTATATAGGTAAGCGCTTCCGAATGGGTGCACATTGCCATCATTTGCCCAGGCAGACTATAACGCCTTGTTGAACGCCAGAATATAGGCGCCAAGGCTCCAGCGGCGACAATGCCCGCACGGGCCGGCAAACCATGGCGAAGTCATTGATTTAAATAAATTTATCCTTGGGGGTTGACGACCTTTCAATCCATCCATAGAATGCGCGCCACTTACAGCGTAAAGCACACAGCGAAACGCGGTAGGGAGTGAATGTTGTACGTGTGTCCCCTTCGTCTAGTGGCCTAGGACACCGCCCTTTCACGGCGGTAACAGGGGTTCGAGTCCCCTAGGGGACGCCATATGCGGGAATAGCTCAGTTGGTAGAGCACGACCTTGCCAAGGTCGGGGTCGCGAGTTCGAGTCTCGTTTCCCGCTCCAATTTACAAGCAGTGTGGCCCTCGGGCGGCATTGAGTGAAACCAGGACCAAGTCTTCGGACGAGGCCTCTGGGCACTGAAATACACACCATGTGTTTCAGTAGCGTGTCCCCTTCGTCTAGTGGCCTAGGACACCGCCCTTTCACGGCGGTAACAGGGGTTCGAGTCCCCTAGGGGACGCCATTTGCGGGAATAGCTCAGTTGGTAGAGCACGACCTTGCCAAGGTCGGGGTCGCGAGTTCGAGTCTCGTTTCCCGCTCCATATTTAACGAAAACGCCGATCAGCAATGATCGGCGTTTTTGTTTGTGCTGAATTTGGCCCGATACGGTTTTGCCGCGTTCAAATGGCCGCATGGGCTTGCGGCCTTGGCATAAAAAACCGGGCAAACAGTTCGGACTGCGATTTTATATTGAGCTTGTTGTAGAGGTTGCGGCGGTGGACTTTGATGGTTTCAGTCGACAGCGCCAGCTTCCCGGCGATTTCCTTGTTGGAAAAACCGCTGAGCAGCAACTTCAGCACGTCTTTCTCGCGTGCTGTTATTTGTGTGTCCAACTGGGTCAGCGCCTCAGTCCATGGGGCCGGTTCGGCGAAGTTCTTTTGCGGGTCAATTTCAAAGCACATGCGTTGATGCATCATTGCCGTCACCCATGGCTTGATCATGTCCAGTAGCGTGACTTGCGCCTGGGTGAAGCGCACGTTACTGCCGAACGACATGCACAGGGTTCTGTCGGCATCGAGTTGCACGTTGTACTGCGCCTCATCGACCGAGATGTATTGCGCGAAATATTGCTGGTAGTACTCGGTTTCAAGAAAGTGTTCCGGCGCAATATCGAGCAGATGGAAGAACCCGCTCTGCGGGTTTTCCCGATTAGCGATATAAAACGGGTCCAGCAGGTAAAGACCTTTCACATACCGATGAATAAAGGCATCCACTTCTTCGCTGTCTGCCACCTCCGGCAGGCTGATCACCCGCACGGCGTGATCGCTGAAAACCAGCACAACCCAGTTGTCTATCTGCACATATTCATTCAATACGCGAATCAATGAGCTCCAGAACTCTGGTCGATCAAGCTGCATGATCAGTTTGCCAACCGATCGGTGCCAAGCCAGGTTGTGAAGGTCAAGCGACATGTTCTACCCCTTTAGGGTTAGGGATTTGCAGGCCAGGGCTAAGTACTTGTAGGTATTTACTATTCGACAACGCCCGGTATATTCACCCCGAGCTTACGATAGCCATGAAGGCGCTTCGGGTAACAGGGATAGTCATATGAGTCGATCACACTTGCGAGCTATTTTTTTAGCCTCGCTGCTTGGCGCCGCCATCAGCACGCCGGCCAGCGCCGCGCAATCTTCGGTGTATCTGTATAACTGGTTCGGGTTTCTCGAGCCGCAAACCCCGAAGGAGTTCCAGCAGGAAAGCGGGATCAAGCTGCATATGGATGCCTTCGACAGCGCCGAAACCATGCAGAGCAAAGTCATGGCCGGGCGCACCGGTTATGACCTGGTCGTGGCTACTTCCAATGTGCTGCCCGGCCTGATCAAGGCGGGGGTGTTGCAAGAGCTGGACCGCTCGCAACTGAGTAATCTGTCGCATATCGATCCCGATATCCTGTCTCTGCTGGCGGTCAATGACCCCGGCAATCGCTACGCCGTACCCTACGTCTGGGGCACCACCGGCATTGGCTACGATGTGGACAAGGTCAAGGCCGCCCTGGGTGATGACGCCCCGGTGGACAGCTGGGACCTGATCTTCAAAGAAGAAAATATCAGCAAGCTCAAGGCCTGTGGCGTGGCCATGCTCGATTCGCCCAGCGAAATCATTTCGATCGCCTTGCACTACCTGGGGCTGCCCAGCAACAGTACCAACCCTTTGGACTACCAGAAGGCCCAGGCCCTGTTGCTAAAAATCCGTCCCTACGTGCTCTATTTCGATTCCTCGCGAATCGACACCGATTTGGCTGACGGCAATATTTGCGCAGTTGTAGGCTGGGCCAATGGTGCGCTGGCTGCGCAGGCGATCAATGAAAAATCCAACAGCGGACGCAAGATTGCCTACAGCCTGCCTCGAGAAGGCGCATTGGTCTGGTCTGAAAACTGGGTACTGCTCAAAGACGCTCGACACCCCAAGGCCGCGCTGGAGTTCATTAATTACATGCTGCGCCCCCAGGTGATTGCCAAGACTTCCAACTACATGCTCTATCCCAACGCCAATAAAGATGCCACGCAGTTCGTCGAGCAGAAGTTGCGCGATAACCCGTGGATTTATCCCGATAAAAAGACCATGGCCACGCTGGTTCCGCTTGAGCCGTTGCCGTTGAAGGCGGAGCGTATTCGCACCCGGGTCTGGACCAAGGTCAAGAGCGGTACGTGAGTGTAGGCCTATTGGGCGGTTGACCCAGGGGCCGGGGAGGGCAACAGCATGCGCCAAGGCGGTGATCAGTGCTATTTGGAGTCAGACGACTACAAAGCGTACAAAGAGATTGAAGAGCAGATCGGCCTCTGCACGCCGGAACAAGCCTGGGCCATGTATTACGTCTCGACGGGCATGGTGCGAGAAAACATCACCCTGGCGGTGATGGAGCACATCGGCAGGGGGAATCGCGCCTTGTTGCTTGAATTCCCCGACCTGGTACGGGTCAGGGGCCGAGACTATGAGCCCGGAGCACTCGCGTCCAACTGGCCTTTGTTGCGCAGGCATCGTGGATAACGCCCTGCGCAGTGGATTGCGGCAGCGCAGCCAGCCGGGCCGCCGCCGACAACAACGACGTCAAAGTGACTCATCGAGGTGTCGCCAGGGTTCCCCGTCCCGGCGGATAAGCAGCGCGTCCTGGCTCATATACAGTTCGATCTCTTGCTCTATTTCCACATGACGAAGTTTGAAGTCGTGCGCTGGGGTGCTGATCGCGCCGTGTTTGTAAAGCCTGTAGTACGCCACCTCGCCTTCCAGTCGCAAACCGGCCTCTTGCTGTGCGACTTCGAAAGCTTCGTCCGGTAATTGCACCTGAAAAAACGACAGCAGCGGCCAGCGTTTTCGTTGCTCGGTGTCTGAGCCCGCACCGACTGCTTGATATGCGCGGCGCATGCCCAGGACGCGCTGATGGTACTGCTTGGTGCTGGTCTGCCCGGTCGCGGCCAGTGAGATCCGGCCATCCAGCGCGGCCTGGGTGTAGTCGCCGTATTCATAAGCCTGGTATTGAACCAGCGTGCGCCCCTCCAGTTCGATCAGTGAGGGGCCGCTACGCCCATCCCAGGCAGGCTGGTCTAGCAGGCCGATTTCGTTGTCAGTCAGCGGGATGACCGTAGCAGAGACATTGCGCGGTTCGAACGTACGGGTTGAATCAGGCGCCACCCCTGGCCAGTACGAACCCAGCGCAGCACAGATGCGTGCATCTTCCGTGAACGGGCTGGCTAACTGATAGCCGCACAGCATATTGGTGAATGGGGCATCTACCAAGCCACGGCCGACTTCCCAGCCAGGCCCGAAGACCCCGCTGGCGAAATCCGGCAGCCAGGATTGTCGCTGGGCATAGGCCGCCGGATGTCCGGGGCTTGGAGTCGTGGACGTTTGGGGGTGCGAGACGATCGCAGTGGCGCCGCGGTCTTCAGCGGAAAAATAACCTCCCCTGAGCGACTGATTGATGAAAAACCGCACATCGGACAGTGGGTTGACTCGCGTGTGCCATACCTGCGGACAGGGTGGGGTAGGGCAAGGAAAAACCTGCGGGTCGCTGGACCATTGCTTGAGTTCCCGTTGTCCACACAACGGGTAAAAATCCGGTGCTCCGATAATCGAATAGGCGGCGATGCTCTGCAGTTGCAGTGCTGGACAGAGTGCGCGCACCCAGCCATCGGCCATTGCGTCCTGATAGTGCAGGGCTCGGTAGCCTCCGGCCTTGACGATGGCATCGACATCCTCACGTTGATTCAGGTCTTCAATCGAGCCGTCGTCACGCACATGATGGCGCCCATGCACCAGGCCGCCGGTGCCCGGGGGCATCATGAAGGACAGCGGACGACCTTGGTAGTGAGTCAGCTGCACCAGCCGCTCCTTGGCGTCGGGCACCAGCAAGCCAGGTGCAAAGCCATCGATATCCGCCCAATGACATAACCCCTCGGTAATGACGAAAGGTGCGTTGAGAATGTCAGGCTCTTGCCAACCGGTATTGCGAAAGCGTCTGTGGATTTGACCGATCTTTTCATTGACCTGGTGATTGACCAACTGAACGCTCAGGTCCATACCCGCCACGCACTCATCGCCATCGAATACCTTATGCAAGGGCACCCAGAACTCAAGATCATGGTCGATGGATTGAGCATTCATCGGGCCGAACCGCTCGGGCTGACCCACATGCCGTGCCGCTATGAACGCGCCGTAGCGCGCCGGGATAACGCGCATCTGATTGGGCTGGTCCTCGACAAAGGGCAAAAAGCCCCTGCGTTGCGGGTCATACAGCGCTGGCGCCGTACCGACCCGGGCGATTCCGGTGCGGGAAAAGCACAGGTCGGCCTGGCGCCCATGCACGGTCTCGGGGCGGGGGCGGTATTCATAGGCAAACACGGCAATCGCCAGCTCTGCATCACCGGCGGCCAGTTGCAAAACCTCCATGCTGGGAGGATTGGCACCGTAGACATAATTAAGGATGTGTTCGGTTTCAGCAGGGGTAGGGAAGGCTGTGAGTGTACTGCCGTTGATTCCGAGGTTCACATTCGGCGAGGCGAATGCATGAAACAGCAGGCTGGCGGCTGGGTGCCCAGGCTCAACGCCACGTATGCCATCGGCCGAAAAGTCCTCAAAGCCGGGCTGGGTACGATCGATGAGCAGGGGTTTGGCGAGTTCATCGCGCAGGGTTGTCGAGGTTATGTCCAAGCCATGGTGCAGCAACAGATCACGCCAGCCGGTGGGAGCCAGGCGTGTGCAGGCGCGTTCGACAGCGTTGATCAGCGACATCCCGAGTGCTCCGACAGGTTCAGAGGCCAAGGTACGTTAAAGGGGGCGGCGTGGTAACTGACCGAACGGCTAGGTAAGCGGGAAAGGAACCGTTGCACCGGGCCATCACGCGTTCAGCGCCTATCTATCGCTTTCATAGCCTGGGCCAGCCGTTGTGTTGCGTGATGGATCTCATCCCGGTCCAGGGAGGCAAAGCCCAGGCGCAGGGCGTTTTCCGCTTGGTCGTCGGGTGAAAACTGACGACCGCTGCGTACCACCAGCCCATGCTCCAGGGCGGTGTGCACCAAGCGATCCACGTTCACGCTATCCTCGAAACGTACCCAGAGCGCCAAGCCACCTTCGGGCTCGCGCACCTGTATGCGCTCACCGAATGCCTGGTCCAGACATTCGCGCAACACGGTCCGGCGCGCCAGGTACTCTTTGGAGACGCGGCGCAGGTGTTTTTTCAACTCACCGTGATTGATCAAGTCCGCCAGCATGGTCTGTGCGACCGCATCGGCGTCGCCCAGCATCAGTGCGGCATTGCGCTGCAGGGCTTCAATCACCTGCGTGGGGGCCACGATGTAACTGCAACGAAACGTCGAGCCCAGCACCTTGGATAACGAGCCGATATAGATCACATGGCGCTGGGCACGGTCACTGGCCAGCGGCAGGTAAGGGCGGCCGCTGAAGTGATATTCGTGGTCGTAGTCTTCTTCGATCACGCAAAAGTCATGTTGCGCGGCCAATGCCAGCAAGTGTTGTCGACGTGCGGCATGCAGGCTCACGGTGGTGGGAAATTGGTGGTGGGGCGTGAGGTAGATCATGCGCACGTTATGCTCGCGGCATAAGCGCTCGACCTGGTCGGTGCGGCAACCTTCATCGTCGATGTCGACCGTGACCAACTGCGCGCCGAGCTTGCGGAAAATTTCCCACGCCGGCGGGTAGCTCAAACGCTCCACCAGTACCACGTCGCCAGGCTTGATCAGCAGGCTGGCGCTCAGATACAGGGACATCTGCGTGCCTTGGGTCAGGCAAATATTCTCGGCAGTCACTGTCAGCCCGCGGTTATTGCGCAGCATCTCGGCCAGGGCGCAGCGCAACTGATAGCCGGTGCCCTCACTGCCGTAGCGCACCGTGTTGGAGGCAAAGCTGTTGCGCAGCGCATGGCGATAGTAGCGATGCAAAACGGCCTGGGGCAGCAGGCGATGGTCGCTGGTGCCATTGTCGAAGAACAGCGCACTGTGCCGATGCTGAAGCGCGACCACCTGGGCGTTATGGGTGAAATACGGTACCACCGGCTGGTCCAGCAGCAGTGGGGCGAAAGACGGTTGCGCCGCACAGGGCAGGGGCTTTGGGGCCAATTGCGCATTGACGAATGTGCCACGGCGCGGCTCGCTGATCAGCCAGCCTTTGGTCATCGCTTCCTCATAAGCCAGGATCACTGTCTTGCGGTTGACGTCGAGCAGTTGTGCCATCTCTCGTGTGCCCGGCAGCAACGTCCCTGGCGGCAGGCGCCCTTCGACAATCGCGGTGACCAAGCCTTCGGCAATCTTGCGATAGGACGCCTGGCGGGTGTCTTCGTCGAGTTTGAGCAGGGGGTGCCATTTACGCAACTGGACCATCTGAAGTATCCAAATCTGGAGGTTTTAATGGTCCTAGTCTAGCGTAACAATCCAGGCCTCACTTACCCCGAGGTCTTTATGAACACACGCCATGTCATCGAACTGTCTCCCTCGGGAAAAACCTTGGAGATCGGCGACGAACTGTTGCTCGACGCCATGCTTGCCAGCGGCCTGGCTGTGCCGTTCTCGTGCCGCCGTGGTGCGTGCGGCTCGTGCAAGGTGGTGGTCGCCGCAGGTGAGTACCGGGCCAAGCGCCTGGCGCCGGATGCGCCGGCGCCGTGTTACCCCCTGGCCGCCAATGAAATGTTGCTTTGCCAGAGCCATGCCTGCACCGACATGCGCCTGGAGATTCCCGGCTGGTCCCTGGATACACCTGCGTTGGTCGTTGGCGCTCAGGTCATTGGCAAGCGCGCGCTCGGGCCCGATGTCATTGAGTTGATACTCAAGCCCGATACACTTTTGAAGGTGCGAGCTGGTCAATACCTCAAGTTCTACCTGGCAGACGGCGACACGCGTTGCTTCTCGGTTGCCAACCTGCCAGCCGAGAACGAGGGGCGTTTGGTCTTCCAGATTCGTCGGGTGAGCGGCGGATACTTTTCCGAAGGCGTTCTGGATGGCTTGGTCGTGGGGGCGCGCATGCAATTGGAAGGACCGTTTGGCGCCTGCACCTGGCAGGACGATGACGCAGCGCCCGTCGTGCTGTTTGCCACGGGTACCGGTTACGCGGGCATCAAGCCGATCCTGTTGACCGCGCTCAAACGTAATGTCCAGGTGACGTTGTATTGGGGCGGCGCGCAGTCAACCGACTTTTATGACGGCGCCTTTCTGGATGAATCGATGCTTGAGCACCCCCGTTTTCGCTGGCACTCGGTGCGATCATCCGAGGGGCGGGTGCAGGAGGTTGCATTGAGCCACGGGCATCATTGGGAGGCGGCGCAGGTCTATGCGTGTGGTAACGGCACCATGCTTAGCCAGGTGCGTGCCCATTGCGTCGAGGCGGGGTTGCCGAGCCATCGGTTTGTCGCGGAGGCGTTTGTCGCCAGTGGCCGGTCAAGCGCGCAAACGGTGTTGCTGTCGTTCGACCCGATCTGGGAAAAAGTCGGCCCACGGTATTCCCTGGACGGCATGTTGGCGGCGCGAGAAAAATCCATACGCGCCCTGGCGGCCATCGCCAGCCGGTTGACGGTCGGCATGACCACCGGCGAAGCCCTGGAGATGGCCGCCCAGCAACTCACGGCCATGGGCGCCTCGCACACCTGGCATCCGACCTACATTCGCTTTGGCCCCGACACCATCCGGCCCTCCCGCGAGGGTGTTGATCGTCAGCGCAAACTGCGCGCCAGCGATATCGTCGTGGTCGACCTGGGGCCGGTATGGGACGGCTATGAAGGGGACTACGGCGACACGTTCATCTTCGGTGAGTTACCGCTGCATCTGGCGTGCAGGACTGCGTTGCATGAGGTGTTCGATGAGACCCGCCAAGCGTGGCTGCGTGGGCTGACCGGGCGCGAGCTCTACGACTTCGCCGAACAGAGCGCCGTGTCGAAGGGCTGGAGGCTGGCACGCAATCTGGCGGGGCATCGCCTTGCGGATTTCCCCCATGCCTTGTTCGAAAGCAAGGAGTTGGCTGACCTGGAGATCCCACCGAGCGAAATGGCCTGGGTGCTGGAGATCCAGTTGTGCCATCCCACTGAGCCAGTGGGTGGGTTCTTTGAAGACATGCTGATGTTGCAAGCCTGAAGAGCCTGCCATTGCTGCCGAGAAGTGCGCTTGTCGCGATGAACCGAGATCAACCCAGCACTGCCGATCTCCTGTGGGAGCTGTCGAGCTTCAGCGAGGCTGCGAAAACGGTGGTTCAGGCGATGAAAATGTTGCCTGTGCCGCCGCCATCGCAGCCTCGCTTGGGTTTCACATGGGTCAGAGCTTCGGCAACTGCCCGACGCGGCCCATCATTTCAGTGACGATCTGCAGGTCCAGCAGGAACTGCTCAACCGTTTTGAACTCACTGTCGGTGTGCCCGGTGTACTTCTCTTCCGGACGGGCCAGGCCAAATTGCACCCCATTGGGCAAGTCGTGCACCGAGGTTGCACCGGCCGAGGTGCCGAACTTGTGCGGCATGCCCAGGTTTTCCGTGGCGACCGCCAGCAAGGCTTTGACCCACTCACCTTCAGGGTTGCGGTACATCGGTGTATCCAGCGAATAGGCGAAGCTCACGTTGACCTTGGCTTGCTGGTTCCAGGCATTCAGTTTCTGTTCGATCTGTGCCTTGAGTGCCTCCGGGGTTTTACCCTTCGGCGCCCGCAGGTTCACCGCCAGCTTGAAGGCTTTGTCATCCAGGCCGACAAAGGTCGGCGAGGTGGTCAGCGGCCCCATGAAGTCATCGGCGAAGCCCACGCCCAATTTGCCGCCCAGGTAATCCAGGCCCCAGTTGTCGGCTGCATAACGCGCCGCATCAGTGATGTGATTGTGCTTGAGGGCAATCTTGCCGTCCACGCCGTGGATCAGTTCCAGCATACGAGCCACCGGGTTGACCCCGGTTTCGGGTTCGGATGAGTGGGCGGATACGCCGGTGACAGTGAGTTTGACGTCCTTGCCATCGACCTTGGCGCTGACCTGGAAATTGCCGCCGTTGCGCTTGGCATAGTCATTACCGGCCTGCTGCAGGCTGGCCGCTAACTCAGCAGGCTTATCGCTGACCAGCGTGGCCACCGAAACCGATGGAATCTGGTTGGTGGCCTTGCCGCCGGTCATTGCGATGATTTCTGCGCCTGTGCCTTCACCTTTGCGCACCGGAAAGGTCGCCATAACGGTTCCCGAGCCTTTCTCTGCGATCACCACCGGGTAGCCGCCATCCAGCGCCAGGTTGTATTGCGGCACCGGGTTGCGTTCGAAGTAGTAGGGAATCGCGTCACCGGCGGTTTCTTCGGTGGTGTCCACCAGCAGCTTGAACGTACGCGCCAGCGGCAGTTTTTCTTCCTTGATCACCTTCATGGCATACATCGCCACGACGATGCCGTTCTTGTCATCTTCGGTCCCACGGCCATACATGCGATCGCCGATCAGCGTGACCTTGAATGGGTCGAGCTTGGTGCCGTCTTGCAGCACCCAGTTTTCCGGCGTGACCGGCACCACATCGGCATGGGCATGTACGCCGACGACTTCATCACCGCTGCCTTCCAGGGAGATCTCGTACACACGGTTATCGACGTTACGGAAGTTCAGGTTGAAAGATTTGGCCAGGGCCTGGATCTTGTCGGCGATCTTGAGGAATTCCGGGTTTTTGTACTGTGGCAGCCCGTCTACGTTGAAGGTCGGAATCTCCACCAGCTCGCGCAAGGTTTCCAGGGCAGCCTTGCCGTACTTCACACGGGTGTAGATACCCAGCAGGCGATTGATCTCGTTCTGCTGCTCGGCGTTCAGGGTTTTGTTGTCGAGAAAGGCGCTGATAGCCGGGCCGACGTCAGCCGATTTGCCCAGCTCGCCCTTGGCCAGGTTGCCGAGGAAACCGCGGAAATCGGTGACCGATGTCTCGCCGAAGCTCTTCACAATCGCCGCGCTTTGGTCTGCACTGATGTTGGCGAAAGCGGGGCTTGAGAGTGCCGAAAGGCTAGCCGCGAACAGGGTGGCAACGGCCAATTGCTTGAGTGGAAAGTGCATTGTTTAAGGCATTCCTTTGCAGGTAGTGAGTAGGGTGTTTCTGACAGGTAAGTCGGAAACATTTCCACACACTACCACTACTCAGGTGCCCAAGGTCAATGCTGGCCAGGATGGGGCTCAGGGTATTCATCCGTCACGCTCAAGGCTCTGGCGTAGGGCCCGTCCCACAGTTGCTCATGCAATTGCCCTACACGGCTGGCCATCGCTTCACTGCGCATCACCACCTCCAGATTGCGCGAGTTATCCAGGTAACCGCCCAACCAGTTGCTGGTGCCGATCCACGCCACTTGCCCGTCGATCTCCATGGTCTTGCTGTGGATCACTCGCGCATAAGGGATAAAGCCTTGCCTGGCTTCGGGCAGGGTGACGATCTTGATTTCGACGTTGGGCAATACCGCCAGGCTCTTGAGGTAGGGCAGTTCCAGCTTGTCGGTGTTCCAGTTGGACACCATCAGTTTGATCGACACCCCGCGGGCAGCGGCGGCACGCACGGCGTTGTCGATCACCGCGTAGTACGGGCGGGTTCGATCAGGCCCGTAGGACAGTGGCGCGTAATCGAGCAATTGCACACGCACTTCTTTTTTGGCTTCGCTAAGCAGGCGTGGCAGTTCCAGCTGTGAGTCGCCTACGCCTGGCGGGTTGTAGCGTTGCGGGCTGGCCACCAGGTAGTTGCCGGTGCGTGCGGGCGCCTGGCCGGTGGCCGGCAGCGGCACCGGTTGTTTATCGGCGAGCGCGGCCTGGGCTTGCCAGTCTTGATCGAAGATCGCCTGCACCTGGCCTACGATGGCTGCGTCACTGATACGCAGCCCGGTTTCGTGGATATGTTCCAGGGAGCGCCAGTCGAAATTCTGGCTGCCGATAAACGCCTGCTTGCCATCCACCAGCAGGTATTTGGCATGGATGATGCCGCCGCTCAGTTGCCCGTAGGGCAGCACCCGCAAGGTCAGGTTGGGGATCGCACGCAGGCGTTCCAGGGTGGCAGCTTCTGACAGCCTGATGCCTTTTTCTTCCAGCAAAAAACGAATTTTCACGCCGCGCTTGCCGGCAGCCTCAAGGCGTTCGATGACCGTGTCCATCACCGAGCCGGGATGGTCGACGGCGTAGAACTGGCCGATATCAATGCGGCTCTTCGCACTGTCGAACAGCTCGATCCATACCGGGCCGGTCTGGCGCAGATCGGCGGTGCCCAGGGCGGTATCCACCGGCACGGTGTGCACCAGCTCAAACCCCGGAATGGAAAAGTCCGCCTGGGCCAGCGGACTGAGCAACACGCCGGCGAGGCTGGCGATACGCAACTTCATCGAAAGGGACATAGGCGTCTCATCGGATAAAACAAAGGGGCGGGCGTATTACGCGCCCGCCCGACGGATCACGCTGTGCGGCTGTGCAAGGAGGTGGGTACAAGGTGCGGCACTTCGCCTTGTACGCGGGCTCCGCTGGCCGCGCGGATCAACAGGATCTTCAACTGGTCGTTGATGCGTTCCAGGCTGTCCTGGAAAAAGTTGTGGAACACCACGCAGAACAGCGCGATGGCGATACCCAGGCCGGTGGCGAACAAGGCCGTGCCGATACCACCGGAAATCTGCCCTGGGTCGGAAACACCCGCCGTGGCCAGTGCCTTGAAGGTGTCGATAATGCCGAGGATGGTACCCAGCAAGCCCAGCAGCGGGGCGGCGGTGGTAATGGTCTCGATGATCCACAGGCTGCGGGCCAGCGGGGCACGGGTCTTGAGGTATTGGGTGTCGATTTCGTCGTCCAGGTCCTTGCGTGAACCGTTGGAGGCTTTCTGCGCCAGCACCGGCAGGATCATGTTCAGCGGCAGGCTGTCGCGACGGCTCAGGTTTTCCGGCAGGTCACGCTCGCTGTGCACGGGGGCGCCGAGGGCGTCGATCAACGCCCGAGCCTGGCGGCGCACGTAGGCAAAGTAGATGCCGCGTTCGATGGCGATGAAGATCGCAATGGCCATCGCCGCGTACATCACATAGAAGGTGACGTCGTGGAGCAGGTTCATATCCATGCTGGTGTTCCTCTTGGGTCAGTCTTAGAAATTCGCTTCCAGCGAAACCGTTACGGTGCGGTCCAGGCCAACGATGTAGGCCGGGTCGCCATCGCGAAAACCGCTGTAGCTGGCCGCGTTGGTCTTGGTGGTGTACACGCCGTCCAGGTACTTCTTGTCGAACAGGTTGTCGACGTTCAGGCGCAGGGTCGCGTCCTTGACGACTTTCTTGTCCACCGGCAGGTAGATACCGGCGCCAAGGTTGAACACGGTGCGTCCGGAAATGGCTTCGTCGTTGGTCAGGTCGCCATAGAGCCTGCTGGTGTACTTGCCGCCGAAGGTGCCGTAGAAGCGCCCGTCGTCGTAACCAACGTTGGCCGCCAGCATGTTCTTGGGCACGTTGGCGAACTGCTTGCCGCTGGTGGGCAGCACGATGGGCTTGCCGGCGTTGTAGACGGTCATGTCGTCTTGCTGCTCGGCCTTGGTGTAGGTGTAGGAGGTGTAGTAGTTGAAGTGGTGGGGCAGTTGGCCGCTCCATTCCAGCTCCAGGCCTTTGTTGGTCACGGCACCGACGTTGATGTCGGCGGCGTCGCCGTTGATGTCTTTGGATGAGACCTGGCGGTTCTTGAAGTCCATGTAGAACAGGGTGGCGGCCAGGGTCATGTCGTCGCCGCTGTAGCGCCAGCCCAGTTCATGGTTCCAGCTGGTTTCCGGCTCGAGGTTGATCGAATCAACGCCCTTGTCGTAGAGCGCATAGTTCTGCGGTACGCGCATGTTTCGCGACAGGCTGTAGAACAGTTGGTCGCGCTCGTCCAGTTGGTATTTGAGGCCGACATTGGGCAGCAGTTTGTTATAGGTCTGGTTGCGTTTTTCCGGACGCTCGTTGAGGCTGCCGTGGTTGGTACCGTCCCGCTCGACGTTCATGTAGGCAAGGCCGGCGATGAAGGTCCAGTCCGGGTTGATGTACCAGGTGTCCTGGGCCCAGACCTTTTGCGCCGGGGTCACGGTGAAGCGGTCGCGCCCCTGGACCTGATTGCCGTTGGCATCGACGATGGCGCTGTTGGAATCCGGCCAGGTGTCCACCGGCTTGCCGTTGCTCTTTAGGGGAATGAACGGCTGGGTCTGGCTCTGGCGTGCGCGCTCGTACCAGTAGCCGAATTGCAGGCTGTGGTCGCCCAGGTCCCAGGTCAGTTTGGTGGTGATGCCCGGCCGCCAGGTTTGCGTGCGAGAAGGGCGGTAGTACACGCCGCTGTTCGGTGTGCCATCGGCGTTGTACTGGGCGGCGGTGGGTAGGTTGCCGAGGTCGAACACGCCACCCTGGTTGGAGCCACGGTTGAGTGCGTAGGCGGACGAGCCGACGCCGCTGCCGTTGCCCCAGTAGTAATACGGGATCACCGACAGCGCCAGGTTGTCGGCCAGTTTGAACTGGGTGTTGAGCACGGCGGTGAAGGTCTGGAACGGGTTCTGCGCCAGGGCGTAGTAGCTGTTGTATTTGCCGTTGCTGCCCACGCTCGGCGTGGCCGGGTAGGGATCGTACTTGCGGCCGTTCTGCTGGAACTGCGCCTTGGTCAACTGGCTATAACTGTTGTTGTCCTGCTCGTGGTACTTGAGGATCAGGTTGGCGGTGTTGCCGTTGCCGGCGTCGAAGAAGCTGTTCCACTCCACCTTGTCTGCACGCACCGCGCCTGAGCCACGCCACATTTCCCCTTCGGTATGGGACACCGACAACCAGTTGCTAAGACCGTTGATTTCACCGGTATTGAGGCGGGCGAAGGTCTTGCGCGTGGCGTTGCTGCCGACCACCTGTTTGACGAACGCGCCGGTTTCCTTGGTCGGGCGAATGGTCACGATGCCGATGTTGCCGCCACTGGAACCGATGTGCGGGCCATCGGCCTCCGAGGCACCCTGGGTGACGAAGATCTGGTCGATGTTTTCCGGGTCGCCCAGCAGGTTGGAGTACAGCGCGTAGTTACCGGAGTCGTTGATCGGCATGCCGTCCACCGACATGCCCACCTGGTCGGAGTTCATGCCGCGCATGGTGAAGCGAAAACCCGAGAGGCCGGTGTTGTCTTCACTGGAGATGTTCAAGCCCGGGGTGTACTTGAGCTTATCGATGGCATTGCCCGTTGCTGCCTGCTTGTCCAGTGCTTCCTTGGTCACCGTGGAGCGGCCCTTGATGCTTTCTTCCGGGACCATGTAACCGCCCCCTGCGCTCGCCTTGCCTTGTACCCCAATGGTGCCGACATCACTGTCGCTGGTCTCTGCCATGACCAGTCCCTGGCTCATGCTGGTCGCGGCAACGAGTGCCAGATGAATGCGGGTGAACTTCATCACTGTCGTCCTGATGTCGGGTGCTTATTGCACGCTGTAGTTGAAGGTGGCGGTGAAGCGCTGCTCATTGCGGCCCCCGAAGGCTTGTTCGGGGAACGGCTTGACTTGCTTGATGCGACGCAAGCTGTTGGTGGCGGCCCGGTTGAGCAACATGCTTGAGGCCTGAGTCTGCAAACCGGAATCGAGCACGCGGCCCTGGCGGTCCACCAGCAACCACACCACTACCTCGCCGCTGGGGCGTTCGAGCGACGCCTGGCGCCCGGTGGGGTACTGCTTGTAGGTGTCCAACTCGTTGCGCAAACCTTTGAGGTAACCGCCTTCCAGGGCCTGGCCATCGACCTTCGGTGGCGCCGGTGGGGCGGGCGTCGGTGCCGTTTGGGCGACGGCGGCCGGGGCTGGCTTGGCGGCCACCGGTGGCGGCGTTGGCGCGGGCTTGGCGACCACGGGCGCCGGCTTGGGCACAGGTTTTGGCTTGGGTTTGGGTTTGGGTTCGGGTTTAGGCAGCGGCTTGGGCGGTGGCGGTGGCGCCGGCGCGGCCTCTTCCTCTTCTATTACCGGCGGTGGCGGTTCTTGTTCCACCACCGGTTCCGGTATGACTTCCGGTTCCGGCTCGACCAAGGCCAATTCGACCGCCGACTCGTCATACACCGGCTCGACCTTCAAGGTCTGGGACTGGATACCCAGTGCAATCAGCACCAGGGCGATCAGGGCCGGGACACTGCCCAGCAGCTGACGCGCACGAAACAGAACGTACATGATCAAGACTTACGCGTAGCAATGGACACGGAGGTGAAGCCACCCAGGCGCAGGGTGTCCATCACTTCCACCAGGCGCGAAACCTCTACGCCTTTGTCGCTGTTGACGATGATCGTCGACTTGGTGTCGGGCTTCTCGGCCGCCTTCAAGGCCGGCACCAGGGCATCCACCGTCAGGTCCTTGCCGTCCAGTTGCAACTGGCCTTCCAGGCCCAGGGTGAGGATGAATTTGTTTTGCGGTTTGAGCTGCTGCGAGCTGCTGGCGCTGGGCAATTGGGTCTTCATGCCGAGCGCGGGAATCACGTTCAGGCTCACCAGTACGAAAAACACCAGCAGGAACATCATCACGTCGATCATCGGGATCAGTTCGATGTGCGCCTTGCGTTTCTTGGGTTCGTCCCAGGTTCTCATTCCGTTACCCCGTTATTGAATTAGGGGCAACACGCTAGCAAGCAAAAATGACCGAATGGTTAACTTTAATTGACGGTTTAAAGGCTCTAGGACGGGTCTTTCAGAAAACTTACCGGTCAGTTTCGGCACGTAATGAAACTGACACTCGGGGCGTACATGCTTGAGAAATTTATCTTGAGAACCAGCGTCCATGGACACAGCATTGCCTCAATTGACTACCCCGCGGATGCTGTTGCGAGCATTGGAAATGCACCAGGCCCAGTTGCTTTTCACGCTCGCCAACGGCCCGAAAATTGCTGACAACACGGCGAATATTCCATCGCCCTACACTCTGGAAACCGCCGAGGATTTTATTGCAGGGATTGCCGATAAATACCGCACTGGTGAACTGCTGAACCTGGGGATGCATGTGCTGGGCACACACGAGTTGATTGGCATGGTCAGCCTGCGCATCAATGCTCGGCATCACTATGGGCACTTGGGTGGCTGGGTGGCGGCGCACTGCCGTAACCAGGGGTATGCGGCAGAAGCGGCAAGCGCGGTGATGGACTTCGGCTTCGGCGAGCTGGGGTTGCAGCGCGTGGGCAGCCAGTGCTTTGGTCGCAACAAGGAATCGGCGCGGGTCATGGAAAAGATCGGCCTGCGCTATGAAGGCTGCATGCGCCAGGCGTTTCTAAAGAACGGCGTGTATGAGGATTTGCTCGGGTTTGCCACCGTACGTGACGACTGGGAGCGCTGTCTGTGAGCGGCGGGGTAGACCACGACCGGCGCCGGATACTTGGCGGGCTGGCGGTCGCTACCGCGTTTTCGATCCTCAGCCCGTTTGCGCGCAGTGCCGGGGTGGATTATCCGTTCACCCTCGGCGTGGCTTCCGGCGACCCGTTGCCGGATGGCTTTGTGATATGGACGCGCCTGGCGCCGTTGTTCAACGCCGCGGATGGCCGTGGCGGCCTGAGTCGCTCAGTGCCAGTGCGTTGGCGGGTGGCCAGCGATGCGGCGATGACGCGTATTGTGAGGCAGGGGGAGGTGCTGGCGACGCAGCGTTTCGCTCACGCAGTGCATGTCGAAGTGGCAGGGCTGGCGGCGGGCCGACCCTATTGGTACCAGTTTGAAGGGCTTGGTGCGCAGAGCGCGGTGGGCCAGTCGCGCACGACGCCAGCGCCGCACGCCATGGCCTCGGCCCGGTTGGGGTTTGTCTCTTGTTCGCACTGGGAACGCGGCTATTTCAGCGCCTACCGACACCTCGCCGCGGAGCAGCCCGACCTGGTGTTTTTCCTCGGCGACTATATTTACGACAGCTCCTACGCGGCGGATTCTGGCAAGGTTTTTCGTTCTCACGGCAGTGGCAATGCGCGAAGCCTGAGCGACTATCGCAACCGCTACGCGTTGTACAAGACCGATCCGGACCTGCAAGCCCTGCACGCCGCCGCACCCAGCGTGGCGACCTGGGACGATCATGAAGTGCAGAATGACTATGCCAACCGCTGGTCCCAGGATCCCAAGGTTGCGGTGGCGCAGTTTCTCCAGCAACGGGCGGCGGCTTACCAGGCGTTTTACGAACACATGCCCTTGCGCGCCAGTAGCGTGCCCAAGGGCGCGGACATGCGTATTTATCGACGTCTGGACTACGGCCGGCTTGTACGTTTCCATGTGCTCGACGGGCGTCAGTACCGTTCCGAGCAACCGTGCATCGCAGCCAATGGCAGCCACCAGGGGCATGTTGTCAACACCCCTTGCAGCAACTTGCGCGACCCCGCCCGCACGTTGCTCGGCTGGCAACAAGAAGCCTGGCTGGACCAGGGTTTTGCCCAGTCGAAGGCGCAATGGAATGTGATCGCCCAGGATTTGCTGGTGGCGCCGCTGATCCAGCGCGATCTCACCAACCACAAGCCGGGGCGCTGGACCGATGGGTGGGATGGCTACATGGCTAACCGCTCACGGATGCTGGCGTCGATTGTGCGCAATCGCGTGAAGAACCCGGTGTTCTGGGGCGGAGACATTCATTCGTTCTGGGCCACTGACCTGCATGCGAACGCCGACAACCCGGACTCGGCGGTGGTTGCCACCGAGTTCGTTGGCTCGTCGGTGACCTCCGACGGCCCGCCCTATGACGCGTTCATGAAGATCATGCCGCTTAACCCCCATGTGAAGTTCTTCGACAGCCGCCAGCGCGGGTATGTGTCGGTGGAGTTGGCGGCCGACAGCATGTTGACGAATTTTCGGGCGATCAGTGACCCGCGTGACCCGGCGGCGACGGTGTCGACGTTGAAGTCGTTCGTGGTCGAGCCGGGCAGGGCTGGGGCGATTGCCGTCTAGCCTATTTCTCTGTGGCGCATCGGTCCACTGTGGGAGGGGGCTTGCTCCCGATAACGGTGGATCAGTTACAGGTAAGCTGACTGACACCCCGCTATCGGGAGCAAGCCCCCTCCCATATTAGTTTCAATTTCATAGCGCACCGACAATGCGCCCTTTTTCTCCGATAGCGCCAGGATCGTCACCTGGCCCAGCTCGCTCAACGCTTGCACATGAGTGCCGCCACAGGCGTAAGCCGGCAATTCACCGAAGCCGACTTCGCGGGTGCCTTCATCGAGCGTCATATGCCGTGGATAGTCAGCGGCGATCCACTGGTTGACCCATCGCTGGAGCGTTTGCGCATCCATGTCTTGCGCGCTTTGGCCACGGATAAAGGTGATCTTGCCTTCGCCTGGCCAGTGGTGGGCCTTGATCGGCATCCAGCCCAGACGTTCGCCGGCGTTGCCGATCAAATGGCCCGCCGAATGCAGGCGGCTGTGCAAGGCGCGACGCTGTGCGTCGACTCGTGCAATGACCGGTCCAGGTTCCAGAGGTCGGTCGACGTAATGCACCACCTGTTCGGCTTCCTGCACGACCCGCAGTACCTGGCTATCGCCGAGCCAGCCGGTGTCGAACGGCTGGCCGCCGCCTTGGGGATGAAAAATCGTCGACTGCGCAATCACGGCGAATTGCTCTTCATGCGGGGTGCAACTGAGCACTTCCAGCTCGGCTGTCAGGTGGTCATGGGTAAAAAACAGGCGCTCGGTCATGGTCTACATCCGCATCAGGGTTCTGTGGGCAGTATAAATAGTGCGCAGATGAGTGATAATCCGCTCAATTATCAATGGACCTGTGCGTCATGAGCATCAATCTTCCTTTGCCGTTGTTGGGTGAAATGGCGATTTTCGTCAAGGTCGTGGAAACCGGCAGCTTCTCCGAAGCGGCGCGGCAACTGAGCGTTTCACCTTCGGCTGTAAGCCGCAGCATTTCACGCCTGGAGCAGGCCCTGGCCACGCGCTTGCTGCAACGCACAACGCGCAAATTGCGCCTGAGCGAGGGCGGTGAAGAGGTGTTCAAGCGTTGCCAGGAGATGGTCAACGCGGCGCGCTCTGTGATGGAAATCAGTGGCCAGTTCAACCATGAAGCCGAGGGCCTGGTGCGGGTCAGCGTGCCCAAGGCCGTGGGGCGGTTCGTGGTGCATCCGCATATGCCGGAATTTCTGCGGCGCTACCCCAAGGTGGATGTGCAATTGATCCTTGAAGATCGGCATGTGGATCTGATCGACGACAATGTCGACTTGAGCATTCGTATCACTGACAGTCCACCTCCCGGCCTGGTCGGGCGCCAGCTATTGCCCATCGAACACCTGCTGTGCGCGACGCCGCAGTACCTGGCCGAGCATGGCACCCCATGCCATCCCCACGATTTGCTTGAACACAGTTGCATCTACCTGGGGGAAACCCCGGGCGATTCGCGTTGGAAATTTCGCCAGGCCGGCAAGGCGGTGACGGTTGGCGTACGCGGGCGTTATGCAGCGAACCACACTGGGGTGCGGTTGGATGCGGTATTGCAGCATGTGGGGATTGGCAGCTTGCCGTATTTCACGGCGCGGCATGCCATGGAGTCGGGGCAGTTGGTGCAGGTGTTGCCGGGGTGGGATTTTATTGCCTCGTACCATGGCGAGGCGTGGTTGCTGCATTCGCCGACGCGGTACCTGCCGCCGAAGTTGCGGGTCTTTATCGATTATCTGGTGGAATGCATGGCCAAGGAGCCAAAGCTAAATGTGGGAGGGGCTTGCCCCCGGTAGCGCTCTGTCAGTCACCCTTACGTTGACTGACCCACTGCTATCGGGGGCAAGCCCCCTCCCACATTTGAATCTCAGTGCTTGAAAAGTCAGTGCTTGCTCTGGTCCTGGGGCATGGCCAGCAGTTGCTTTTCCTGGTTCCAGTCGAACGGTTCGTCGTTCTGTTCGGCCTCATAGCGACGTTCTTCCAGGGCCTGGTACAGGTCCAGTTCTTCGTCGGGCATGAAGTGCAGGCAGTCGCCGCCAAAGAACCACAGCAGGTCGCGTGGCACCAAGTGTGCGATTTGCGGGTAGCGCAGGATGACCTGGTTCATCAGGTCCTGGCCCAGGTACTGGCTTTCGATCGGATCGATCGGCAACAGGGCGCGCAGTTCGTCGAAACGCTCCAGGAACAGCGAGTGGCTTTCCTCGGGTACCTGTTCGGCTTCGCCGACGGCAACCAGGATGCTGCGCAAGTGGTCGAGCAAGACGAGATGATCGGCAACGACGTTGGACACGAGATAAGTCCTCTAAAGCAAAAACGGGCGCGAGAGTATATGCCTCTCGCGCCCGTTTTTATATGACCGCCGGTATCAGCGGACTTTACCCTCAGCCTGCATCAGCTCTTCCTTGCTGAAATCATCCACGTCGATCACCTTGCGCCGTGCCGCTTCGGCATCGCGCAGGGTTTGCGCTTCACCCGGTTGCAGCACGCCGGCGTGCAGCGCGGCATCGATGGCAGACTCACCGGCAGTCGGTTTGACCTGCCCGCTTTTAAGCGCGGTATGCAGTTTTTTCTGCAACGGATGGCTGGCGCCGAGCAAATCGTAGGCATGTTGCAGGGCGCCTACTGGATCTTCCGCCGCTTGCGGGCGGTAGCACCCGGCCAGCAGTTCTTCCAGGGTCGGGTCGCCCTTGGCCCGACCGATCACCGCCGCCACTTCGGCATCCAGCGCATCGGACGGCCCGGTATGCCGACGCCCGAACGGGAATACGATTACCCGCAGCAGGCAGCCGAGTACCTTGTTCGGGAAGTTGCTCAGCAGTTCATCCAGTGCGCGTTCCGATTCACCCAGGCTCTCTTCCATGGCCCAGGCAAACAGCGGCTCCAGATGGTCTGGCGAATCCAGGTCGTGATAACGCTTGAGCGCTGCGGACGCCAGGTACATATGGCTCAGTACATCACCTAGGCGGGCGGACAAGCGTTCGCGGCGCTTGAGCTCACCACCCAGCAGCATCATGCTCAGGTCGGCCAGCAGGGCAAATGCAGCCGCCTGGCGGTTCAGGGCACGGAAGTAGCCCTGGCTCAAACGGTTGCCGGGGGCTTTTTCGAAATGGCCGAAGCCCAGGTTCAGCACCAGGGTGCTGGCGGCGTTGCTCACGGCAAAACCGATGTGTTGCATCAGCAGGCCGTCGAACTCTTTCAACGCCTGGTCATGGTCTTCGCGACCGGCCAGGGCCATTTCCTTGAGCACGAAAGGATGGCAGCGAATTGCACCCTGGCCGAAGATCATCAGGTTGCGCGAGAGAATATTCGCGCCTTCCACGGTGATGAAGATCGGCGCACCTTGCCAGCTGCGGCCCAGGTAGTTGTTAGGGCCCATGATGATGCCCTTGCCACCGTGCACATCCATGGCGTGGCTGATGCACTCGCGGCCACGCTCGGTGAGGTGATATTTGAGGATCGCCGACAACACCGAGGGCTTTTCCCCCAGGTCAACGGCATTGGCGGTGAGCATACGCGCGCTGTCCATCAGCCAGGCATTGCCGCCGATGCGCGCCAGGGCTTCCTGGATACCTTCGAAGGCTGACAGTGGCACATTGAACTGCTCGCGCACCTGCGCGTATTGCCCGGTCACCAGGCTGGTGAACTTGGCGGCGCCGGTGCCGACGGCAGGCAGGGAGATCGAACGGCCGACCGACAGGCAGTTCATCAGCATCATCCAGCCTTTGCCGAGCATCTCCTGGCCACCGATCAGGTATTCCAGGGGAATGAACACGTCCTTGCCGGAGTTGGGGCCGTTCATGAAGGCGGCGCCAAGCGGCAGGTGACGACGGCCTATTTCTACGCCGGGCGTATCGGTTGGAATCAGCGCGAGGCTGATGCCCAGGTCTTCTTCTTCGCCCAGCAAGTGGTCCGGGTCGTGGGCCTTGAACGCCAGGCCGAGCAAGGTCGCGACCGGGCCGAGGGTGATGTAGCGTTTTTCCCAGTTCAGACGCAGGCCGAGGGTTTCCTTGCCTTGCCATTCGCCTTTGCAGATCACCCCGGTGTCGGGCATGGCGCCTGCATCGGAACCGGCCAGCGGGCCGGTGAGGGCAAAGCACGGGATGTCGTCGCCACGCGCCAGGCGCGGCAGGTAGTGGTTGCGTTGTTCTTCGGTGCCGTAGTGCAGCAGCAACTCGGCCGGGCCCAGGGAATTGGGGACCATCACGGTGGACGCAAGGTCACCGCTGCGGGTCGCAAGCTTCATCGCAACCTGAGAGTGCGCATAGGCAGAGAAGCCCTTGCCGCCATACTCCTTGGGAATGATCAGGGCGAAGAATCCGTGGGTCTTGATGTGCTCCCAGGCCGCTGGCGGCAGGTCCATGGCTTGACCGATCTCCCAGTCGCTGACCATGGCGCAGAGTTCTTCGGTGGGGCCGTCGATGAACGCCTGTTCTTCTTCGGTCAATTGAACCTTGGGGTAGGCCAGCAATTTATCCCAGTCGGGGCGCCCGCTGAACAGTTCGCCGTCCCACCAGACGGTGCCGGCATCGATCGCATCGCGTTCGGTCTCGGACATCGGTGGCAGTACTTTCTGAAACCAGCTGAACAGCGGCTTGGTGAAGTATTGGCGGCGCAGGTCAGGCAGCAGCAACGGCGCGGCCACCACGGCGATGAGCACCCAGAAGATCAGCAGCAGCCAGCCCGGCGCGTGGCTCCAGGCGCCCATCGCCAGCAGGTAGACGGCGACCACGCCCAGGGCGGGAAGGGGGGCAGTTCGGCGGTGTGCCAGGTAGGCAATGCCGACCACCAGCACCAGTATCCACAACAAAAGCATATGCAATCCTCCGTGAAACCAGGGGCGAAACCACCAGGGAGCTTAGTCCGCATCCGAACAAGCCGGGTGATCAGGGTGTTACAAGTTGTACTGGGGATACCCATCAGCAGGCGCCGACATTTGGCGTAATCGTCGTTATCTCTGTGGCAGGCCTGTCGTTAAACTCCAGGCTCACTTCGGAGATCAAGCTTATGAATGCGTACTTGAGTCCCAGCCGCTTCATCGATAGTGACCACCCTGCGGTGGTGGAGTTCGCCGAAAAACATCGCGGAACCCGCACGGATTTAAGTGACCAGGCAGTCAGTCTTTATTACGCCGTACGTGAGGCGATTCGCTACAACCCCTACACCTTCAGCCGCGACCCCAATACATTGAATGCCAGCTTCGCACTGGCTGCCGGCGAAAGCTATTGCGTGCCCAAGGCCACCTTGCTGGCCGCCTGCGCCCGTCACTGTGGCATCCCCGCGCGCATTGGCTTGGCAGACGTGCGCAACCACCTGTCCACACCGCGCCTGCTTGCCCTGCTCAAAAGTGACGTGTTCGCCATGCACGGTTATACCGAGCTGTACCTGAACGGTCGCTGGGTCAAAGCGACTCCGGCGTTCAATCAGCAACTGTGCGACGTGTTTGATGTGCCGCCACTGGAATTCGATGGCTTGCATGACAGTGTCTTCCACGCGTTCAATCGCCAGGGCCGTCGCTCAATGGAATATGTGGTGGATCACGGGCAATTTGCTGACGTCCCCGAGGCATTCTTTTTCGCGCATATCCGCCAGTGTTACCCGCACTTGTTTGCCGACAATGCGCCGACCCTGCTGGGCGATCTGCAGGGCGATTTAAGCCGTGGCTGATCCGGCGTATGCTGCTGCCTTCATCCAGCCAAGTTCATCCACAATAAGGCGCGGTCATGCTGAAAATCTGGGGTCGTAAAAATTCATCAAACGTCAGGAAAGCACTGTGGTGCGCCGAGGAGCTCGGCCTGGACTATGAGGCAATTGATGCGGGCGGGGCTTTTGGTGTGGTCGACACCCCGCAATACCGGGCGCTGAACCCCAATGGCCGGGTGCCGATGATCGAAGATGGCGATTTTGTGCTGTGGGAATCCAACACCATCGTGCGCTACCTGTGCGCCAAACAGGCATCGGACTTCTACCCCAGCGACCTGCAAGCCCGGGCCAATGCCGAAAAGTGGATGGACTGGACCACCTCCACGCTCGCCGACCCGTTCAAGGCGGTGTTCTGGGGGATCGTGCGCACCCCGGCTGACAGGCAAAACTGGGACAGTATCAATGCCGGGCGCCAAGCCTGTATCGACGCGCTCAAAACCGTCGACCAGGCCCTTGCCGAGCAACCCTACCTGTCCGGTCAGGCGTTCGGCATGGGTGATATCCCTCTGGGTTGCTTCATCTATGCCTGGTTCGAGATGCCCATCGAGCGGCCGGCCATGCCCCATCTGGAGGCCTGGTACCAGCGCCTGCAACAGCGCCCGGCGTATCGCAAAGCGGTGATGACCGCGTTGACTTAATACACACTATTAATACGGGTGACTGTACTTGTGCGGCATGGGCAAGCACCATGCCTGCATTGCATCGCCGGTTGAACTACCTGCGCTGCGCCCTCATCTATTCTTTCTATTCCCTTCTTTGGTGCGTATTCCGATATGAGTTCCGCTCTGTCCATCCGGCAGCTAACCAAAACCTACGGCAACGGTTTCCAGGCCCTGAGTGGTATCGATCTGGACGTCGCCGAAGGTGATTTCTTCGCCTTGCTCGGCCCCAACGGCGCCGGCAAATCCACCACCATCGGCATTCTCTCCACCCTGGTCAACAAGACCAGCGGCACGGTGAACATCTTCGGCCACGACCTGGACAAGTCCCCGGCGGCGCTCAAGCGCTCCATCGGTGTGGTGCCCCAGGAATTCAATTTCAACCAGTTCGAAAAGACCTTCGACATTGTCGTGACCCAGGCCGGCTATTACGGCATCCCGGCGAAAATCGCCAAGGAACGCGCCGAGCAGTACCTGACCCAACTGGGCCTGTGGGACAAGCGCGATGTGCCTTCGCGCTCGCTGTCCGGTGGCATGAAGCGGCGTCTGATGATCGCCCGTGCGCTGGTGCATGAGCCGCGCCTGCTGATCCTCGACGAACCCACTGCAGGTGTAGACATCGAACTGCGTCGCTCGATGTGGGCCTTCCTCACCGAGCTGAACGAGAAGGGCATCACCATCATCCTCACCACCCATTACCTGGAAGAGGCTGAGCAGTTGTGCCGCAACATCGGCATCATCGACCACGGCACCATTGTCGAGAACACCAGCATGCGCAACCTGCTGGGCCAGTTGCATGTGGAAACCTTCCTGCTCGACCTGAAGAACAATCTGTCGGTGGCGCCGCACCTGCTGGGTTACCCAAGCCGCCTGGTAGATAGCCACACCCTGGAGGTGCAGGTGGACAAAGCCATGGGCATCACCGCGCTGTTCACCCAGTTGGCGACTCAGAACATCGAAGTGTTGAGCCTGCGTAACAAAACCAATCGCCTTGAGGAGTTGTTTGTGTCCCTGGTGGAGAAAAATCTGGCGAAGGTGGCGGTATGAGTTCCGAACTGCAACCCAACCTTGTCGCGCTGCAAACTATCGTTTATCGCGAAGTGAAACGCTTTACCCGGATCTGGCCGCAGACCCTGCTGCCGCCGGCGATCACCATGGTTCTGTATTTCGTGATCTTCGGTAACCTGATTGGCCGGCAGATTGGCGACATGGGCGGTTTCACCTACATGGAGTACATCGTGCCGGGCCTGATCATGATGTCGGTGATCACCAACTCCTACGGCAACGTGGTCTCCAGTTTCTTCGGCAGCAAGTTTCAGCGTTCCATCGAAGAACTGATGGTCTCGCCGGTGTCACCGCACACCATCCTGATCGGCTATACGCTGGGCGGTGTGCTGCGTGGCCTGATGGTCGGGGTGATCGTGACGTTGCTGTCACTGTTCTTTACCCACCTGCAAGTGCATCACCTTGGGGTCACCATTCTGGTGGTGGTGCTCACGGCGACGATTTTCTCGCTGCTGGGCTTTATCAACGCCGTGTTCGCGCGCAACTTCGATGATATTTCGATCATCCCGACGTTCGTGCTGACGCCGCTGACCTACCTGGGCGGGGTGTTCTATTCCATTACCTTGCTGCCGCCGTTCTGGCAGACCGTGTCGCTGGCCAACCCGGTGCTGCATATGGTCAACGCCTTCCGCTACGGCATTCTGGGCGTGTCGGATATCAAGATCAGCGTAGCGATCACCTTTATGATCGTGGCGACCGTGGTGCTGTATATCGGTTGTGCGCGGCTGCTGGTGAGTGGGCGCGGGATGCGTACATAAGTACTGAGCTTAATGCAGTAAAAATGTGGGAGGGGCGGTGCGACGATTCGACTTGCTCCCACATTTGGTTTGTGTAGGTTTTTAGTTTTTCAGGGCCAGCTCTATCAGGGCATGCAGTTCTTCAACCGCCAAAGGCTGGGCCGAAAACAGAATACGAAACACCGTCGGCGCCGCGAGCAGGTTGATCAGCCGGTCCACGCTCGGTGGCGCTGATAGCGGATAGCGATCAACTATCACCTGCAACTGCCCGCTCAGGATGCTCACGCAATACCCCGGCGTCGGGCTGCTTTGCACGTCGCGCATCATATTGCGGCCTACGTCCGAACTCATCTCATCCAGGTATTGCTCGGCCCAGGCTTGCAGGTCGCCGTGCAGGCTGCCGGTGTTGGCCGGTTCGGTATCGGGGCGCATACGTGCCAGGGCGACGTCGGCGAGCAGTACTGACAGGTCGCCCCAGCGCCGGTAAATGGTCGACGGCGTGACGCCTGCGCACGCCGCAATCATCGGCACGGTGACACCGGAACGCTCATGGGTTTCCAGCAATTGGCGCACCGCCCTATGGACGGATTCTTGTACCCGGGCACTACGGCCCCCCGGGCGGAGGCCTTCTTTGATTGCCATGGGTAAAACCTTAACACAAAGAATTTGCTTTAAGCGCCAGCGAGTAGCACACTCCACAAAAGCAAAATATTAGCTTTAGCGGAGCGTGCCCATGATCAGCGTCATTTCACAGCGGTCCAGCCTGACGTTCCTCGTGATCACAGTGTTGACCTTTCTCGCCGCCTCCAGCGCGCCGACGCCGTTGTACCAGGTGTATCAGGACAACCTGCATTTTTCGGCCGCGATGCTGACGGCTATCTTTGGCGTCTATGCCCTAAGCCTGTTGGCGGCGCTGCTGACGGTGGGCTCGCTTTCCGATTACCTGGGGCGCAAGCCGGTGATCTTTGCCGCGTTGCTGCTGAATATCGTGGCGATGCTGCTGTTTATCAACGCGGACAGTACGGCCTATCTGCTCGCTGCCCGTGCATTACAGGGTTTTGCGACCGGTACTGCCACAGCGGTGCTGAGTGCGACGCTGCTCGATACTGACCGGGTGCGCGGCCCGATGCTCAACAGTCTTGCGCCGATGCTGGGCATGGCCAGTGGCGGGCTGGGCAGCGGTTTGCTGGTGGAGTACGCGCCACGGCCGACGCAATTGATCTATCTCACTCTGCTGGGTTTGATGGTGCTGCAGGCCGTGTATGTCTGGCGGTTGTCCGAGACGGTCAGTCGTATACCGGGGGCCTTGAAGTCCCTGGCGCCCACCCTGCATGTGCCACCGCAAGCGCGTCGGGCCTTGTGGTTGGCGATGCCGTTGAATGTGGCGGTGTGGGCGCTGGGTGGGTTCTTTTCTTCTTTGGCGCCTTCGCTGGTGCGGGTCGCCACCGGGTCGACCTCGCATTTGATCGGCGGGGGGCTGGTCGCGGTGGTCACGTTAAGCGGCGCGGTCATGATCTACAGCCTGCGCAACCGTGCAGCTGACAAGGTCATGCGCCTGTCGGCGGTGCTGATGGCCATTGGCGTGAGCCTGTTGTTGGTTGCCGTGCAGACGGCCAGCTTATGGTTGTTCTTTGTCGCCAGTGTAATCGCCGGCTTTGGTTTCGGCGGCGGCTTTATGGGCAGCGTGCGCAGTATCGTCGGGTTGGCGTTGCCCCATGAGCGCGCGGGGTTGATGTCGGCATTCTACGTACTGAGCTACCTGGCATTCTGCGTACCGGCGTTGGTGGCGGGCAATCTGAGCCGGGAGTTTGGCCTCGTCGTCACCACCGATGGCTACGCTGCGGTCCTCATCCTGTTGGCGTTGGGCGCTCTAGGCGGGCAGTTGTGGCAGGGCTCTGCGCGGAGCAGGGCAGCTGCGTAGGCAAGGCAAATATCTATAAAGTAGATAACAGTTAGAGATATTACCCGTTATATAGATATTCATTCAGGTTCTACCATGGCCTCAACCTCATGCGAGGAAGAGGATCAAATCATGACCTGTTCGACCACCCACCGTTTCAAACCTTTCAGCCACCTGACCCGTCCCCGGGAAGTGATTCGCCAGTTCACCCCGAACTGGTTTGCCGCCACCATGGGCACCGGGGTGCTGGCACTGGCCCTGGCTCAGTTGCCGGTCACTTTGCCAGGCTTGCACGCTGTCGCTGAAGGCCTGTGGATGTTCACCATCGGCCTGTTCGTGTTGTTCAGCGTGTTGTATGCCGCTCGTTGGTTGATGTTTTTCCACGAGGCGCGGCGCATTTTCGGGCACTCCACGGTTTCGATGTTCTTCGGCACCATCCCCATGGGGCTGGCGACCATTCTCAACGGATTGCTGTTGTTCGGCCTGCCACGTTGGGGCAGTGATGTCATCCCGTTGGCCGAAGCCCTGTGGTGGCTGGACGTGGTCATGGCCCTTGCCTGCGGCGTACTCATCCCGTTCATGATGTTCACACGCCAGGAGCACAGCATCGACCAGATGACAGCCGTCTGGCTGTTGCCCGTGGTGGCGGCCGAAGTGGCGGCGGCCAGCGGCGGCTTGCTCGCGCCGCACCTGGCCGATGCCCATTCGCAACTGGTGATGCTGGTGACCAGCTACGTACTGTGGGCGTTTTCCCTGCCGGTGGCGTTCAGCATCCTGACCATCCTGATGCTGCGCATGGCTTTGCATAAGTTGCCCCACGCCAATATGGCGGCGTCGAGCTGGTTGGCGCTGGGGCCGATTGGTACCGGTGCCTTGGGCATGTTGCTGTTGGGGGGCGATGCGCCGGCGATCTTCGCCGCCAATGGCCTGGAGAATGTCGGTGAAATGGCCCATGGCCTGGGTCTGATTGCAGGTATCACCCTATGGGGTTTTGGCCTGTGGTGGATGTTGATCGCCGTGCTGATCACCCTGCGTTACCTGCGCGCCGGAATCCCGTTCAACCTCGGCTGGTGGGGCTTTACTTTCCCGTTGGGGGTGTATGCCCTGGCCACGCTGAAACTGGCGAACGTGTTGCATTTGGGGTTCTTCAGCATCTTTGGCAGTGCGCTGGTGGTGGCGTTGGCGTTGATGTGGCTGATCGTGGCCAAGCGCACCGTGCAGGGGGCTTATAAAGGCGAGCTTTTTGTTTCGCCCTGCATTGCAGGACTAGCGAATAAGTAAGCAGGATTAGGTAAAGTCGTGGCCTGATAAATAAAGGCCACGCAGGAACACGGACGACGATGAGCCATCCTTCCCAATTCACCTTGCTGCGCACGCGGCGTTTCTTGCCGTTTTTCATCACCCAGTTGCTGGGCGCGTTCAACGACAACATCTTCAAGCAATCGCTGATCCTGGCCATCCTTTACAAGCTCAGCATCGAGGGCGACCGCTCTATCTGGGTCAACCTGTGTGCGTTGTTGTTTATCTTGCCGTTCTTTTTGTTCTCGGCATTGGCCGGACAGTTTGGCGAGAAATTCAACAAGGACGCGTTGATCCGTGCGATCAAGATCGGCGAGATCGTGATCATGGCCGTCGGCGCGGCGGGCTTCCTGACCAATCATCTTGAATTGATGCTGTTGGCGCTGTTTGCCATGGGCACCCACTCGGCGCTGTTCGGCCCGGTCAAATACTCGATCATGCCCCAGGCATTGCACGACGATGAGCTGGTCGGCGGTAACGGCCTGGTGGAAATGGGCACGTTCCTGGCGATCCTGGCCGGCACCATTGGCGCCGGGGTCATGATGTCTTCCATCCATTACGCGCCGGTGGTGGCGGTGGCGATTGTCGGCGTGGCGGTGCTGGGCTACCTCGCCAGCCGCAGCATCCCGCGCGCGGCAGCTTCGACGCCGCAACTGCGCCTGGACTGGAATATCTTCACCCAGTCCTGGGCGACGTTGCGCATGGGCCTGGGGCAGACGCCGGCGGTGTCGCGCTCCATTGTCGGCAACTCGTGGTTCTGGTTTGTCGGTGCGATCTATCTCACGCAAATCCCGGCGTACGCCAAGGAGTGGTTGTACGGCGATGAAACCGTGGTGACCCTGATCCTCACCGTGTTCTCCGTGGGCATCGCCCTGGGCTCGATGCTCTGCGAAAAGCTTTCCGGGCGTAAGGTGGAAATCGGCCTGGTGCCGTTCGGCTCGTTTGGCCTAACGGTGTTCGGCCTGCTCCTGTGGTGGCACTCCGGCGGCTTCCCGCAGAATGTCCAGGCCAACGATTGGCTCGCGGTGCTCAGCTACGGCCAGGCCTGGTGGGTGTTGTTCGATATCCTCGGCCTGGGCGTGTTCGGTGGCTTCTATATTGTACCGCTGTATGCGCTGATCCAATCGCGCACCGCCGAGAACGAACGGGCACGGGTCATCGCGGCCAACAACATTCTCAACGCATTGTTCATGGTGGTCTCGGCCATCGTTTCGATCCTGCTGTTGAGCGTGGCCAAGCTGTCGATCCCCGAGTTGTTCCTGGTGGTTTCGCTGCTCAATATTGCGGTCAACACCTACATCTTCAGGATCGTCCCCGAATTCACCATGCGCTTCATGATCTGGCTGCTCAGCCATTCCATGTACCGCGTGGAACATCGCAACCTGGAGGCCATTCCGGATGAAGGCGCGGCGTTGCTGGTGTGCAACCATGTGTCGTTTGTCGATGCGCTGTTGATCGGCGGCGCGGTGCGTCGGCCGATTCGCTTTGTCATGTACTACAAGATCTACCGTTTGCCGGTACTCAACTTTATCTTCCGCACCGCCGGGGCGATTCCGATTGCCGGGCGCCATGAAGATATGCAGATCTACGAACAGGCGTTCGCGCGGATTGCCCAGTACCTCAAGGATGGCGAGTTGGTGTGCATCTTCCCGGAAGGCAAGCTGACAGCCGATGGCGAGATCAATGAATTTCGTGGTGGGGTGACGCGCATTCTGGAGGAGACACCGGTGCCGGTGATTCCGATGGCGTTGCAGGGGCTGTGGGGGAGTTTCTTCAGTCGCGATCCGCACAAGGGCTTCTTCCATCGGATCTGGTCGCGGGTGGTGTTGGTGGCGGGTGAGCCGATTGCTGTGGAGGCGGCAACGCCAGTGCAGTTGCAGGCAGTAGTGGGTGGTTTGCGGGGGAGTGTCAGGTAGTTTTTCGTTGTTTGTCAGGGCCTCATCGCAGGCAAGCCATCTCCCACCTTTTGAATTGTGAATACAGTCAAATGTGGGAGCGGGCTTGCTCGCGAAGGCGGTAGTGGATCAGGTGCTGATCTTGAGGCCAACCAGCCCGCAAATAATCAACGCCACACTGGCCAACCGAAACAACGCCATGGATTCGCCAAACAGGATAATCCCGGCGATCACGGTGCCTACCGCACCCACGCCGGTCCAGATCGCATAGGCGGTACCCAGTGGCAGTTCCTTCATGGCCAGCCCCAGCAATCCAAGGCTGACGGCCATGGCGGCAATCGTCAGGGCGGTGGGCAGTGGCTTGCTGAAACCGTCGGTGTATTTCAAGCCGACGGCCCAGCCAACTTCAAACAACCCGGCAAAAAACAGAATGATCCAGGACATGATGACCTCGCTTCTACAAAGTGGGGTCGTCCCCTGGTTAGCGCCTGATAGCGTCGCGAGGTCGTCCTCGCGAAGCTTGCTAGAGTGCCGAAAACGGCTCAGGCGATCAAGCTTACGGGGCGGTTTCCAGGGCGCGACGGTCTTCCTTTTCGCTCATGCGGCGGAAATACGTCGACAGCAATGCGCCGGAAATATTGTGCCAGACACTGAACAACGCACTGGGAACCGCCGCCAGCGGCGAAAAGTGCGCACTGGCCAGCGCGGCACCCAGCCCGGAGTTTTGCATACCGACTTCCAGCGCCAACGACTTGCGTTGCGCCAGCGGCAACTTGAACAAGCGCCCGGTGAAGTAGCCCAGCAGGTAACCGAAGCTGTTGTGCAGCATCACCACCGCCATGATCAGCAGGCCCGATTCGGCAATCTTCGCCTGGCTCGCGGCAACCACGGCCGCGACGATGATCACAATACTGACCACCGACACGAGCGGCAGCACGTCCACCGCATGGCGAACCCGCTCGCCCAACACCCGTTGCGCCACCACGCCGAGCACGATCGGCAGCAGCACCACTTGCAGGATCGACCAGAACAGCTCCATGAACGATACCGGCAGCCAGGCCGAGGCCAGTAGCCAGATCAACGCTGGCGTGAGCAGTGGGGCGAGGAGGGTGGTGACGGCGGCAATCGCCACCGACAACGCCAGGTCGCCGCGGGCGAGCCAGGTCATCACGTTGGACGAGGTGCCGCTTGGGCAGCAGCCGACCAGGATCACGCCGACGGCAATTTCCGGCGGCAGGTGAAAGACCTGGCACAACAACCATGCCACGCCCGGCATGATCACAAAATGCGCGACCACGCCCAAGGCCACGCGCCATGGATGGCGAGCGACTTCGGCGAAGTCTTCAAGTTTCAAGGTCAGCCCCATGCCGAACATCACCAGGCCCAGCAGCGGGACGATGGCGCTTTTCAGGCCGATGAACCAGCTGGGTTCGAGGAAGGCGACAACGGCAAAGATCAACACCCAGTAGGCGAAGGTATTGCCGACGAAGCGGCTCAAGGCGGCGAGTGCACGCATGGGGATGTCCTTGTTATTAGAGTGTTGAATAGGGCGACGCGATCAAATGTGGGAGCAGGCAAGCCACACTGACCGTGCTCACATTGGATCGGTGTTGTTTAGATGCCCTGTGGGGTTTCTTCCCCGCCCAGCGCTTCCACCAACGCCGGCAGGAAGTCGCCGAAGGTCAGCATCATCAAGGTAAAGCTGGCATCCAGTTGGCCCAGGGCTTCGTCGCCGCCGTCCTGTTCCGCCTGGTCTTGCAGCAGGTCTTCGAATTTCAGGCGTTTGACGGTCATCTTGTCATCGAGCATGAAGGACAGCTTGTCCTGCCACGCCAAGGACAGTTGGGTCACGACCTTGCCGGTGGTCAGGTGCAGTTGGATCTCTTCGCCGGTCAGGTCCTGGCGCTTGCAGCGCACGATGCCGCCGTCTTCATGGGTGTCGCGCAGTTCGCATTCGTCGAGGACGAAGAAGTCATCGGCCGGTTTCTGGGTAGTGACCCAGTCGGTCATGATTGCGGTCGGTGCGGTTTTTACCGTCAGCGGACGGACGGGCAGGGTGCCGATCACTTCACGCAAGGTCGACAGCAGATCTTCGGCACGCTTGGGGCTGGCCGAGTTGACCAGGATCAGGCCCTGTTTCGGCGCGATCGCAGCAAAGGTCGACGAGCGACGGATAAAGGCACGCGGCAGGAAGGCCTGGATGATTTCATCCTTGATCTGGTCGCGCTCCTTCTTATAGACCTTGCGCATTTGCTCGGCTTCGATCTCTTCGACTTTCTCTTTCAGTGCGTCACGCACCACGCTACCTGGCAGGATGCGTTCTTCCTTGCGCGCGGCGATCAGCAAAAAATCTCCACTGACGTGAACCAGGGGAGCGTCTTCACCTTTACCGAAGGGGGCGACGAAACCGTAAGTGGTCAACTCCTGGCTTGCACACGGGCGCGCCAGCTTGGTGGCCATGGCCGCTTCCAACGCCTCGGCATCAACAGGCAGATCTTGGGTCAGGCGATAGATAAGCAGGTTCTTGAACCACATGGGGTGAGTCTCTCCTCTATACAAAGGGGGGCATTATTCTCTTGATCACGCCGTAGGCCAACCCTGCCTAAGCCATTGGAAGGGCTGAAAAAAAAGATTTAAGAAAGTGCTTGCCAGACATAGGGTCGCTACGTAGAATGCGCGCCACACCGAAACGAAGGGTGATTAGCTCAGCTGGGAGAGCATCTGCCTTACAAGCAGAGGGTCGGCGGTTCGATCCCGTCATCACCCACCATTCGCTTCATGTGTTACGCGCAGCGGTAGTTCAGTCGGTTAGAATACCGGCCTGTCACGCCGGGGGTCGCGGGTTCGAGTCCCGTCCGCTGCGCCATATTCGGTAACCTGGAACGCTGAACGCCAGGTCACCACAGAAAGCCCGCTTAATCGCGGGCTTTTCTTTGTCCGGAATATGGCAAAAAATCGTGCGGAAAACTTTTTTTAAATAAATTGCATTTAAATCAAGACATTACGATTTTTTGGTGTATGATGCGCCCACACCGAAACGAAGGGTGATTAGCTCAGCTGGGAGAGCATCTGCCTTACAAGCAGAGGGTCGGCGGTTCGATCCCGTCATCACCCACCATTCGCTTCAAGTGTTACGCGCAGCGGTAGTTCAGTCGGTTAGAATACCGGCCTGTCACGCCGGGGGTCGCGGGTTCGAGTCCCGTCCGCTGCGCCATATTCGGTAACCTGGAACACTGAACGCCAGGTAGCCACAAGAAACCCGCTCATTGAGCGGGTTTTTTTTCGCCTGCGATTTACCGCTCCTTACGGTGCGTTGCGGCTGTGACGGTAATCGCTGACCGCTTCATACACCGCCTTGCGCAACCGATTGATACCGCCGATGGGACGGTGCGCTTCCAAACCAAACCACGGGTTGAACGACTGGTTATCGCAGGCCAGGTTCTGCGCGGGAGTGTCGAAATCCTGAGCGGGAATCCTGACCTTGGCTACGGTTTCATACGGCGCGTCGCTTTCCTTCCATTCGATGCTGGTGTCTTCGATGGGCATGAACTTTTGCGGGTTCTGCCGTTGGATCTGCAGCACGAAACAGGCCGCTACGCGGTCGGTGGACAGTTGCTGATTGAGGGCGCTGCGCAGGAAGTTCGGCAGAGCCTGGTTCTGTTTGGGCAGCGCATAATCCGGGCAGCTTTGCGGGTCGGGGGCGACGCGAAACTTGGCGTTTGCCGCGCCAAACTTGTAGGGCGACACTGAAAAGTAAGTCGTCTGCGTCGGGCTGGCCGGTGCGGGCGCCAGCGTTGCCAGGGCGATAAACAGGTGACGTACTTGCCAACTGCGCGGGTCGAGCTTGGGAAAGAACGCCAGGACCTTCTTGCCATCCGCTTGCGCGCCGATGTTCTGCGCATATTCCGCGACATCGCTGACAAAGAAATTCGGGTGGCTGAACATCACGAAATCCTGCTCAGTGCGGGCTTGCTGGTCGGCCATCAGTTGCTTGCCCGGCACATCCAATAGCTTGATCGCCATGCCGCGGGCATCGCGGATGCTGTCGAATTGCGGGTAGGCGTTGCCGTTGGACAGGCGCATCGTCGCCTGCCAGATCTTGCCCGGCTCTGCGAACACGCCCTGGCGCAAGGCCGGGTCGAGATCCGCCAGAACGCTGACCTCGGCTTTCACGCAACCATGGGCCTTGGCATGGGCATCGCGCAGGTAGCGTGTGCCTTCGCGGTGCTGGTCAACGATGCGTACGGCGGTCTGGATGATGCCTTGGGTCATCGCTGCTTCACCCGGCGGGATCTGTTCATCCGCTGACACCGGGCCACTGTGCTGCCAGGCGAACCATACGGTCGCCAGTAGCCACCCCAACAGCCCAACGCCCACCAGCCACAACAGGGTTTTGCCGAGAAAAGCGCCGAGACGCAGCCAGAGACGAGCGAGCATGGAACGGTCCTTGTTGTTCGATCGGATAATCATGGCAGTTGGTGCTCCAGCGGGCCGCCCAGTACTTTGAGGTATTCGAGCAGCGCCCAGCGCTCCTGGGGCAGCAAGCCACGGCCAATGACGCCATTGCCCCGTGCGCCAGCACGGAACTCGTGGCCGCTGTTGTGATTGCCGGTGATTCGGGTATCGAACAGGAAGGCATTCTTGAACGAGGCGGTTTCAAAGCCCAGATGGCGTGGATCGTAGTTGAACGTGCCTTTATAGAAGGTGGTGCTGCGCTCGTCCTGGGGCGAAAGCAGTTGGTAGATCGTCGGCACCGAACCGTTGTGCAGGAACGGCGGGGTAGCCCATACGCCTGCCAGTGGTCGCGCTTTATAGGCGCGTAATTCGCGCACGCCAATCGGCAGGCCGAACCCATCCAGGCTCGGGCGCTCGGCCGGGGTCACGCCGGCGGCGCGGTAGGCATGTTCTTCGACAAAGGCGGTTACGTAGGCCAGCCCCTGGGCCACGGACATTTTTTTCAGATCCAGTGGCGCGGTGGGCGAAGGGTGTAGTTCAACATTGAGTTGGGCCAGTTCGGCCGGGTCCCATTGCAGGGCGCTGAGGTCATAACGCTGGTCGGCAATGTTGCTGGCGGTGCCGGGGTCGGTGCCGATGTAGTCCACCGGCAGCATTTTCAACTGCTGCACCGGGCGGCCATTTTCCTCGGTGACCGCGGGTATATGGCAGCCAGCACAGTTTTCGGCGAAGAGTGCGCGGCCCTGGGCGGCGAGGGGTTTGTCGATGGCGCCAAACAAGTCCTCCGGCCAGGTTGGCGGCTTGAGGCGTTGCAGGGTTTCTTCGATCAGGTGCAGGTCCCGCACGCGTACGCTGGACGGGTAGCGAGCGTCGCCCTGGAGCGGTTGGCCGGCACTGTCGAAGAAGGCCAGGGTTGCGCCTACACCAAGGGCTTCACCGATATTGCGCGCCATGGGTTGCTGAGCCGAGCCATTCCACTGCACCCAGTCGAATGTCCAGATATCCCACAACTGCGGGTAGTCCACTGGGGCATTGGCGACACGATAATTGTCGGGGGAAATAGCGTCGCCAAAGCTGGCATTGGCGATGCGCCCGAAGGCGTCAGTACGACCGGGGCCTTCTTCGGTGGGATAGAGGCCGCGATGGGTATCATTCCAGGCGACTTTGAGGAACTGGTTCAGCGATTGTTTGAAGTCCTGGCGCAGCTGATTGTGCTGGGTATCGTACTGATCACCCAGGACTTTGCGGGCGAAGCGCTCGAACTTCCACGGGTTGTAATACGTAGCGGCAAGGCTGGCGACCAGGGCTTGGCCAAAACTGCCGCCCCGCAAGGTGGGTACGCTGGAGGGCAGCACGTGTTGCGCCGAGCCACCGTCGATACGCAGGGCCTGGCCCTTGAAGTGCAATTGACCGGTGTGGCAGGCCGCACAGGTGATATCCAGGTATTGAACCTGGCTGTCGGCGTTCTGGTGTCGGGCAAAGCCTACCGGCAGGTTGCCAGGGTTTTGCGGGGTGGGCACTTGCTTGGGGTCGACCAGAAAACCAAAGCGCGCCAGGTATTCCGGCGCGGCAAAGCGTTGCTCGGAGAACGGCAGCTCCAGGGCCGTGAACCAGTCGTAGTGCAGGCCCTTTACCTGGGTGCCCTGGGGCGTGAAGTAGTAGGTCTGACGGTCAGCGGCACTCCATTGATCCTGGTAGTGCACCTGCTTTACTGGCACGTAGTCCGGTAGCTTGGGGTTGAGGGTGTAATAGAGCACCACGGCCAGAATCAGGCCCAGGGCGATCAGTATCAGGAGTAAAACACGGGAAAAAGTGCGCAAGATAACTATCCTTGTCGAATTGTCGCGTTGTTATGCCACTGCGCCACAGGTGCGGCAAGTAGCGATGAGCCTGCTGGCAGGCGGTCCCGCGATCCGTCGCGGTGCCCCATGATAAATGGAAATGCTTTTAAACACGTGAACTTATCAGAAGTTTCCTGCTCACATGCCGGTAGCCATTGGTCGTGGCCGCCTGATAAGCTCGCGACTTTATTCGAATGCCCTTTTGGCGCATGAACAAGGAAATAGCATGAAACAGCATCGGTTGGCGGCGGCGGTGGCCCTGGTTAGCCTGGTACTTGCGGGTTGTGATTCGCAGACCAGCGTAGAGCTGAAAACCCCGGCGCAAAAAGCTTCCTACGGCATCGGCCTGAACATGGGCAAGAGCCTTGCCCAAGAAGGCATGGATGACCTGGACTCCAAAGCGGTAGCCCAAGGCATCGAAGATGCTGTCGGCAAGAAAGAGCAGAAGCTCAAAGATGACGAGCTGGTCGAAGCCTTCGCCGCGCTGCAAAAGCGTGCCGAAGAGCGCATGACCAAAATGAGCGAAGAGTCGGCAGCTGCCGGCAAGAAATTCCTCGAAGACAACGCCAAGAAAGACGGCGTCGTCACCACCGCTTCCGGTCTGCAGTACAAGATCGTGAAGAAGGCCGACGGCGCACAGCCCAAGCCAACCGACGTGGTGACTGTTCACTACACCGGCAAGCTCACCAACGGCACCACCTTTGATAGCTCCGTGGATCGCGGCAGCCCGATTGACCTGCCGGTCAGCGGCGTGATCCCGGGTTGGGTCGAAGGCCTGCAACTGATGCACGTAGGCGAGAAGGTCGAGCTGTACATCCCGTCTGACCTGGCCTACGGCGCCCAGAGCCCGAGCCCGGCGATTCCAGCCAACTCCGTGCTGGTATTCGACCTGGAACTGCTGGGCATCAAGGACCCAGCCAAGGCAGAAGCTGCTGACGCACCTGCTGCACCAGCCGCCAAGAAGTAATCGGCGCCTGAGCACACAACGCCCCGTCTCGACGGGGCGTTGTTGTTTCTGGGTAAATCCGATAGAACCCGCAGCATTGCGCGCAGTCTGATGTAAGACTCGAGCACGGGTAGCCGCACATACAGGCCAAGTCAATGAAATCTTGGGTTTTTTTTATGTGCGCAAAAAACGCCCGATCTGACTGTAAGCCTTATAAACCGTGGCTTTCAGCTGATAAAACAGGCTCTGTTCACAAGGTTATCCACAATTTGTGTGGATAACCTTTTACCTCGCCTGGAACTGGAGTGTCTGATGAAACCACCCTTCAATTTCACCCGTTTTCTGCCCATGGCCGCGCGCCTGCTGGGCCGTGGACGTTTGCCGACCTTGCTGTTTGCCGTTGCGGCCAAAGGCTCAAGCCAGGGCAATCGCCTGGGCCAGCTCAAGGATGATCTCAAATTGCTCCAAGCCCTGTGCCTGGCTTACTGGCGCGGCGAATACCGAGCGATCAGCCCCAAGGCGTTGATCTCGGTGGTGGCGGGGTTGATGTACTTTCTGAGCCCGATTGACGCGATCCCGGACTTCATCCCGATGTTCGGCATGTTCGACGACATCGCGGTGCTGGCATGGGTCATGAAGACCCTGAGTGGCGAACTGAGCGCCTTTCGCGCCTGGCGGGATGCGCAACGCCCGGAAAAACTCGCGGTGGTTGAGCGCCTCCCTGCAACCCCTGAGCTGCTGGCCCAGGAAAACCCACAAAAAAACTAATGATGCCGGGGATCCCCCAGCGACCTTCGTGGCTGTTAGGATTACACTTCTAAGGAAAGAGCTTACTTAGTAAGTGTTTTTATCCTACGGGGCAGTCATGGATATTCAGATCATTTCACGCGATGGCGCACCCGAATATGCGGTGTTGCCATGGGACCAGTACCAGGCGCTGCTAAAAGCTGCCGGTCAGCAGCCACCTACACCCGCTTCTTCCCCTGCCGCCTCTGCCGCCATCGACCAGGACCTGCGACCGCTCGCAGACCTGCGCGGCTTGCGTGAAGCCAAGGGCCTGGCTATCGAGACCCTGGCACGCACGGTGGGGATCAGCCCCTCGTACCTTGGTTTGATTGAAAGTGGTGAACGCCAGCCGGATGCCGCCATTCGCCGCAGCCTGGCCTGGGAATTGGGCGTGGCAGGTTGGAGGGATGAGTCTTGAGCCTACGTATCAGCCGTCAACACTGGGACGGGTTGCTCAACGAATTGGATCAGGCGCGTCGCCAGCGCCATTTGCTGACGTACCGGGCGCTGCTTGAGCGCCTGCAATTTCCGACGCCAGCCATGCAGACCCTGGCGGCTGCCCTGGAGCATCTGGCGGCGCTGGATGCCAAGGCCGAGCAGCCGCTGCGCAGTTCCCTGGTGATCAGCCAGGGTGCCAGCCGCCTGCCACGTACCGGGTTCTTTGAGTGTGTGGAGCGTCTAGGGCGCTTCAGCGGACCCTCCGATGGCGTGGCGGCTGCGTCCTGGCACGCTTCGGAAGTGGTGCGGGTGTTCGAGTACGAATACCCGGAATCCGCCGAGGCTTAAAGCGCTGCTGAGTACATGTCCAGGCTGTCGATCACATGGATGCTGTAGCCGGCCACGTCCTTGGCGTGGTGCTTGGCTTGCGAGGCCAATTCCGCCAACTGGCTGGCATCGAGTTGCGCACAGGCCTGTGGATACAGATGCACCACACCGATAGACAGCGATAGCAAGGCGAACTCCTGGCGCACGCCCTGGCGGTTGAGTGACACGAAGCAACCAGCATCGACGTGCTCGGCGCGGTAAAAGCGTCGGCATTGGGTATGGAAGTCGTCCAGCAACTGGTTGAGCCGCTTGCGCCAATCCTGCGGGCCCAGCACCAGCAAAAAGTCATCGCCGCCAATATGCCCGACAAAGTCGCGGCTGGGGTCTACCTGGTCGTTCAGGCATTGCGCCAGGCACAGCAGCACTTCATCCCCACGCCCGTAGCCGTAGATATCGTTGAACGGCTTGAAACTGTCGATATCCACATAACAGATCAGCGACTCGCGCTGTTGCTGCAACAGCCGAGTCAGGCATTGCTGGATCGGTACGTTGCCTGGTAGCAAAGTCAGCGGGTTGGCGTAGCGCGCCTGCTGGATTTTCAGTTCGGTGATCAGCTTGAGCACGTCGATCACCCGGCCCAGGCCCAGATAGTCACCGTTCAACGTGATGATGAAATCTTCTTCGATGCGCTGCCGTGCGCGGCTGGTCAACAAACGGCTGACCTGTTGCAAGGATTGGCTCAATTCCACCGCCAGGAAATCATCGCTCATCAAGCGGCTGATCGGTTTGCGCGCAAACAAGTCGGTCGCGAACGGCTTGAGCAGCGCGTCCGACAGCGAGTGTCGGTGCACAATTCCGATCGGGCGACCGCCGCCATCCAGCACCGCCAGTGAATTGAGATTGGCCTGGTGATGGAACGCTTCCAGCACTTGAGCCGTGGCGGTGTCTTGATCCACCGCTGGCTGTTCGTTCAGCAGGGCGCTGAGGTCACTGCCTTCATCGCTGAGGGCAGTCGTGGCGTTATCCGGCTTGGGCAACATCTGGCGCGCTTCCTGCGGTGTGCAAACTGCCTTGAACCAGGATTGAGCCCAATGCATTCAGCGGTTCGGTCACGGTCATGACGATCTCGATCAAAAAAAAAGGACCGCAGGCGTCAAGCCTGCGGTCCTTTCATTTCACGACAGAATGATGTCTATATGATGACACTGCGTGGAGCGGTCACATTAAATTGCCATCATTTACTGCTTGGCCACCTGCTTGGTGATCTTCAGGTAGTCGAGGAGGATCCGGCCAGTCTCGGCCAAGTAGGCATCGTCTTCCGGTTTGGTTTTATCCGCTTCGGTCGGCAAGGCATCTTCATCTTCTTTCTTCAGCTCTTTGAGCGGATCTTCACCCTTGGCTTTGCGGCGGGTGTTTTCCAGCACCAATTGCTGATTCTCGATGCTGGAGTGCTGTGCACGGCGATCCGCTTCGTTGAGGCTGACGGTTTTCTCTTCCATCAGCTTCTTGGCCAGGGCCAGCTTGTCGCGGATAAACACGAACTCGGCATCCTTGGCAGAGCGGGTGTCGTGGTCTGCTTTCAACTGCGTCAGGAACGGCTTGAACGGATCCGACGCCGGCTTGATCGCAGGGCGGATGGTGTCCCATGGCATGGCTTCAGGCAGCGCGCTTTCGCCGATTTCCTTGGTGTCGATAATCGACGGGAAATCGATATCCGGCAGCACGCCCTGATGCTGGGTGCTCTGCCCGGAAACCCGGTAGAACTTGGCCAGCGTCAGTTTCAGCTCGCCATGGTTCAGCGGCTGGATGGTCTGCACGGTGCCCTTGCCGAACGTCTGGCCGCCGATGATCAACGCACGGTGATAGTCCTGCATGGCACCGGCGAAAATCTCCGAAGCGGAGGCCGAGAGACGGTTGACCAGCAACGCCATCGGCCCCTTGTAGAAGGCGCCCGGGTTCTCGTCTTCCAGCACGTCGACACGCCCATCAGCATTGCGGACCAATACGGTTGGGCCCTTGTCGATAAACAGGCTGGTCAGCTCGGTGGCTTCTTGCAGGGAACCGCCGCCGTTGTTGCGCAGGTCGATGACCACGCCGTCGACTTTTTCCTTCTGCAGTTCCGTCAGGATTTTCTTCACGTCGCGGGTGGTGGACTTGTAGTCCGGGTCACCGGCACGGAACGCCTTGAAGTCCAGGTAGAAGGCCGGGATCTCAATCACGCCCAGCTTGTAGTCCTTGCCATCCTGCTTGAGGTTAAGGACTTTCTTCTGCACCGCCTGGTCTTCGAGCTTCACCGCTTCACGGGTGATGGACACGATCTTGCTGGTCTGGTCGTTCGGTGCGTTGGTGTGCGGAATCACTTCCAGGCGCACCACACTGCCTTTTGGCCCTCGGATCAGCTTGACCACTTCGTCCAGGCGCCAGCCGACCACATCGACCATCTCTTTGTCGGCCTGGGCCACGCCAATGATCTTGTCTGCCGGGGCGACCTGCTTGGTCTTGTCTGCCGGGCCTGCCGGTACCAAACGTACGATCTTGACCTGGTCATTGTCGCTTTGCAGGACGGCACCGATGCCTTCCAGGGACAGACTCATGTTGATATCAAAATTTTCCGCGTTATCCGGTGACAGATAATTGGTGTGCGGGTCGTAGGACATCGCGAAGGTGTTGATGTAGGCCTGGAAGATATCTTCGGCACGGGTCTGGTCCAGGCGCGCCAACTGATTCTTGTAGCGCTTGGTCAACAGTTCCTGAATGGCCTTGGGCTCTTTGCCGGCGATCTTCAAGCGCAGCACTTCGTCCTTGACGCGTTTGCGCCACAGGTCGTCCAGCGCTGCCGTGCTGGTCAGCCAAGGGGCATCCTTGCGATCCACCAGAAGGGTTTCCTTCTGGGTGAAGTCGAGCTTGTCGATGCCTTTGTTCAGCTCACCCAGGGCGAAGTCCAGACGCGCTTTGACGCGGTCCAGGTAACGCTTGTAGATGGTGAAGCCGGGCTGCAGGTCGCCGCCTTTGAGGAAGTCGTCGAACTGCGTCTTCCACTTGTCGAACTCAGCGATATCGCTGGCCAGGAAGTAGCTGCGCGACGGATCCAGCAGCTTGAGGTAGCTGTCGTAGATGATCACCGAGCGAGCGTCGTCCAGCGGCGGCTTGCTGTAGTGATGGCGCTTGAGCAACTCGACAACGTTAAGGCTGGCAATCACCTCATCGCGATCAGGCTGAAGGTTGTCCCAGCTATTGGCTGCGAACGTATTGGTCGACATCGACGCGAAGCCGAGACCAATGAAAAAAGCGAGGGCGGTGCTGGGGAACAGATGCTTCATGCTGATTCGACGCGGGGGCAATTGATAACGCATATTAGGCCGTCTTTGAGGGAGCCGGTTCCATATGGTCCGGTCGCATAATGCAAAAAGCCCGACGCTACTGCTACGGGCTCAGTCCAGACTCACTATGGAGGCACTGTGAAAGCATTGCAAGGCGTTGAGGGGCATGTGGAGGGTTAGAAGAACCCAGTCCTACATTCGATGTAGTCCATATTGCCAACAGCCTGACCGAATCCTGGATTGAAATGCAGTCAGTGTGGGAGCTGGCTTGCCTGAGATAGCGGTGCACCAGATGAAGAATTCTTCACTGTTGCACCGCTATCTCAGGCAAGCCAGCTCCCACAGGTTGATCTCTATTGATTCAGGTCCAATGGTGGATCGGCCAGCCGGCCTGTTCGGCGTGGGCGCGCAACACCGGGTCCGGGTTCACCACCTGCGGGTGGTCGATCTTGAGCAATAGCGGCAGGTCATTGCGCGAATCCGAGTAGAAATACGCGCCCTCCAGCGTTTCCCCTTCCTGCTCCAGCCATTCCAGCAGGCGCGTGATCTTGCCTTCACGATAGGTCAGCACGCCTATGGTCTTGCCGCTGTACACGCCGTGGCCGACGTCCAGGTTAATCCCCAACACTTCTTCAATACCGATACGCGCCGCAATCGGCGTGACCAGGTGAGTGCCCGAGGCGGAAATCACCAGGATCCGGTCGCCATTCGCACGGTGGCGGGCGATGGTCTTGGTGGCGTCGCTATAGATCAGCGGCTCGATCACGTCCTCGACCCACGGCTCCACCAGATGCTCGATTTCTTCCGGAGTGCGGCCGATCATCGGCTCCAGGCTGAAGTCCATGAAGTCTTCCATGCGCAACTCGCCTCGGCTGTAGGCGTCCATCAATTCGTTGTTCCTGCGCATGAACGACTCAGGGTCTACCCAGCCCAGGCGGCCCATCTGTTCGCTCCACAGGGTGGCGCAGTCGCCGTGGATCAGGGTGTCGTCCAGATCAAAAATTACCAATGCCATCCGTCATGTTCTCTCTCAATAGGTCGCTGCCTGTCAGGCTACTTCACACAGGGCGCTGGGGTCGATGGAAAGTGCCAGGCGCTGGCCGTCCGGGTGAAGGTCGTCGGCCGAGCGATTGAGTACGTCGACCACCAATTCCACGCCACGGGCTTCGATGCGGTAGCGAATCACGTTACCCAGCAAGCTGTGGCTGCGCACCAGCGCATCGAGCTCGCCGCTGCGGCTCAACTCGATGGCCTCGGGGCGAATGGCAATGCGCCCGTTGATTGGCCGTTGCAACAACTGGCTGGCCTTGTCGGCGTCGAGCAGGTTGTAGTTACCGATAAAACCGGCGGCGAAGGCATCCACCGGCGCAGTGTAGAGGGTTTCGGCATCGCCGCTTTGTACGATCTTGCCCTGATTCATCAGAAAGATACGGTCGGACATGGTCAGGGCTTCTTCCTGGTCATGGGTCACAAAAATCGTGGTCAGCCCCAGTTCGCGCTGGATCTGGCGGATCTGTTCGCGCAAGTGCTTGCGAATACGTGCATCCAATGCCGACAGCGGTTCATCGAGCAACAGCAGGCGCGGGCGGGTCACCAGGGAGCGGGCGAGGGCGACACGCTGGCACTGGCCCCCGGACATCTGGTGCGGATAGCGGCCGGCCAGCTCCTTTAGCTCAACCAATTGCAGCACTTCCTGCACGCGCTTGTGGCTGTCGTCGGCGTTGACCTTTTGCATGCGCAGGCCGAACGCAACGTTCTGCTCCACGGTCATGTTGGGGAACAGCGCGTAGCTCTGGAACACCATGCCGATCTGACGTTTCTGCGGGCTCAGGGGCACGATGTCCTGCCCATCCAGCAGGATTGTGCCGCTGTCTACCGAGGTTAACCCTGCGATGCAACGCAGCAGGGTGGACTTGCCGCAACCGGACGGGCCGAGCAGGGTGACGAACTCGCCCTTGGCGATTTCACAGTTGATATCGCTGAACACTGGCGTGCCGGAGTAGCTTTTTTGCAGATGTTGGACGCTGACGAAGCTCATTGGCTTTTGTCCTTGTTCAAGATATTGGCGGCCCAGGTCAGCACCAGCACAAAGAAGAAATAGGAGATCACAACGGCACTGGTGAAGTGGCCGCTGCTGTTGCGCATGTTGTTGAGGTACACCTGCAGGGTCTCGTAGCGCGTGCCGACGAGGATGTTGGCAAACACGAACTCACCGAACAGGAACGAGAACGACAGCAGCAATGCCACCATCAGGCCTTTGCGCAGGTTAGGCAGCACCACCAGGATCGCCGCTTGCCAGGTGCTGGCGCCGAGCAGTTGCGAGGCGTCCATCAGGTCGCGCAGGTTGATGGCTTGCAGGTTGTTGGTGATCGCCCGGTACATGAACGGCAGCGCCACGGTGAAGTAGCAACCGATCAGAATCCACGGCGTACCCACCATCGCCAACGGCCCGGAACCGTACAGTTGCAGCAAACCGACTGAAGACACCACCGGCGGCACCGCGAAGGGCAGCAGAATCAGAATGTTCATCAGCGCATCAAGCTTGGGAAAGTGGTAATGCACCACGAACAGCAGCGGCAAAATCAATACCACCGAAAGGATCAACGCGCCCACACACACCAGCAACGATTGCTCGAACGCCATCAGAAAGCGCGGGTCGCTCCACAGTTGTACGTACCATTTCACGCTGAAGCCGGCGGGCAGGATAGTCGCCGACCAACTGCTGGAGATCGAGTAGACAAAGGTGCCGATCAGCGGCAGTACCAGAATAAGGAACAGCAGGTACACCACTACCCGATGGTAGAGGGAGGCCGGGCCGGCATCAGCGCGAGACATGGTAGTTCCTCTTGAGCAGCAGTTGATGGACCACGGTGACCACCGTCATCAGCGCTACCAGCACCACGGCCAGGGCGCTGGCCATGTTCGGGTCCAGCGACACATCACCAGAGACCAGCCCCGCGATGCGGATCGGCAGCACGTTGAAGTTGCCGGTGGTCAGGGCGTAGACCGTGGCGTAGGCGCCAAGGGCGTTGGCCAACAGGATGACGAAAGTGCCAAGCAGGGCAGGGGTGAGCACCGGCAAGCCGATATGTCGCCAGAACTGCCAGCCATTGGCGCCGAGCAGCGCAGCCGACTCACGCCAGTCTTCGCGCAATGCATCAAAGGCCGGGTAGAGCAACAGCACTCCGAGAGGAATCTGGAAGTAGGTGTAGAGGATGATCAAGCCGGTCTTGGAGTACAGGTTGAAGTCCTGAATGATCCCGGCCTGCTTGAGCATGATGGTGATGCTGCCGTTGAAGCCCAGCAGGATGATGAACGCGAAGGCCAGGGGCACGCCTGAGAAGTTGCTGGTCATGTTGGCAAAGGCCGTGACGAAGTTGCGCAGCGGCGAATCCACCCGGCGCAACGAATAACTGCCCAGGGTGGCGATGACGATGCCGAAGATGCTGGAGTAGAAACTGATCTCCAGGCTGAACTGAATCGCCTGCCGGTAGAACTTCGAACTGAAGATCCGTGTGAAGTTATCCACGCCCCAACCGGACTCTTCGGTCTGCAGGCTGTTGATCAGCACCCATACCAGCGGCGCGATCTCGAACACGATAAAGAACAGTGCGAAGGGCACCAGGCACAGTAGCGCCAGCCATTTGCCGCGGCTCATTTCAACAGCTCCCGGCATACAGGTTTGTCGTGGGGGACGCCGAGCAGTTCGCAGACGGTACCGCACAGATCGGTTTGTTTCGGCGCGGCGTCGGCATCCAGGCTGAAGGCGTCACCGAGGACAAACAGCGGCACTTCGCGCTCTTGCGGCAATAGGCCGTTGTGAGAGCGGTCGTTGTTCATGCCGTGGTCGGCCGTGACCAGCACCTGGTAGCCGGCGTCGAGCCAGCCTTGTAGGTAGTCGGCCAGGATAATGTCGGCCGAACGGGCGCTGTTGCGGTATTGCGCGGTGTCGAGGCCATGCTTGTGGCCGGCATCGTCGATATTCATCGGATGCACCAGCAAAAAGTTGGGCGCGTGCTTGAGCCGCAGGCTTTCGGCATCGGCGAACAGATGGGAATCCGGATAGTGGTCAGTCCAGTAGAAATGCCCGTGCTGGATCGTCAGCGCCTTGTTGTCGGTGTGGCGATCACGCGCGGCGACGAAGGGCGTGCGGTTGTACAACTCGCTGACCCAATGGTAAGCCGCCGCTGCCGTGGCCAAGCCAGCATCGGTGGCGTAGTGGAAAATGCTGCGCTGGTTGGACAGGCGCGAGACGTTGTTATGGACAATGCCGCTGTCAATCGGTGGCACGCCGGTGAGGATGCATTCATACAACGGGCGGGACAGGGCGGGCAGTTCGCATTCCAGTTTGTAGAGGGCTGCGCGTCCTGCGCCGACGTAGGCCTGCAAGTGCCCCATGGCGTGCCGGGCGACCTCGAAATTCAGGCCGTCGAGCACGACAAGGATGACAGTGTGCTTCATGGGGGCTGGGGCTCCGCAACAGGGGGTATGGCTCAGTATCAACTTGGAATGGGATCAAATGTGGGAGCTGGCTTGCCTGCGATGGCGGTGTATCAGTGGACACCAATGTTGAATGTCAGACCGCTATCGCAGGCAAGCCAGCTCCCACACTGACCGCACTTGTATCAGAGAGACCGATTACTTCATCTCTACGATGACCTGCTCGTTCCACATCTGCGGAAGCTTCTTGGACGTCGCTTCCCAGGCATCGGCATCTTTGATCGGCTGCGGGTTGGCCTTGGTGTATTGCTCGCCCGGGATCAGGTTCTTGGCGATATCGGCCGGCAGCTTCAGGTCGGTTTCCGCACGGATCGGACGCGCATTGCCCTTGGCCAGGTTGAGTTGGCCGGCATCGCTGAAGATGTATTCGCGGGTCAGCTTGGCGGCGTTCGGGTGCTTGGCGTATTTGTTGATGATGGTGGTGTAGCCCGATTTCACCGAGCCATCCGATGGAATCAGCACCACGTAGTCATCCGGGTTGGCCATCTTGGCTTTGTAGCTCAGGCCGTTGAAGTCCCAGACAATGCCAACTTCGACTTCGCCTTTTTCCATGGTGGCGATGGTCGGGTTGGACAGTGAGAGGCGACCTTGCTGGGCGATCCTGGTGAAAAACTGCAGGCCCGGTGCGATGTTTTTCTCGTCGCCCTTGTTGGCGATAGCGGCGGCGAGTACCGCATTGGAGGCTTGGGCTGCGGTGCTTACATCACCCACCGACACCTTGTATTTGCCGGTTTGCAGGTCGGCCCAACTGGTCGGCACTTCTGAGCCGTGCAGCAGCTTCTTGTTGACGATAAACGCGATGGTGCCGGTATAGGCCAGGGCCCAGTGACCGTCCTTGTCTTTTGCCCAATCCGGAACCTGCGCCCAGGTGGAGGGTTTGTAGGGCTGGGTGACTTCCTGCTTCACCGCGATCGGGCCGAAGGCTGCGCCCACGTCACCGATATCGGCACTGGCGTTGTCTTTTTCGGCTTTGAACTTGGCGATTTCCTGGGCCGAACTCATGTCGGTATCGATGTGCTTGAGGCCGTAGGTCTTGGCCAGGTCTTCCCAGGTGCCTTTCCAGTTGGCCCAATCATCGGGCATGCCGACGCTGTTGACGGCGCCTTCCGCCTTGGCGGCGGCTTCCAAGGTTTTTAGATCGGTATCAGCGGCCATGGCGGCGGTGCACATGGCAATGGTCGAGCCTAACAGTGATGCCAGGAAAAGCTGTTTCATCCGAAGCTCCTTTGGGCGTTTTACACGCGGCGTTTTATACGAACGTTGGCGAGGGTGTGGTCTAGGTCAGCAATACCTGAGCCAATTTAGGCCCGATGGATGACAGTTTCATGTCGATGTCGTTTTTGAAGCACGGGTGTCGCTCAGCTCAGACTTAGCGTAGACCATGCCCAACAGCCCGCAGGCCCTGGACTTGGCCGATGTATTGCAGGGTGTGGTACGGGCCCTCGACACCTGCTGTCATCTGTCGGTCATCTGTAATGCCTAGGCTGGCACGCAACAGTAAAAGCCCAGGCATAGCGTGTTTTGTGCACCTGAACGGTGCTGGTCTAGTCCAGATAGGTAACGTTGATGCGGGATGAGGCAATCAAGGCGGTAACCTCCATCGGTCTGGCGCTGCAAGAGCAGATCGACCACGGCCTGTTGCCGCCAGCCAGCAAACTGCCCGCCGAACGCAAGCTCAGCGAGCTGTTTGGTACCACTCGAATTACCGTGCGCGAAGCTTTGTTACAACTGGAGGCCCAAGGGCAGATCTATCGCGAAGAGCGCCGTGGCTGGTTCGTCTCGCCGCCGCGGTTGGCCTACAACCTGATGCAGCGCAGCCACTTTCACGCGATGGTCAGTGACCAGGGGCGTGTGGCCGCCACTGAAGTGATCAGCGCGCGATTGCAACCGGCGTCGGCGGCGGTGTGTGCGTGGTTGCAGTTGCCGGCGCTGTCCAGTGTGATCCAGATTTGCCGCAGCCGCAGGATCGACGGGCGCTTGGTGCTGTATGTGGAGCACTACCTGAACCCGCGGTATTTCCCGGGGATCCTGGCGTGTGATTTGAATCAGTCGATGACCGAGCTGTATGCGCGCAACTACGACTTGCACTATGGGCGGGTGCGTTTCGAGATTGTGCCGACTTCACTGCCGGTGGAAGCTGCGGCGGCATTGCGTGTATCGGTGGGCAGCCCGGGCTTGCGCATCGCCCGGGTTAACTATGACCAACACCAGCGCCTGATCGATTGTGACCTGGAGTTCTGGCGACATGATGCGATTCATGTTGGGGTGGATGTTATGGCGTCAGCGTCTTGATCACCTGATCCACATTGGTTTGCAACTCTGTCACCGGTTCGGCGCCGTCCACATTCAACACCAGCAGTGTGGAGCCACCTGCAGTGACAGCTGCTTTTACCGCGTCACTCGGCTGACGATGGTGCAGCACCACCGCCACTTCGTTGTCCTTGAGCTGCGCACTGAGTTTTTGCAGCGCTTCAGGCGTCCAGTCTGCGTCTGGGCGAGCATCGGTGCTGACCAGTTCCAGGTTCAAGCTGCTGATCAAATAGGCAAAGTGATCGCTCAAGCTGACTACACTCAGGTTATCGGCTTGGGCCAGGCGCGCCTCGCTGTCGGCGGTGAGCTTGAGCAGGCGTTGCTTGAGTGCAGCCAGGTTGGTATCGATTTTTGGTTTGGCGCCTGGGGCGAGACGGCTCAGGTCGGCGGCCAATACATCGGCCATACGGCCCAGATTGTTGCTCGATTGCCAGGGTTGGCTGTTGAGGCCATCGGTGACACCCGGTTGTACCGCAATGCCCGGCAAGCCACCGTCCACCGGGCGTGCAGCGTCCACTTCAACGATGCGGATATTGCTGCGCCGTGCCACGGGGTACAGCGGATCATCGGCCCACAGCGAGCGCAGGCCGATGGCGGCGTCGGCGTCCTGCGCCAAGGTGTTGAGTGCCGCCGCGCCGCGGCCGGTGAAGTAGGACACCTGCCGCGAGCCGGGTAGGTTGGCTGGCGCGGCGCGTTCAAGTTGCACGTCGGTATCCTTGAGCAGCACTTCGGCCAAACCGTAGGTAATGGGTAGCGAGGCCAACACCTTGACCGGTTTTACCGACTTGGCCTTGGTCAGCGCGGCATGGCCGAGGCCGTGATTGGCCTTGAATTCCTTTGGATCGAAACCATCAACGGCAGCCTGTGCCGATGTACTGATCAAGCAAGCGATGGCCAGGGCCATTGGGCGAAAGACAGGGCGCATTATCCAAGATTCCCTTTGAGGCTGGGCACGGTGCCGCGGGCGATGGCGGCGAAGGCGAAGGCGATACCGGCAACCAGAATGATTGCGGCGCCGGACGGGATCGGCAGGTCGAAGATGATCGGCAGCAGGATGCCGCACAGGGTACTCACAGTGGCGATCAGCACCGAGACCCAGAAGAAGCCTTTGAGCGATTGGCTCAACAGGCGCGCCGCGGCGGCAGGGATCACCAGCAGCGCACCGACCAGGATCGCGCCGATCACCTTGACCGCAGCCACGGTGATCAGCGTCACCAGGATTACGAACAGGTAGTCCAACGTCTTCACCGCCACACCGCGCACCGCCGCCAGTTGCGGGTTGAAGCTGGCGAGCATGATGCGGTTGTACAGCGGCAATGCCAGGGCCATGACCAGCGAACCGACGATTGCCAGTACCAGCAAGTCATTGCCGTTGACCGTCAGTACCGAGCCAAACAAAACGTTTTCGAGGATATGCACGTTGATCTTGCCGGCCAGGATCAGCAGCAGGCTGGCGCCCAGCGCCAGCGACACCGACAGGAACACGCCGATCAAGGTATCCGGCGCCAGGCCGGTACGATTGCGCAGATAGTTGAGCAGGATGCCGAACAGCAGGCAGTAGCCGAACAGGCTGCCATAGGGCCCGGTGTAGGGTTCGCCCAGCAGGATGCCTACGGCCACGCCGGTCAGCGCAGCATGGCCGACCGCTTCGGAGAAAAACGCAAAGCGCTTGACCACCACCAGAGTGCCCAGGCCGCCCAGCACCGGGCCGATCAGCAAGCCAGCGAGCAGGGCGTTGACCACAAACCCGTAGGCCAGGGCTTCCGGCAGGTAACCGGAAGACGCCCAGCCCTGGACCATCAAGCGAAAGGCTTCATAACTCATTGTGCCGGGCTCCGCGGGTGAGTGGAAAACAGGGTCAGCAGGCGGTCCGGGGTCAGCGCCTCTTTTGGCGTGGCGTCGAACAGCACGCGGCGGTTCAGGCCGGTGACACGGTCAGCCAGGCGGCCGACGGCTTCCAGGTCGTGCTCGATCCACAGCACGGTGATCCCGGCCAGGCGCCAATCATTGAGCAGCCGTTCGAACACCTGGATGCCGGCTTCATCAAGGGCCGACATGGGTTCGTCCAGCACCAGCAATTGCGGTGCAGGGATCAGGCCCTGGGCCAGCAGCACGCGCTGGCGTTCACCGCCGGACAACGCGCCCATGCGCCGCTTGCGTTTGTCATGCATGCCGACGCGCTCAAGTGCGTCACCGATCGCCGCTGCGTAATGCCGGGACAGGCCAAGGAACGCAGGCCGCCGTTGGCACATGGCAGCCATGAAATCGTCGACGGTCATCGGCAGGCCGCGGTCGAACTCCAGCGCCTGAGGCACGTAGCCAATGGTGCCGGGCGCGGCCGGCCACTCCAGGCTTAAACGGCCCTGGTGGGGCGTTTGGCCGAGCAGAGTCTTGATCAGCGAGCTTTTGCCGCCGCCATTCGGACCGACCAGCGCATGGATGCTGCCTGGCTGTACCTGGAAACTCACGTCGTCGAGGATCACGGTGCGCCCTAGGGTCAGCGAGACCTGGTCGAAGTTCAGGGTCGGGCCGACGCTGACGGCGTTCAGTTGTTGCGCCGCGGTCATGCCCCTGACTCCTGGATTGCGCGGACCACGGTGTTGAGGTTGCCGGTCATTTCCACTTCGTATTTTTCAGCGCTGTATTCGCCATAGGAAATATGCGACAGCGGGTACAGCTTGACCCCGGATTCACGCTGGATGGTCTCGACGTAGGTGGACGGGAAATCCATCTCCGAAAAGATCACCTTCACATCCAGGGCGCGCAGTTCATCGATGGTTTTCTTCAACTGGCTGGGGCTTGGCTCGATACCATGGGCCGGTTCTACCACTGCGGTGACTTCCAGGCCGAATTCGCGCAGCAGATAGTCGTAGGCTGCGTGCACCGTGGCAACGCGCAGGTCCGGGTTGGGGGCGCTGGTCAGCTTGGCCAGGGCGTCGGCGCGCATCTGGCGCAGGCGCTTGCCATAGGCGCGGGCGTTCTGGGTGTAGGTTTTGGCGTTGTCCGGGTCGAGCTTGCCCAACTCGCGGGCGATGTTGTTGACCTGGGCAATCGATGCACTGATCGACAGGAAGGTGTGCGGGTTGACCACCTTGCCCGCACCGCGCGCGGCATTGCCGGTGGCCGCCAGCAGCGGCACGTTGGCGTTGGCCTCGATCACCTTGATGTCCGGGCGCTCGCTGGTGGCGATCATGCGGTCGGCGAAGTCGTCATGGCCAACCCCGTTGAGCACGATCACGTCCAGGGTGCCGATGCGCTTGATGTCGTCGGCGCGGGGCTCGTAGGCGTGTGGATTGAAGCCGGCCGGGATCAGCGGTACCACTTCGGCCTTGTCGCCGACGATATTGGCCACGTAGCTGTAGTAGGGGTGGAGGGTGATGCCGATACGCAGGCGTTTCGCTGCTTCGGCATTCGCCAGGGGAGCGAGCAGCAGGCTGAGGAAGCTGACCAGTAACAGGCGCAACAGGGGCGATGAAATAGACATGGGCAATCGGTCTTCTCGTTCAGTGACGATGCTGGCGGGTCACGCCGGCATCGAATTGCGCAACCACTTGCTGCCAGCCGGCTGCGATCAGTGCCTGGTCAGTGAGGTCGGAGGGGGCGGCAAGATTGACGCTGCGGTTGAGCCAGATATCCGGCTCGTCGCTCTGCACGCGCATCAGCAGCGAGCCGCTGGTGGCCGGTGCCTGGCTCAAGCCCAGGTAGGCGGCCGAGGGGAGTAACTGCCAGCGATGGCCACCACGGCTGACCGAGCTGGCATCCTGGGCAAAGGGGGCGAAGCCTTCGTCGGCCAGTTGCTCAGGTGTCGGCAGGGCGCTTTGCTCCTGCTGCAACAAGTGGATTTCATCCAGAGTCACCCGCAGGTCGGCGTAGATGCCTTGCTCGGCGGCGCTCAGGTCACGGCGGGCGTCCAACTGGTGGCTTGGCAGCGCCGCAATTTCCTGGGTTTCACCGTGCAGCGCCACGACCGTGCCCGCCACCGCCAGGATGAGCAGGCACAGCAGCAGCACATAGAGCGTTTCATGGCCGGCACCGGCGGGGCGTACAACCTGTGTAGTACTCATTGCGCCTGGATATCCGCTTGGTCGATTTCCACCACGTGGCCGGGGCCTGCATCAAACAGCACATAGAACTCGGCTGCGGGCTTCTTGAAGGTCAGGGTCGAATCTTCACCGAGCTTGCCGGGCACCAGGATGGTTTCGTCGTAGCCGATCACATCCAGCGTCACGCCGGGTGCGCCACTGCCGTCGGAAAAGCCGCCCTTGCACTGGATCTGCTCGCCGGGGATTTCCTTGCATTCGCACATCGGGTTGTGGGCAAAGGCGGTGGTACTCAAGCCGGCGCACAGTAACAGTGCGGCGCGGGTCAGGCGCTTGAACGTCATGGTTTAACTCCTTGCTTGTTCAGCCAGGCAATGGTGGCAGGCGAAGCCTGGTTCAGCGGGATGGAACCCTGGTGCATGCTGCCGTCCCAGCCTTCCATGGTCACCCAGACTTCGGCGTCCACCGGTGTGCGTTCCGGCACTGGCAGGGCGGCGCCCATGCGGTATGGCGTACCGAAGAAGATCACCCCGGCGGCGCGCAGGCTGCGGGGTTTACCGATACGCAGGTAGGTGGCCTTGACTTCGTTGGCGCAGGTGTCACACAGGGCGGCGTTGAAGAATTTCATCGGCCCGGCCGGGTTCGGGCTCGGGCCTTCATTGCGGAACTCGGCCAGGGTCAGGCTCCAGGGGCCGACTTGCACTTGCCCGGCTACGCGCTCGCCGATACCGGTATCCCCGCGAAACAGTGCGGCGTCGGCGAAGTACTTGGGCATGAACCCCAGCGGTATCAGCAACAGCAGAACATTGATGTGAAAACGCCATTTCAGCCAGAGGGCGCGCAGTGGGGATGGCGGTACGGTCGCGACCTTGCTCATCGCTGTGCCTCCGAGGTTTTGGCGTGCATGGCCGGGATAGAAGCGGGTTGGCGTTGCGTCTTGGCTTCGCGCTTGAGGGCATTGAGGGTGGCCAGGGCCGTGCGCTTGGTCCAGATCAGCAAGCCGCTCAATACCATCATGCTCAGCACCAGGCCGAAGAAGGCCCAGATCAACTTGATCCACAAGCCGCCGAAGTCACCGGTATGCAACGGGCGCATCGACTCGGTGACGAACTCCAGGGGGGTGCGGTCGGACAACAGGTTCGAGACGGCAATTTCACCGTCATAGGGGTTCAGTTGCGCGGTCTGGAACATCAACGGGTACCAGCCGCGCCCGCCGATTTGCAGGTGGCTGTACGCGTTGCTTGGCATGAACACAAAGCTGGCGTCCAGCCCCGGGATTTTTTCGGCGGCGATGTCGATGGCCTTATCGATAGGGATCATCGGTGCCGGGACGCCCGACGCCGACAATGGCACCTTTTCACGGGCAATCACCGGCACGATGGGCTCACTGGAAATGGATATCTGGTTGTCGCTCAAGGCCGCCTCGATCAGGAACCAGGTGCCGGTGATTGAAATGACCGCGATAAACCAGATCGACCAGATGCCGCTCAGGCGGTGAAAGTCGCCCCAGAAGATCCGCGCACCGTGTCGGATACGCAGGGTAGGGCGCAGGAAACCTTTCCAGAAGCGTTTGTACACCACCAGCCCGGTGACCAGCGAGGCAAGCAGTGGCAAGCCCAGCGCGGATACCAGGTACCAGCCCCAGCTGTACCCATTGGTGAAAGGCACCAGCCACCAGCCATGCAGGGCGCGGGTAAATTGCTGAAAGTTGAACGAGGGGCTGATGCCCTGGATCGCTCCGGTATAGGGGTTGGCGTAGACGTCCACCGAGCGCCCATCCGGGTAGCTGAGGCCGACGCTCAGGGCGAAGTGCGACTCATCCGGGCGAATGATGGACTGGACGATTGCCTTGGGCTCATCGCGCTTGATGGCCGCGATCACCTGGTCAAAGCTCAGCGGCTGGGCGTCATCCGACGGCTTGCTCGCACGGATATCCGGGTTGGCCAGCCACACGATTTCCTGGCTCACCACGGCCAGGGTGCCGGTGACACAGACGATCAGTACAAAGAACCAGATGGGCAACGCCAGCCAGCTATGTACGAGAAACCAGAGTTTGGAGCGTGACTTCTTCGACATATGAATGAGGGTCTTGAGCGAAGGGGGCAATGAAAGCCCGGAAAAGGCCAGTCGTAGCTTTTGCTGACGCGACGGGCTGTATCTAAATTAAGACGAATGAGAATGAGAAATCCCTAAGGCGCATATGAAAGAAAATGTTTCAGGTTCACATTCAGGCCGGATTTGAGAGCTGATCGAACACGCAATACACCGGCCCCTAGGCGTTCAGCGGCTTGCGTGAGGCCGGGCCTGACCTCCAGGGACGTGATCATGCCGCTGGGTGATTTCGTCATCAGCCATGCGTTTGAGCGCCACTGCCTCGCGCCCAGCCCCTGGCTCAGCGGAAGTGCGGCTACGTAGTTATATAAGTAGAAATAACCCTCTCTATAACAGCGGCGCGCGTTGCTTTCAGTATTATTTGTTTTTCAAATAGCTTGGCTTGAACGAAAGCCCCCCTTGTCATTAAAGGGTGTTGGCACGGGTGCAGGTTAATTCCAGAAAAATTACAAGGTTATTGTATTGACACATTGGCGGGCATCGGCTTTAGTGAGTGCGGACTTGGAAGTCGGAATATTATAAAAAGGAAGTTGATTGCATGACCGTGCTAGTCGTTTATTCGCGCCATCACGTGGTGAACTGTTATATCTCTCTGGTGCCGGTGATCAAATTAGTTACTTGATCGTGGTCTGTCGCCTGCCCGTCGGTTGTCATTGTTGCGAATAATACTTTTCCTGCGCTGGAAAAGTACGCGTCCCTATGCCTTAACAGAGAGTTCAAACTCATGTCGATTTTTGATCAAGCCATGCATCGTTCAGTTCAGTGGCAAGACTGGCGCTGGCAGCAGAAGAATGCCATCCGCGATGAACCTGCACTGCGCAATGCCTGCGGTGGATGGGGCGAGGCCACAACGGCGCATATCGAGCACAACTTGCAAGATCGCAAGATGCAGATCACGCCTTACTACATTGATTTGATCAAGCGTTCACTCACCACCGGCGAGGTGATGGACCACCCACTGTGGCGCCAGGTAGTACCGTATTGGAGCGAACAGGTGCAGGGCGACTATGACGGCAGTTCCGAAAACTGGGAACTCAATCATGAGATGAAGACGCCCATCTGCCAGCACAAGTACGACAACCGCGTGATCCTGCGTACCACCAACACCTGCAATGCCTATTGCCAGTTCTGTTTCGAGGCGCTGCGTACGCTTCAGGTGGGCACCGACAAAGCTAACGCCAACACCGACTCGTTCAAGGATTCGGTGGAGTACATTCGCAGTAACCCGGCGATTGAAGAGGTGATTCTCAGCGGCGGTGACCCACTGATGCTGGCCGACCGCAAGCTTGAGGAGATGCTGGCCGCATTGCGCGGCATTCGTGATGACCTGCTGATACGCATTCATTCGCGGGCCTTGAGTTTCAACCCGTTTCGCGTGACCGATGAGTTGGTGGCGATGCTGGACAAGTACAAAGTCAATGCATTTGGTGTGCATGTCTGCCACCCCCTTGAACTCAGTGCTGATTTTGCCGTCGCGGTTAAACGGATTCAGGGTGTGGTACCGATAGTATTCTCTAACATGCCGCTGTTGCGTGGCGTGAATGATGATGAAGCGACGTTGCATAAATTATTCATTGATCTTTATCGTCTGGGCGTAAAGCCCTATTACTTATATCACTTCATGCCGTTTTCACCCGGTGCTTCAGAGTATAAGGCCTCGATCAGCCAAGCCATCGTCATAATGGATCGGCTCAAACGCCGTGTATCCAATATTGCCCTGCCCGAATATGTACTGCCTCACGCACAAGGCAAGTTCACCGTGCCATTGTTGGACTTTGAAAAGCCTGAAGACTTACCGCATTTTGAAGTTCGCGATGGGCAGCGTACTTACCGTTTTCGCAACTGGGAGGGCCACTGGTGCAGTTGGCAGGATGCGGTATGAAACAGGATGCGATTCTGTTTATTGATGTGGATGACAGCGCTTGCGCTCGCTACCGCTACCGGGAACCGCATTTCACGGCGGCTCGCACCCACGGCTTGGCGTGTTTGACGGCCGCCGTGGCGGGGCGCAAGCAGCTGCAACGACTCACGGCCGACAGTGACGAAGTGTTCCTGCTCGAAACGCTCAGTGAGCAGTCCATCCTGGAGTTGGTCGGACAGTTGGACGGGCGTTATCAGGTGCGGGGGATTTTCTGCCAGGCCGGGCACCCGTCCGCACAAGGGGAGGTGGGCTGTATCGTTGCGCAGGCGTGTCAGCGGTTGGGCTTGGTCTACAGCCACCCAGAGGCGATCGCGGCGTGCAATAACAAGTTCTTGATGCGCCGCGTGTTGAAACAGCATGAGTTGCGTTCGGTACCGTTCGTGCTGTGCAACAACGAACCGGAACTCCAGCAAGGCGCCGAGCGCGTGGGTTATCCACTGATCGCCAAACCGCCCTTTGGCGGGGCTTCGGCGTTTATCAAAAAATGCTCGAACTGGGAGGAGCTACGCAGCCACTATCGGCATTTCGTGAGTGATCATGGCGCCGCCGCTTATGCGGACTTCTACGGCTGTGCGCACGCCCTGCCGCCTGAGGACGGGCTGCGGCGTGAATACCTGCCAGGGCGCAGCATTCTGTTGGAAGGTTATATTCCTGGCATCGAAGGCAGTGTGGAATGTGTGATTGCCGGCGAGCGTGTCCATCCGCTGCTGATCAATGAAAAACTGCTGCTGACCGAGCGCAGCGGCACGGTCCTTGAGAACCTGCTGATTTCCCCTCCGACGTCGTTCAGCCAGGCCCAGTGCGAGCAGATCCGCCAGTACGCGGTGGACTGCCTGCACGCGGTGGGCCTGACCAACGCCGTGGTGCATTTCGAGTTTCGCATGACGGACGCAGGGCCGGTGGTCATCGAGATCAACCCGCGCCTGGGCGGACTGTATGTGAACTCGGCGTTCCGCGACTTGGCCGGTATCGATCCTTATCAGTTGTATATGGGATTGTTGTTGGGCGAGAAGGGCATCAATGCACAGTTGGAGGCCGGCGCACATAAGAACGCCGAGGCGCGGCAACACTACGCGATGCTGGCGATTTATCCGCAGCACAGTGGCCTTTTCAGGGGCATTGACGGCCTGCAGTTCCTGGACCAACACCGCTCGGTGCTGGAATACGCCCCGCAGGACCCCGGCCACTACATTGACGCGGATATCGAGGAGCATTATTTGCTCAAATGCTGGGCCCAGGTTGGCAATGCCGCCGACGCCCATGCCTTGCACGATGCGTTGCAGCAACACCTGCGCATCCTCATCGATCCACCGGTTGCAGGATAGCGATATGGACATCCCTCAGATTTCGGCGCTTTTGCGCGAACATCACTTTTGTCATCGCCCGGACTTTCGCGAACTGGTCAAAGTTGAACCCGGTGAGGAGCAAAGCTTTCGCGCGTATTGGGATAACCTGGTGCGCGACGAGGCGTTCAGGACTTACACCCACCGCGAACGGCGCATCTTGCGCTATCGTCTGTTACCGTCACGGCAATTGCAGATCGACAGGAATACGGCGTTCAAATCGCCGGTCACCTACGCGGTGAACTATCGCCAGGGCGTGAACCACCTGAGCTACAGCGAGGAGGGCTTTATCGAGCACCCACTCATGCAGAAGCTGCTGGCGACGGACCTTGCAGTGATTGCCCCGCACCTGGGCGAACAGACCTATACGATCGATATCCATCAGTTTCGGGTGCGGGCGGATGGGCCATCGAGCAGCCCGACCACTTCGGGGATTCACCAGGACGGCCTGGATTGGGTGTTCATGCACTTTATTGGCGAATGCAACACGGTGCCGGTGGTGTCGGAGGTGTTTGCCGACGAAACGGAGCACAGCCGGCTGCTGAAACTGCCGATGGAGAAATTTCTGGAGACTATCGTGATCAACGACCGTGGGTTCTACCATCGGGCCGGGGAGGTGCGACCGCGGGTGGAGACGGCACCGGCCTGGCGCGATGTGCTCTTGGTAAGCCTGCGCAGTGTCGAGGAGGCACAGCCTGCATGAGCCACGATCAACAACTGAATCTGTCGACCCGCAACGCTCGCCTGATCATCTTTGCTCGCGGTGTGTCGGATTTTGGCGCGTTCCTCAACATGGTGGCGTTGTCCACTTATGTGTACTGGCTCAGCCAGAGCGTAGTGTTTGTCAGCATCTTCCTGGCGTGCCGGGTCACCGGCGGGATTGTCGCCAGCCTGTTTGGCATCCCGTTTTTCCGGCGGTTTGCCGGGCGTGGGACGTTGGCGGGGCTGGACCTGGCCCGGGCGCTGTTGCTGACGCCGCTGCTGGTATTGTTACCGGCCCATCAACTCACCCTTCTTCCCTTTATCGCCTTCGGCATCGGCCTGTGCAATTCGCTGTTTGCCATTGGCCTCAACAGTCAGTTGCCCACCTGGGTCGCGCTTGAGCAGCGGGTGAATACCAACGCATGGATCACCTCGGCGGCTGCCACCGGCGCGGTCTTCGGCAGTTTGCTCTCCGGCTTGCTGATCGCCACGGGAGGATTTGAAGCGGTGTTTGCCGTCAACATCGGCACCTATGTGATTGCCGCTTGCCTGGTCTTGCCCTTGCGCGCGTTGTTTAGCGTTGCTGTTGCCGCGCATCGCGGGCTGGCCGCCGAATGGCACGAGCTGACCAAGGGGTTGCGCGGTGCGCCGGTGCTGGCCGCGATGTTGTTGATCAGCATGCTCGACACCCTTGGCAGCGCGGCCCATAACGTCGGCTGGCCAGTGCTGTCGCAGTACATTTCACCGGACACGGCCAAGACGGTCATGGGCTATCTGCTGGCCGTGTGGGCCTGTGGCAAGTTTGTTGGCGCGCGCATTGCCAGTGCAGTGTTGAAAGGTCGTGGCACCCAAGGCATGGAGCGCTTGTTCATGCTCGGTGTGGCGTTGATGTCCAGCGGCTTTATCCTGACATTCCAGCAGACCGAACTGTGGCTGGCGCTGTTGCTGGTGGTGTGGGCAGGGCTGGGCGATGGATTGTCCGAGGTGGCGTTGATCTCCCGTGCGCAAAGCGAGCCCGATAGCTTGCGCTTGCCGCTGTTCAGCCTCTTGACCCTGATCCAGATGGCCGGTTTTGGCGTGGGCATGCTGGTGGTCGGGCCGTTCTATGTGACGTGGACGCCGGCCCAGGTGATCGTGTTGTTCCATGGGCTGCCATTGACCGCCTTGTTGGTCATGACGATATGGCTGGGGCGCAATGCGTACCGGGGTGTCAGATCGACAAACCCTTGAAGTGTTCCAGACTCCACGTAGGCCTTTAGCTTGCCGGAACAGGCCGATTGGAACCTGGGGCAAGGCGTGGCGTGTTGCAGGCGCGAGCAAGCTCACGCCCACAGGGTTAATTTTGCTTGAACATCTGCATGGCACGTTGGCGGATTTGCTCCTCGGTCAGGTCCTCCTTATGGGTGGCCAGGAACCAGAGATGACCGAACGGATCCTTCACACTCGCCGAGCGATCCCCATAGAACTGATCCTGCGGCTCGGACACTACGCTGGCGCCGGCATCAACCGCCTGTTTGAATTGTGCGTCCACGTCATTCACATACAGGTGCAAACCGACACTGGGATGTGAGTCGGGATTGCGCAGGGCCGTTTCGTCACAGGGCGTGCCCAGCATGATCACCGCTTCGCCAATACGCAGCTCCGCATGGCCGACCCTGCCGTCGGGCATGTCCAGGCGCATGAACACTGAGGCGCCAAAGGCCTTTTTGTAGAACTCGATCGCCTTTGCGGCCTCGTTGATGCCCAGGTAGGGAGTAATGCCGTGGTAACCCTCGGGAATAGGTTTAACGCTCATAACGTTCTCCTTTGATTGTGGTTATGGAGTTACAGCCTTTTCACTATAGGTCACGTTGCATTGCGCAACCGGCTTTACCGATCGGAATCAAGCGTGGGCTCCAGCAGTTGCGCACCGGGGCCACGCTCACCCAACTGGTCATCGTGATTGCGCAACGGGCACGCCTCCATCGACAGGCACCCGCACCCGATACAACCATTGAGCTTGTCGCGCAGCAGCATCAGCTTGTTGATGCGCTCATCCAGATCTTCACGCCACAACGCCGACAGCCGCTCCCAGTCGTGAGCGTTCGGTGTACGCCCATCGGGCAGGGCCCGCAATGCCTCGCCAATGGTCGCCAGCGGAATGCCCAGGCGTTGAGCGATTTTGATCAGCACCACCCGGCGCAGTACGTCCCGTGGATAGCGGCGTTGATTGCCGGCATTGCGATTGCTTTTGATCAGTCCTTTGGATTCGTAGAAGTGCAGGGCGGTGACCGCTACGCCGCTGCGGGCGGCCAACTGACCGACGCTGAGTTCGTTGCTGAGCATGTAAGACTCCCAAACAGTGCTTGACCTCGACTTAACTAGAGGTTTTACCCTGCGTGACATCGAATCGCAAGATTCTGCCTACAGAGAAAGGGGAGTGCTCATGCAGGTATCAGAGAAAAATCGCAGCTTCACTCAATTGATCGAATTTCAGATCGAGCCCCGCCAGCAATCAGCCCTGGTGGCGGCTTTGACCACCCAGAGCGAGCGCCTCGCTGCAAGCCATGGCGGCTTTCTGAGCGCCAGTGTGCAGGTCAGCGATGATGGGCGGCGGGTGCTCAATTACCTGCAATGGCAATCCCGCGAGGACGGAGAAGCAGCCTTCAAGCGTTTCGAGCACGGCGACGAAGATTTCTGGACACTGATCCGCGCGCATCAAGCGACGGCTGTGACCTTCGGATCATTCCAGGTGTTGCGCAGTTTTGAGCGCAGTCAGGACGATGCTTTGCACTGCCGCTTAAATGGATAAATGCAGCATCCGTTCGCCCTGCAGCGTTTGCCCGGGCCGGCGTTTGTTTACCGCCAGTTCGCCGATCTTGATCAGGCGCGTGCGCGTAACGTTGCGGCTCAGGCCCAGCAGGTTGGCGGTGTGCACCTGGTTGTAATGGCTGAAGCGGTAAGCGGCGCGTAATAAAGCGTCCTCGACTTTTTCATGCAGGGCGCCGGCCTGTTCCTCGAAGAGCTTTTGAAACGCCCGCGCAAGCAAGGCTTCGGCGCTGTTGTCGGTGGCGTGCTGGCTGTCGTCCTGGCGCTCGATGCGCATATTTGACAGGCGCAGATCGTCGCGTTCGATCACGCCGTTGCGGCAGATCAGCAAGGTGTGGTGAATCACGTTTTCCAGCTCGCGAATATTGCCCGGCCAACTGTAGCGCTTGAGTTTGTGCTCGGCCTCGCTGCTGATGGTGATCGGGCCGTAGCCCAGGCGCTGGCTGTAGGCTTGGATAAAGTGGCGGGTCAGCGGCAGGATATCGCCGGGGCGCTCGCGCAGCGGGCTCAGCTCCAGACTGACCACATCGAGGCGGTAGTACAGATCTTCGCGAAAATGCCCGGCGTTGATGGCCTTTTCCAGTTGTACGTTGGTGGCGGCCAGGATCCTTACATCAATAGGTATGCTTTTGCGCGAGCCCAGGCGCACCACTTCGCGCTCCTGCAACACCCGCAGCAGCTTGACCTGGATGGCCATCGGCAGGTCGCCGATCTCATCGAGAAACAAGGTGCCGCCGTCTGCCTCTTCGAACCAGCCGGCCTTGGCGCTGAGGGCGCCGGTAAACGCGCCTTTCTCATGGCCGAACAACTCGGCTTCCACCAGAGATTCAGAGAACGCCCCGCAGTTCACCGCCACGAACGGCCGGTTGCGCCGGGCGCTGAGGTTGTGGATATGCCGCGCCACCAGCTCTTTGCCGGTGCCGGTCTCGCCGATGATCAGCACGCTGGCTTCGCTGGGCGCCACTTGTCGGATATGGTCGAGCAGTGCCTGGGATTTGGGGTCTTCGAAGACCTGGGCCGTGGCGCGGATCGAGGTCGCAAGGGCGGGCGAGGGCGGTAGGGTCAAAAGCTGCATGGGCACCTCTTTCAGGAGTAGAACGTCGGGATCGGCAGGGACTGGCTCAATGCCCCAACGGCCCCGTCAGGCTGGCATACAGCTGCGGTAGCAACGGGAACACTAGTTAACAGCTCCTTTAACGGCGGGGTACTGAGCAACAGAGGCGAAGTAGGTTGAACAAGGGCTGTACCAACGGGTTCAGGCCTTGATCTGTATGGGTATGGCGCTCGCTGCCGAGAAAGGGAGTTGTTGACTGACCGCAGTTTTGGGGTTGGCTGTTGCCACTGCACAGTTGCTGACGTGTGAAGCTATTTATAGAGAAAATGATTTATTCCGTAAATGGATGTTTTTGCATATTTATAGATCTTTAAGGAATATTGGCGGCCGATTGTTGAAGGTGGCGTGCCGGTTGATAGCGACTATCACGGGCGATGATTTTTCAGTGGAAGGGACCGGGAGTAGCCTGTGTTCATTGACTTGAAACCCCTCTCGCAGAGCCGCCGCCATGAACCGTTTCCTCGCTGTTTCGCTGCTACTTGTTACCTCTGTCCTTGCCGGATGTGCGTCCCATCCAGCCCCGGAATTGCGTCCATACACCGCCGAGGAGACCCGGCAATTGGCCCTGGAGGCGCTGAGCCGTCGCGGCTTGTCGTTTGACGAATATCAGCAGCAGCGCGCTACGTTGCTTGGCCAGCCACAGAAGCCTTTCTCTTTTGATCGCCAGGGTGAAATGAACGCCGAGCGCAGCGTAGTCCTGCATGGTCGCCCCAGTTGAGCCGGCCTTTTGCGATAAAAAGCCCGAGGATTCCCTTAAGGAACCTCGGGCTTTTTGTTTGCCATGGAGCTACTTCAGCCTGTTAAGCTCAATTCCAGGAGCGTTCCTACGCACATTTAAATAAAGTTACCTTCTTTAATGGCATTCGATCGGTTAAACCTGACGACCTCTGTTCCGGTCGATGCCCCCCGAGAGGCTGCTTTCGGGAGCACGCTCTGCGAGTTTTAACGTCATGAATAAACGTCCGTTGTATTTTGACTACGCCGCTACCACGCCGGTGGATGAGCGGGTTATCCAGGTGATGGTCGAGTGCCTGGGCTTCAATGCCAACTTTGGTAACCCGGCGTCCAGTTCCCATGCATTCGGCCAGGCGGCCCGGCACACGGTTGAACAGGCGCGTCGCCAGGTCGCCGAGCTGGTCGGCGCCCAGCCGGAGCAGATCGTCTGGACCTCCGGCGCCACGGAGTCCAACAACCTGGCGCTCAAGGGAGTGACCCAGGCCCGGGGTGTGGCGGGTGGGCATATCATCACCAGCCAGATCGAGCACAAGGCCACACTGGATACTGCGCGGCAACTGCAGGAAGCCGGCGTGGCGGTGACCTACCTGGTGCCGGATGCGGACGGCTTGATCAGCGTCGAAGCGGTCAGCGAAGCCCTGCGCGAGGACACCTTCCTGGTCTCGCTGATGCTGGTCAATAACGAGCTGGGCACCCTGAATGACATCCCGGCCATCGGTGCGCGGGTACGTGAGCATGGCGCGTTGTTTCATGTGGACGCGGCGCAAGGGGCTGGCAAGGTAGCCATCGACCTGGGCCTGTGGCCGGTGGATTTGATGTCGTTCTCCGCTCACAAGCTGTACGGCCCCAAAGGTATCGGCGCGTTGTATGTCGGGCCTTTGGCGCAACAGAAAGTGCTGGCGCAGATTCATGGCGGTGGACACGAAGGGGGCTTGCGTTCCGGCACCCTGGCGACCCATCAAATTGCCGGCATGGGGACGGCGTTTGCCTTGGCGGCAGCGTCCTTTGCTGATGAGAAGGCTCGTATTGTAGCGTTGCGCCAGCGCCTGCTGGATCACCTGACGTCGGTTACCGGCTTGCGCCTCAATGGCAGCCCAACCCAACGTATCCCACATACCCTGAGCCTCACGTTCAGCGAGGGTGAGTTCAACTCTGCCACACTGAGCGCGGGCATTGCCTTTTCCGCGACTTCGGCGTGCAATTCGGCGAGCAATGCGCCGTCCCATGTGCTCCTGGCCTTGGGGCATGATGCTCGCAGCGCCGGACGCACTATCCGCTTGAGCCTGGGCCGGTTTACCACCGAACAGGATATCGACGAAGCGGCCCGGCTGATCAAGGCCGCACGGGCCAGCGCACCGGCGTTTTGGGCGGTCTGATTTATCATTGGCAACATATAACAATTATTCGTGGTTAGCAGGAGACACAATGAGTACGCAGCCTTTGACCCATGGAACGGTTCCCCAGCGCCTGGCGCATACCCGTGAACTGATGCGCCGCGAGGGCATTCACGCCCTGCTGGTGCCATCGGCTGACCCGCACTTGTCCGAATACTTGCCGGGCTACTGGCAGGGGCGCCAATGGTTGTCGGGGTTCCATGGCTCGGTGGGGACACTGATCGTCACAGCGGATTTTGCCGGGGTCTGGGCCGATAGTCGTTACTGGGAACAGGCGACCAAGGAACTCAAGGGCAGTGGCATTGAGTTGGTAAAGCTGCAGCCGGGCCAGCCTGGGCCGTTGGAATGGCTGGCCGAGCAAACCCCTGAAGGTGGCGTAGTGGCTGTGGACGGCGCGGTCATGGCCGTGGCTTCGGCACGTACTCTGGGGGGCAAGCTTGCCGAGCGCGGCGCCCGCTTGCGCACTGATATCGACCTGCTCGACGAAGTCTGGCAAGACCGCCCGACGCTACCGAACCAGCCGATCTACCAGCATCTGCCGCCTCAAGCCACCGTCAGCCGTGGCGAGAAACTCGCCGCACTGCGCGCCAGCTTGAAAGACAAGGGCGCCGATTGGCATTTCATCGCGACGCTGGACGACATCGCCTGGTTGTTCAACCTGCGTGGCGGTGATGTGTCCTTCAACCCGGTGTTTGTATCTTTTGCGTTGATCAACCAACAGCAGGCTACGTTGTTTGTCGCGCTGGGCAAGGTCGATGCCGAGTTGCGGGCGATGCTCGAGCAGGATGGCGTGACGTTGCGCGACTACAGCGAAGTGGCCAATGCACTGCGTGCCGTACCGTCGGGGGCCAGTTTGCAAGTGGACCCCGCACGCGTGACGGCCGGCTTGCTGGAAAATCTCGATGCCGGCGTCAAGCTGGTTGAAGGACTCAACCCGACCACGCTCGCAAAATCCCGCAAAAGCCTGGCGGACGCGGAACATATCCGTCAGGCCATGGAGCAGGATGGCGCTGCGTTGTGCGAATTTTTTGCCTGGCTCGACAGCGCCCTGGGCCGCGAGCGCATTACCGAACTGACGATCGACGAACACTTGACTGCGGCGCGTACCCGTCGCCCTGGCTATGTGTCGCTGAGCTTCAACACCATTGCTGCGTTCAACGCCAACGGCGCCATGCCGCATTACCACGCGACTGAACAAGAGCATGCCCTGATCGAAGGCGATGGCTTGCTATTGATCGATTCCGGTGGCCAGTACCTGGGGGGCACCACGGACATCACGCGGATGGTGCCCATCGGTACCCCGAGTGATGAGCAGAAGCGCGATTGCACGCGGGTACTCAAGGGTGTGATTGCCCTGTCCCGTGCACACTTCCCCAAAGGTATTCTCTCACCGTTGCTGGATGCGATTGCCCGTGCGCCGATCTGGGCCGAAGGGGTGGACTACGGTCACGGTACAGGTCATGGCGTAGGTTATTTCCTCAATGTGCATGAGGGGCCGCAGGTTATTGCCTACCAGGCCGCTGCCGCGCCACAAACAGCGATGCACCCCGGGATGATTACTTCCATCGAGCCGGGGACTTATCGCCCTGGTCGTTGGGGTGTACGCATCGAAAACCTGGTGTTGAACCGTGAAGCGGGCAAGACCGAGTTTGGGGAGTTCCTCAAGTTCGAAACCCTGACCTTGTGCCCGATTGACACCCGTTGCCTGGAACCGTCGTTGCTGACGGCGGATGAGCGCGAATGGTTCAACGCCTATCACGCCCAGGTGCGTGAGCGCTTGAGCCCGTTGCTCAGTGGTGCGGCGCTTGAGTGGTTGCAGGTGCGTACCACAGCTATTTGATTGGCTGCAGCCGGCCTGTGCCGGCTGCAAGCGATATTTAGCTGAGGGCTTCGCGCACGAAATCCAGCCGGTCCTGACCAAAGAACAGCTGATTGCCTACAAAAAAGCTGGGGGCACCGAACACGCCGCGTTTAACGGCTTGTTCGGTTTTGTCCTTGAGCGCGCTTTTGACGGCTTCATCATTGGACAGGGCCAATACCTGCTCTGGGTCGAACCCATGCTCGGTCAGCACATGGGCCACGACCTCGAGATCGCCCAGGTGTCGGCCTTCCACCCAGAGGGCGCGGAACAGGCAGTCGATAAAGTCGGGGAAGCGCTCAGGCTCATGGATTTGTATGCCGGTGATTGCGCGCATCAGTACCAGTGTATTGATGGGAAAGTGCGGGTTGAACCTGAGCGGTACATTGTAGCGTTTGGCGTAGCGCGCCAAGTCATCCAGCATGTAGCGACCCTTGGCCGGCACAGTGATCGGTGAGGCGTTGCCAGTAGCCTTGAATACGCCGCCCAACAGCATCGGTTGATAGACCAGATGCGCGCCGGTCTCGGCGCAGAGTGCCGATAGTTGGGTATAGGCCAGGTAAGTCGCGGGGCTACCGAGATCAAAGAAAAATTCCAGGGTTTTACTCATGGTCGATACTCGCTGCTTATTGTTATAGGGGCGTGTTACCAGGGTTCGTTCCAGGGGCGCAGGTCCATCTCGAACGTCCAGGCGTCCCGGGGCTGGCTGTGCAGGTACCAGTAGTTTTCGGCGATGTGGTCAGGGTTGAGGAGGCCGTCCTGATCCTTGAGAGCATATTTTTGCGGGAAGTTCTCGCGGATGAACTCGGTATCGATGGCGCCATCGACTACTACATGGGCGACGTGGATGTTCATCGGGCCTAATTCCCGCGCCATGCTTTGGGCCAGGGCTCGGATACCGTGTTTGGCCCCGGCGAATGCGGCAAATCCCGCGGCCCCGCGCAAGCCGGCAGTGGCGCCGGTGAACAGGATGGTGCCGCGTTTACGGGTGGCCATACGCTTGGCGACTTCGCGCGCGTTCAAGAAACCGGAGAAACACGCCATCTCCCAAATCTTGAAGTACTTGCGTGCGGTTTCTTCCAGAATGCTGCAAGGCACATTGGCACCGATGTTGAAGACGAACGCTTCAATGGGCCCCAGCTCCGTTTCGATTTGCTCTACCAGTGCGATCACGTCTTCTTCTTTACGTGCATCACAGGCAAAGCCATGGGCTTGCCCGCCCGCCAATTGAATGCTGTCTACCAGTGGTTGCAATTTGTCGGCACTACGACGGGTCACGCAGGCGATGTAACCTTCGCGGGCAAAGCGCTTGGCTATGGCGCCGCCGGTTGCGTCACCGGCGCCTACCACCAATACGATTTTGTTGTTGTGCGTCATGGGAACTCCATTGGCTCGATGATCGAGCAGGAGTTTAGTCGCCATGTCGTAAATGGCCTGGCCTGTGTGGAAATTTAAGATGAGCAGTCAGGGAGACTGCTCGGGCAGCTATTTGCAGATGACGATCATGCTGCGGCTGGTATAGCCGGCAGGGTTGAGACCGAAGGGATAGTCCCCTGGCTCTTCGGAGTTGTCGCCGGACTTGGCAATCACTCGATAACCCTTGGCGCCGCATGAATTGGCGGCACTGGTGTAGCACTGGTCCCAGGAGGAGGACAGGCCCGAACAGTTGATATGCAGTCCTTTTTTACCGCGTTTCACTTCTGTTTTAGTGGTGGCGGCACAACCCGCGATGCCTACAACCAGCAACAGTATCAAAATTCGTTTCATTCCCATCCTTAATAGCCGCCCTGCAAAGAACAGGGCTGCTTTACTCGCTCTCGAGCGAAGCGTTCATGCAGTCCGTGTCGAAATTCTCCATGAATGACATTCGGTTACGGCCTAAACATGGCCTAAATGAGCGGCAAATACCAGAGCTGGGGTTAAAGATGATCAGTCGGCGGGTACCAGTGGTTTGGATTCGTGGCGCATCGTCAAAGTGGCACCGACCGAGGCCAGGATAATGCAGGTGATGGCCAG